>CAZCZS010000001.1:0-34410 GCA_964503355.1 uncultured Mesoaciditoga sp.
AAGGTAACCTTGTACAAAAACGGCTTTATCAAGATAGAAGAGAGGTGAACCCTTATTTTGGGTAAATTGTACGGCGTGGTTCGCCTCCACCAGTTTGTTTTTCACTTCAATTTGTCTCAAAATTGAGTCAAGATCGAGAGGGGGAATGAAAGTGAAAAGGGTTTTCATCGTGGTTCTACTCGTCGTGTTGGGAACGTTGGTTTTAGGCCAAATCAACGTAAGAATATCTCCTCAAGCACTTCCTCCCAAGGCCCCATTTACGGTATTCGTGAGTTCGGACATACAAAACGTATCACTCGTGATGGTGAAATTCAACGGACAAATCGCAACCAAAACTTCAGTGCCAGCCGTCTTTTATCTCAGAGCTCCAACAATTCCAGCCCAATTGACTGAATTCTCGACATCTCTTACGGTATCGATTGTAAACGCCAAAGGTATGAAAGAAAGTGCCAAAGAAAATGTGGAAATTTCGTACAACGCAAAACCTGTAATAGTGTTGAAACCGCAAATGAAGGTCAAAAAGGGTTCTTTCAGGGGAAACGCCTCATTTGAAGTTGAAGTCTATGGAGGTATAGGTGTAAAAGAAGTTAGGTACTTCGTTGACGGAAAGGTGAAAAAGACTTGGAAAAACCCGTATCCTGCCTTGCCTTTGAACTTTCCAAAAGAAGCAAAAAAATTCGAAGTGAACACTTCCAAAATACCAAATGGAAGACACATTTTCTCCGTTGCCGTTGTAGACGTGACTGGTCAGGTTATTTCCACTCAATCTCTCAGCTACACCCTCAACAACGCCCTTCCTGAGATAAAGATTTCGAAACTGAATAAATGTTTACCAGGTTCGACGAGCGTAAAATTCAAGGTCACGGCCGTTTCAACGTTAAGTGGCATTGATTACGTGAAGATAGATGGAAAAATTGCGGATAGGCTTGCAAAAAACATGTATGTAGCAACTCTCGAAACACCAGAGAAAACGGGAATGTGGGAAATCACGGTGTTGGCGGTGGATAACGCTGGAAACGAAGCAACCAAGACAGTGAGCGTTTTCGTGGATGATTCAAAACCTGAGCTAATCGTGAACACAAACGCAGCTTACGTACAAAAAGATAAGAATTTAGAAATCCTTTGGAAATCTTCAACGCCTTTAACGATAAGCGTAGATGCTTCCGTGGCGAGTCAACGATACGGATGCGGTGAAAAGGTGGACTTTACCGTCAACGGCAAAAAAGAGATAACTCCTCGTTTTGAAACTTCCATTTCAACACCCGGAACCCACGTCTACACCATTTCCGCAACCGTTGTCGATCCCATCAATGGATTCAAATCTTCCACGACGTTGAAATTCGCCTTCAAAATGGATGATAAGGTTCCAACGATAGAGAACATAAAGTTCTTCCCAAATGCGCTCACAAACGCGGAAGGTTACAAGGCCGTTCCCCCCGCTTCCAAAGTGGAGATAACTATAACGGCCACAGATGGAACGGGAGTCGGCCTGAAAGACATAAAGATTTCTTCCATAAAGTCCAAATACACGAAAGATAGAAATGGACGTACATTCGTAATACCTCAATTGAAAGATGGCATAAACAAATATCCGGTGAGTGTAACTTTGACGGACAAAGTTGGCAATTCAACGACCATCACAAAGAAATTCAAAATATTCGTTGATGCGAGCTGGCCGGTCATTTCAATAAAGCCAGAGGCCAACCTTTTCTACAAGGATATTTATTGGAACAAGGACAAACCGATGGAATTCGATGTACATTCAAGCGTAAAATCGGGCGTCGATCCACAACTGAGAGTCTTCTTGGATGGAAATGAAGTTTACGATGAAACGAGCGGAAGTTACATCTTGGATGTAAACTCGAGTGGTTCTCATGCGATAAAAGTCAAAAGCACCAACAGGGTGAATGGAAACTCCACGAGCGTTACAAAGAACGTGAAAGTGGCCTTTGATGATGTTCCGCCTCTCATCGAAAACATCACGTGTCCGGCAACCGTGGGACCAAACCAAAAAGTGGAAATCAAGGTTAAAGCCATCGACAGCGGAATAGGAATTAAAGAGATAACGATAAACGGTGTCGATGCAACGAAAATCGGTGATGACGAATACGTCGCCCCTCTGACCAGTCCAAATTGGAAAAAGAGTGGTCACTGGAAGATAAACGTTGAAGCGAAAGATCTGCTTGGAAACACATCCAAATCATCCTGTGATATCTTCGTTGATGCCACGGCACCGAGCGTGGATGTTGAGATCTTTCCGAATAACCACAAAAAAGATGGAAAGTACTGGTCAAAAGATGTACCGTTTTTCATCCAAATAACGGCCAACACCGATTCGCATGTGGCACCGTTGTTGAAAACATGGTGCAATGGTAATTTCCTTTCACAGAACGCGACTTTGATCACGAAAGACGGAACGTACAAGGTAACCGTCAAGTCCACAAATATCATAAATCACAAAGTTATTACCAAAACAGTGGTTTATACCGTTGCGTTCGATAAACTTTGTCCGGTCATATCCGACGTGACATTTGCCGCTACAAGCGCGCCAAATCAAAAGATAAGAGTGACGGCGAAAGTTGAAGATAGGGGAATTGGAATAACGAAATACGTCGCGATAAACGACAAGATCATGGATAAAATCGGACCAGATCTCTACAGTGCAACGTTGACGACTCCTAACTATAAAGACAGTGGAATGTTCAATTTGAAGATAATAGCCGTCGATGTGTTTGGAAACAAATGCGTTTATTCCACGAACACCTTTGTTGATGCGAATCCTCCAACGATAAAACTTTATTTAAAAGATGACGGAAAGACCATGGAACTGAAAGACAATGGCATATACTTCTTCAAAGGCGAACCGGAATTGTGGTATTTTGCGACCACGGATGGTAAAGTAAAGCCTCAAACGAAACTCTACATCGACGATTCAAAAGTGGCCGTTAAAAATGGAAGTGAAATCGACGGTACACATTTCGTAAAGGTCATTTCCACAAACAGAATAAATGGAAAAACCTCAACGCTTACGAGACATTTTTCGGTGGTTGTGGACAACACTCCACCCGTTGTGAATGTAGAAGCGCCACATGTCATAAACACGACTTCAAGCGCAAACGTGAAGATCTTCGTCAAGGATGAATATTTGAAATACGCCTATTTGATGGTAAAATTGGAAGATGGAAGAATCCTCTACGACAACGTCTACGGTGAAAATGGAACTAAGGTTGTGAACTTACGCCAAGTCTTAAGTGGCATAAACGACAAAGGAATATCCATAAGTTTGATAGCGTATGACATGGCGGGTAATTCTTCTGAGCTTTTGACGAAAGACGTTGAAGTGGATACCGTGCCACCCTACATAAAGAGCGTCTTGGCAAATGAAGATGGGATACCGTTGATGGTGAAGATGAGCGAAAACGTCAAAGGCAATCCCAAAGTCAAGCTTATATCCAAGGATGGAAAAGAAGTTTTGAGCGGTATTGGAAAGATAAAAGGAGATACGATATACGTTTACGCATTCAAAGATAACAAGAAGATAGAAACGGACAAGGTGTATAAGGTGGAGATCGAAAATGTCACGGATAACGCGGGAAATGCGATCGGGAATAACTTCACAGAGTGGCATTTCTAAGATGAAGACGATCAAAGCAACGCTGATGATACTGGTTCTCACGCTGTTTTCAACAGCGTGGGGCCAGTCTTTACCTTTCATAACCCATTCTGTGGGAATTGGCCCAGCCTTTGAAGTTTTTCCGTCGATAGCAGTTCCCGATAAAAACGGAGAGGTGAATTTAACCTTCTTTTCTTCGCAAACAAACGTGCTTTATTCCGTTTTGCTGAAAAACGGTGGAATGAAAAAAACAAAAGATGGCTTTTTGAGGTTGAGTTACCATCTTAACGGTCTTTACAGTTATCTTACGATCGTGGCCGCAACGAAATCAGATCCGTGGGACACTTCTGTTGCAACGGTAGTTGTACTCTCACCCAAAATTTCTTTTGATGAAAACGCACCTCTCACGTTTTTCGTGACACCATCTTCCACGTATTCGGGAAAAGCTGTAAAGATGAAACTGTATGCCATTCTTGGTCCAAAGTTTGGAAAAAAAGAGATAAGTTTTTACAGAGACGATGAAAAAATTTTCGATGAAGTTTTATCACCTTTTGTAGATTCACCTAAAGTGGTCGAATATACCTTTGACGAAAAAGTGGAAAAACTTGAAAACGGTTATAACACCTTCAAAGCTCAGCTTGAGCTTGTAAGTGGAGAGAAAATAACGGTCAAAAAAACCGTAAACGTCATCACATCTTCAACGCCTACAATTCATGATCTGAAAGTGTTCCCAAACGTTACCGGAACTCAGATGAAGGTCAAGGTGAAATTCAAGGTGGACAGTTCCGTTCTGATGAAGAACGTTTGGGTAAACGGTATAAAAGGTATTCAAAATGGTGAAGAATGGCAAGCAACGCTTACCTATTCCAACTTACACTTAAATGAAAATCCAACTTTAGTTCTTAACGTAAAAATGGAAAACGTACTGGGAAAAACGTTCAATTCTACGATCTTCAAACCGATATGTTTAAATGTTCCAAAGGTAGATTTCGTAGAATTAATAAATAGAAACGGTGCAAAGATAGTTTGTCGAAGTGGGGAAACCACGATCGTTCGCGAAGAGAGTTTACCCATTTCTTTTAAGATCGTCCCACACGTTGTAACAAAGTGTGGAACTCCTCAAGTGAAAATTTTGGTGGATGGAAAAGCGAACACTGAAATAACAATTGACAGATACGATGTTACCCATAAGATAGAAGTGATAGCGGTCAATTCAATGAATCCAGCAAGTTCTACCTCTGTACCATGTTCGATCATCGTAAAAAGGCCATTTCCACTTCTTCCATTCTCATGGTGGGCCGTAATTGGGATCTTATCGGCGATGATAATTTCTCTCTTCTTGACACTCTATTGAGTCCGTTAAATTGTCAAACAAAGTACCCCAAAAAATTCATCAAGGAGGTGTAGATCGTTAAAAACGATTGAAATATGAAAAAAACACTGATGATATTTTTACTTTTGAGCTTTGCTCTAATAGCTCAGGTTTTTGCGATGGCAGCGTTGGAAGTGAACGTGTCACGAATCACCTCAGATGCAAGTTCATGTTATTTTGGTGGTGTTACAATCAAATCCATAGGAGAAGTTGGAATAGAACTCACGGTTGAAGGGAACTTGGGAAACACTTTCGATCTTGGAAAAATTGGAAGTGTGAAAAATTGGAATTTACTTCCAACTTTACTTCTTTCCCTTCCAAGTGGTGAGATTAGACCTTACGCTGGAGTCGGAATATTGACGATTTACGATACACAAAGTTCGAGCTTCGGACCAATAGATTTTGAAACTCTGTATTACAAGGCTGGAGTAGATGTCTTTTTGAAGACAATGTCGTTTTTTGCCGAAATCCAAGGAAGATTGTATTATCAGCCTAATTGGAGTGTAAGTGGAATAGATGGATGGAGATTGGGAGTGGGATTAACATTTTGAACAGACTTTTTCTTTTGATTTCTCTACTCGTGCTATTGACTTTGTTACTATCATCTTGTGTCCTTGTGAAGGACAACACCAAACCTTTGATTTTGGATTTCACAAAATCGGCCACTTTGCTTTCTCAACACATGATATATTTCAAAGCCAAGATCTTAGATACGGGTAGCGGACTGGAAAAAGTGGCATTTGAATTGAATCATTCCCCTCTTCCCTTGACAACGGAGGGGAGTGATGTTTTTGTTGCTAATTGGCTTGGTGTTTATGGTTCATACAGTGTCACGGTTGTAGCTCAGGATAGGGCTGGAAATGTGGCTACGAAAACCGATAAATTCTTCGTTGCGGATTCCACACCACCGATGATTAAAATTCTATCTCCTAAAAAGATAACAAAAGATGTTGAATTTCCTTTGACCATCAAAGCGTACGATTTACAAAGCGGAATAAGAAACGTTTCACTGGAAATAGATGGAGAAAATGTACCTGTTTCCAATGAGGAAACGCTGAAATGGGTTTTTCCAACGGAAGGGGTTCATCATATATCTTTAACAGCGGTTAACAACCAAGGTTTGATAACGACTAAGCAGATGGATTTAAACGTGATCAACGAGAGAAAAACCCCTCCTTACGCGCAATTCGTGAATTTTCCACAGGTGCTTCAAAGTGATAAGGATGCAACATTTAGCGTTTACGCTTACTCTCCTAACGGAGTGAAAGTCGTTGAACTTCAAATCGGTAAGAATGTAAAAGAGATATTTTCATCTTCAAACAACATTTATAACTTCCATTTTTCGCTTCATTGTGAGAACAACGAAATCTTTCAAGCGACGTGTACGATGTACGATGTAACCGGAATAAAAAAGGTGATAAGCGGTAAAATTTTGGTGCTTTCAAAAGATTCGACAACTGCCGTTATCTTTCCCGAATTAAAAAAGGATTTGAGTCCCTCCAAACGAAGTCATTACCTTAAAATTCCATTCTTTGTTGGTGGTATAGATGTGAAAAAATTAAACGTAAAAGCATACATCGATGGAATTCCAGTCGATGTGGAGGGAGATTTTCCTCAAATGTTTACTTTGTGGAGACCCACCAAAGGTATTCATGTGCTTGCCATCGCTGTGAATGGAAAAATAGTTAAAGAAGAAGAATTCTCCTATCCTTCATTTAACTCATCTCAAAGGTGAAACATGCAAAAGATGACTTCTTCTGAGATACGCTACATATTTGAAACGCTTTTTAACACCTACGGTCCACAAGGGTGGTGGCCGGCTTTCACGCCTTTTGAAATAGCCGTCGGAGCCATCTTGGTTCAGAATACCATGTGGAGAAATGTGAAAGTATCCATAAAAAATCTTGAAAAACTCGGGCTTTTAGAACCTTATAGAATGTACGTCGCTTCCAGTGAAAAGATCGCGAATGCCATCAAACCTTCTGGTTTCCCGCGATTGAAGGCTGAACGTTTAAGGAATTTCTTGCGGTTTTTCAGTGATTTCTCATTTGATTTTGAGGAAATGAAAAAATTGGACACGAAAACGTTGAGAAAAGCCTTGCTGAGTGTAAACGGTATAGGAAAAGAAACCGCTGATTCTTTACTGCTTTACATTTTCAAGCGAAAAGTCTTCGTCTTGGATACCTACACGAAGAGATTCTTTTACAGACTGTTCTCAAGGGATGTTTTTAAATCCACAGATGAAAAAGAACTGTTGAATGCCTTTAAAGACGCGGAAGAGCTGGGTGAATTCCATGCACTTGTGGTTCAACATTCCAAGGCCCATTGCAGATCGAAACCAATATGTAGGGGTTGCCCGCTTGAGAAGCTTTGCGAATTTGGAAGCGATAGCCATGAGTGAACATTACTTCAGTCAACATCCCACGAGTAAGGTTGTTGAGAAAGAATTCGTCGTGAAGTTAAAAGACAAAAAAGTTCGTTTCCTAAGCGTAAGCGGTGTATTTTCATTTGGAAAAGCGGATAGGGCCTCCTTGATGCTTATAAAGCATGTTCCCTTTTTGTATGGAGATGTTTTAGATCTCGGCTGTGGTTACGGTTTGATTGGAATAGCTTTAAAAACCATATTTGTGGATATAAATCTTTACATGAGCGATGTAAATGAAAGGGCCGTTCGATATGCGAAGATAAACGCAAAGAACAACAACATCTTCGCTACCGTAAAAGCCGGTGACGGTTTTTCAGTTTGGAATGAAAAGAAATTTGATTTTATCGTTTTCAATCCTCCGATCGCAGCTGGAAAAAAGGTATGGGTGAAATTGATCCAAGATTCAAAGGCACATTTAAAAGATGATGGCGCTCTCATATGTGTTGGATTTCATAACAAAGCTGGAAAAACCGTGGAAAGAGAGATGAAGAACGTGTTTTCCAACGTGAAAACGCTTGCAAAAAGCGGCGGTATACATTTATACCTTTCTAAAAAAGAGGTTCGAAGATGATAAAGATAAGGGATCTTTTCTTCTCATACGAAGCTAAACCGGTTTTGAACGGCATAAACTTGGATATCGAAGATGGGGAATTCGTGGTTTTGTTGGGCTTGAACGGCTCTGGAAAGACGTCTCTTTTCAAGATGCTGAACGCTCTTGTTACTCCAAGCGAAGGCTGTGTGTGTGTGGATGGTTTAAAGACGACACAAAGGGAAAACGTTTGGGAAATCAGAAAAAAAGTTGGAATGATATTTCAAAATCCGGAAAGTCAAATCGTTGGCACAACCGTTGAAGAAGATGTGGCGTTTGGGATGGAAAATATAGGCATACCAAGGCAAGAGATGATACGAAGGGTGGATGAAGTTCTCGATTTTGTGGGTTTAAGTGCTCAGAAAAAAAGAGAACCGTTCCATCTTTCTGGAGGTCAAAAACAACTTCTATGCGTAGCATCTATTTTAGCGATGAGACCAAAGTACATAGTAATGGATGAACCCACTTCGATGATAGATCCAATTGGAAGAAAGAAGATATTGGAAATAATGAGAAAACTAAATGAAGATGGAAAAACGATCTTGTTTTCCACACATATCCTCGAAGAGATAGTGGTGGCAAAGAGGGTCGTTTATCTTAAAAATGGAAGAATACTTTTCGACGGAAATCCCGTTGACATCTTGAGCAAGGTAAGGGAAGAATTCGGAAAGTCTGAATTTCTTGAGTTTCAATACATGTTGTACGAGGATGGACTCATAGAACGTTTCATGAGCGAGGAAGAATTAGAAGAAAGGTTGAAAGCACTTGGCGATAAAATTTGAGGATGTCGAATACGTGTACAATCCGAGCACACCTTTTGAAAAAAGAGCACTGAACGCCATAAACTTGGAGATAAGAGAAGGAGAGTTTCTCACGATTCTCGGAAAAACCGGTTCCGGAAAATCGACTTTGGTTCAACTCATGAACGGCATTATAAAGCCTAGCAGGGGAAGGGTAACGGTTGATGGAGTGGCGACGGATGAAAAAGGTGAATCGGTCTTCGATGTGAGAAGGAAAGTTGGCATCGTCTTTCAATATCCAGAACATCAGTTTTTCGAAGAAAACGTGGTAAAAGAGATATCTTTTGGCCCAATCAACTTTGGTTTTGGCGAAGAGCGTGTTAAGGAATTGGTGATGAAAGCCGTTGAAATGGTCGGAATATCCATGGAAAATCTTTACAAATCACCCTTTTCTCTGTCAGGTGGAGAAAAGAGAAAGGTCGCCATAGCTTCCGTAATAGCGTGCGATCCTAAATATTTGGTATTCGACGAACCGACAAGCGGCTTGGATCCGGTAAGTGTGGAAAGGTTTTCGTCACTCGTGAATAAATTTCATTCTTTGGGAAAGAGCGTGGTGATCGTTACACATTCTGTGGAGTTTGCGTTGAAAAATTCGGACAGAATAATCGTTCTCTCAAACGGAAATTTTGTTTTTCAACTTACAAAAGATGAGTTCAACAAGCCATTCAAACTTGAAGAGATAGAAAAGTACGACCTACTTTTACCCGATGTTTACAAAACGGCCAAAATCGTTTTGAGTATGAATTTTTCTGATGAAAGAGTGAAAAAAGCGCTTTCTTTTTTAAGAGCCATTCTGTTTACCAAGAATCAAAGGTAAAAAATTATGTTATGATACTTACGATGTTAAAGAAATTCTTCATTAAAACAGTAAAAGGAGTGCTTAAAGAAATGGATGTAAAAACCTACATAAGAGATGTACCTGATTTTCCCACCGAAGGTGTTGTGTTTAAAGATATAACTCCCCTTCTGAAAAATCCAGAAGCATTTAACTACGTCATCGACAAGATGACGGAATTTGTGAAGGAATTCAATCCAGATATAATAGTGGCCGCGGAAGCGAGAGGATTCATTTTCGCATCTCCTATTTCTTACAAATTAGGTATAGGTTTCGTTCCAATCCGAAAACCCGGAAAACTCCCATATTTTACCGTAAGCGAAGAGTATTTTCTTGAATACGCCAAAGAAAAGATAGAAATGCACGTAGATGCCATAGACCCGGATGATAAAGTCGTCATAGTTGATGATATACTGGCAACTGGTGGCACTGCACTTGCCATGTCTCATCTTGTTGAAAAACTTGGTGGGATAGTAGTTGGAATGGTTTTTTTGGGAGAATTATCGTTTTTGAATCCACGTGAAAAGTTGAAGGGATACGAAATCAAAAGCATCATTACCTATTGATTTTATTGAACCGTTGAACCGCTTAAAGCTTTAAATAACGAGGTGATCAATTTGCTGAAATTTGACTTCACGAATTCCATAGCGGAAAACATTCAAGACGGTGTCTCCTTGGATGATGTTAAAGCCATCTCAGGGAAATTACACGGTTTTTTGGAATCGTTTAGACAAAGCGCTCCAGGTTTTGTGAAGATATTGAATAACGTGGAAGAAAGACGGAAAGTGATGGATTTCGCTAAAGAAAACGCGAAATTCGATAATTTCGTCGTGATAGGCATAGGCGGTTCGGCGCTTGGAATTCAAGCCATACAAGGTGCGCTATTGCATCCGCATTGGAATTCTTTAAACGAGAAAGAAAGAGATGGTCATCCTCGCTTATTCGTTATGGACAACGTCGATCCGGAGCACATAGCTTCTATATTGGATATGATAGACCCGTCAAACACTCTTTTCAACGTGATAAGCAAATCAGGTTCCACGGCGGAGACGATGGCCAACTATTTGGTGATAAGGGGAATCTTGGAATCAAGGGGATTGGACCCCAGTAGACACCTTGTATTCACAACAGATCCGAATGAAGGAGCTTTAAGGAAAATTTCCATAGATGACGATATCACGACTTTTACAATCCCTTCAAATGTCGGAGGAAGATTTAGCGTTTTAACTCCTGTTGGATTGTTAAGCTCGGCGATGGTCGGAATAGACGTAAACGAGATGATCATCGGTGCTAAAGATGTGCTGGATCTTTTTTTGTCCCAAGATGATACGTTGAAAAATCCAGTACTTTTTAACGCCGCCCTTCATTATCTTTACTCAAAGAGAGGAAAACGAATTTCGGTGATGATGCCGTACTCAAACGCACTTTACACGATGGCGGATTGGTACAGGCAGTTATGGGCCGAATCTCTGGGAAAGGAAAAAGATCTAACGGGAGAGGTGATAAATGCCGGTCAAACCCCGATCAAATCTTTGGGTACAATCGATCAACACTCTCAGGTGCAACTTTATATGGAGGGACCAAACGATAAGATAATAACCTTTTTAAGGGTTGAAAAATTCAGAAGAAACTTAAAAATACCCAAAGTGCATGAGGATAAGAAATCACTTTCCTATCTTGGTGGAAAAGATATGAAACGTCTCATAAATTCAGAACAAGAAGCGACGGCTCTGGCGCTTATGGAGAAGGGAAGGCCAAATTTGACCATTTCTTTTGAAAGTATAACTCCAAGAGAAGTCGGAAGCTTCTTCTTCTATTACGAGTTAACTGTAACGGCGATGGCTTCTCTGTACGGTATCAACGCCTTCGATCAACCGGGAGTTGAATTGGGAAAGATGAACACGTACGCTCTTATGGAAAGAGATGGCTATGAAGAGCGACGAGAACATATTGAAAATTTGAGAAAGAAATTGAAGCATTTCACGATGTAAGGAGATGATTTACTTGCAGGTGTGGACTTTCAAAGGTGGAATACATCCTCCAACTAAAAAGTTGGCAAAAGATTCGCCTATAAAAAGGCTTCAACCCCCAGAGATAGCGTATTTGTTTCTCGCTCAAAACCTTGGAAAACCTCCAAAATTGGTGGTTGAAATTGGTCAAGAGGTCAAAACGGGTCAGATAATAGCCCAAGCTGATGGTTTCGTCTCCGCTTCGTTACACTCTCCAATAACCGGCACGATAAAGGAAGTGATAAAGAAGAAGCATCCCGTCACTTCGCAACCATCGGATGTGGTGGTGATAGAGAGAAAGGGATCAGATGTATGGGAAAAGCTCGAACCGGTAAAAGCGTACGATCAATTCACACCGGATGAGATCGTTAAGCGTGCTCAAGAAGCTGGACTTGTTGGAATGGGTGGAGCGACGTTTCCTACCCACGTTAAGCTTTCTCCCACAAAAAAGGTTGATACTTTGATAATCAACGGCGCAGAATGTGAACCTTACCTTACAATAGACGATAGAATGATGCAGGAATACCCCGAAGAAATCTTGAAAGGGGCTCTTGCGTTTTCTAAGGCGTTGAAAGTGGACAAAATATACGTTGGAATAGAAGAAAACAAGCCTCAGGCGATAGAGAAGATGAGAAGCGCATCTTCAAAATACCCAAACATCGAAGTGGTGAAGCTTCACACGAAATATCCACAAGGTTCAGAAAAACATTTGATATACGCCATAACTCGTAGAAAGGTACCCACCGGTGGATTGCCAATGGATGTGGGAGTTGTGGTTCAAAACGTTTCCACCGCCCGTGCGATGTACAGAGCATTGGAATACGGAGAACCCCTGATCGAAAGGGGAGTTAGCGTAACCGGAGAAGGCGTGAAAAATCCCCAAAATTTTCTTGTAAGAATAGGCACACCCATTTCACAACTTCTGGAACTTGCCGGTATTGAAGAAGAAAACTCGAGATTGATATTGGGTGGTCCCATGATGGGAATAGCGGTGGACGATGTGAATATAGGAGTCATGAAGGGCACCTCTGGAGTGACGCTGTTGCCAAATGAGATTGTGAAAAAAGGAACCGAAATGAACTGCATAAAATGTGGGAGATGTGTCAGAGCGTGTCCCATGAATTTAGAGCCTTATCTGCTTTACAAACTCTTCAAAAAGAAGAAATTCAACGATATGAGCGAGCATCATCTCATGGATTGTATAGAGTGCGGATCTTGCGCCTACGTTTGCCCTTCAAATATAGATCACGTTAAAGCTTTTAAAACGGCAAAGACGGTAGTTAGAGCTCTTGGGAGGCGATGAAGATGAAATTCATGCTGGGACCTGCCCCTCACATTCACGATAACATCTCCACAAGAAAGATAATGTTGGACGTGTTGATCGCGCTAGCGCCAGCATCCATTTTAGCCGTTCTCATGTGGGGATGGTACATGCTGTTGATAGAAATCGGTTCCATGGTTTTAGCGGAAGCTTTGGAATTTTTTACCATGAGATACATGAGAAAGAAAAAGGATTTTCTTCCAGACGGTTCAGCGGCGGTAACAGGTCTGTTGTTGGCCATGAACGTACCGGCTGGCATCTCTTGGTGGATGATGACCATAGGCGTTTTCGTTGCCGTAATGATAGGAAAAGAAGTTTATGGAGGAATAGGAAACAATCCATTCAATCCTGCTCTTGTTGGAAGGCTCTTCATGTACATATCTTTCCCTGCAGCGATGACAACATGGCCCAAAGTGGATTGGTTTCATTTTTCTCAATCCGCTTTCAACCTCCAAACGACCGCCACTCCATTGGGAGTTATAAAGATGCATGGTATGGCTGAAGCGAATTCCGTCTTTCCAAATTTGATGCAAAACGCTTTCTTGGGAAATATTCCAGGATCCGCCGGTGAAATGAGTGCGTTGGCTTTAATAGGTGGATTCTTGTATTTATGGTGGAAAGGCATAGTTTCATATGAAATACCGGTGGCGTACATAGGAACGACTTTCGGAATATCCGCAATTTATTGGCTTGTCAATCCTGGAGCCTATCCAGATCCCACAACAGCGATATTGTTGGGTGGAGTCATGCTGGGTGCACTGTTCATGGCAACTGATCCGGTGACAAGTCCTATAACCTCAAAGGGAAAATGGATATTTGGTGTGGGTTGCGGTGTCATCACCGTTTTGATACGGTACGTTGGAGCTTATCCAGAGGGAGTGAACTTTTCGATATTGTTGATGAATGCCTTGGTTCCATTTATCGATCAGATCAGCCGACCCAAGGTTTTTGGGGAGGTGAAGAAGAATGGGTAAATACTTCAAGACGGCCATGTTGTTAACGATTCTGATGGTGGCAATCGCCGTGATCTTATCTTGGGTGTACATCGTAACGAAGCAACCGATAGCGAAATCGGATTTAGAGGCGAAATTGACGGCCATAAAAGCGGTTTTAACGGATCCAAATACCGGAAAACTCTTGATAAGTGAAAACGAAATTCCGAAAAACTTGGCCCAATTGAAGGCGAAGATATGGAAATCCAATCCTACTGGGATTCTGTACAGCGATCCAAAAGTGAAAGGTTACGTTCTTTCACCGGCTTACGTTTTCAAAGCGAAGAACGGAAACCCCGTTTACGTTCTGATAGGATATGGTATAGGTTTTGGAGGAAGAGTGGTGACGGTGGCCGCGTTTGAAAAGAAAGAACATGGCTTTTACGAAAACGCCATCAGGGTGATAGATTACTCAAACGAAACACCTGGTTTGGGTGCTAAGATAAACGAACCGCAGGTGAGAAAGAGATTCTACTCCATTCCAAACTCTGGTTTTGAAAACGGAATAAAAGTCAACAAAGATGCGAATCTTTACCCCTTGCCATCCAATTACAAAAAAGAGTTGAATTACTACAAATCGAAGGGGATAGTTGTGACAAGCGATATCATGACGGGTGCGACGATAACGCCTCGCGCCGTTGTGAGCACTTTGAACGCGATGTACGCTTTTCTTGAAAAGGAGGCGAAATGATGAGTCAATCCAAAACATCCTCCTCACTTTCGGCTTTCGCCGCTGGTTTCATAAGACAAAATCCAACCTTTTCTCAGGTGTTAGGACTGTGTCCCACGTTGGCAACGTCCACGAACGCTGAAAACGCTTTGGGAATGGGTTTGGCCACGATGGGAGTGTTGGTTCTTTCAAACATATTCATCTCAGCTTTGAGAAAATTAATTCCGAACGAAGTGCGAATACCGGCTTACATTTCCGTGATAGCTTCCTTTGTCACGATAGTCAACCTTTTGATGCACGGATACACGTATCAGCTTTGGACGAATCTAGGACTTTACATCCCACTGATAGTCGTTAACTGTATAATAATGGGACGTGCCGAAGCCTTTGCCTCGAAAAACGGGATATGGAAATCTTTTTTGGATGGAGTTGGAATGGGTCTTGGATTTATAGGTGCCATTCTGTTACTCGGTATAACCAGGGAATTGCTATCCGTTGGAAGCGTCTTCGGCGTAAGCGTATGGCCAAAAACTTACGGGATGTTCGTACTCATGTTACCGCCAGGGGCTTTCTTAGTTATAGGTCTTTACATGGCCCTGTTTAAACATATATCCAACGTGAGAAAAAAGGCATTGAAGAAGAGCAAGGGGTGATTTGAATGGAAGCGGCTAAGTTGTTTGCGATTCTCTTCGCGGCAATGCTGGTGAACAATTTCTTACTTTCAAGATTTTTGGGTCTGTGCCCCTTTTTTGGTGTTTCCAAAAGTATGGATACGGCCGTGGGAATGTCTCTTGGCGTTATATTCGTCATGGTCGTGGCTGGGATAGTGACATGGTTTTTGAATTTGCTGTTGATCGCATGGAACGTTGAATTCTTACAAATACTGGTTTTCATATTAGTCATCGCCGCCTTGGTTCAAATAATAGAAATTTTCATAAAAAAGACCAATCCAGAGCTTTACAGCGCACTTGGAATATATCTTCCTCTCATCACGACGAATTGTGCCATTTTGGGCTTGGCCCTTATAAACGTTCAACACAATTACACCCTTATGGAAACCATTTTCAACTCCATCGGCTCGTCGCTCGGATATTCCATGGCATTGATCCTTTTTTCATCCTTGAGGGTAAAATTGGACGTTGAAGAGTTACCGGCGGCGTTTGATGGAATGCCAGCAGCCTTCATAACGGCTTTCATACTCTCGATGAGTTTTATGGCATTCACAGGTATGATAAAGGTGTGATGAAGATGCAGGTATTCGTATATTCCATAATTCTTTTGGGGGGAATTGGATTCGTAACCGGCTTTGGCTTGGCGTATTTGGCGAAGAAATTCGAAGTCAAAGAAGATCCCCGCGTTGAAGAGATAATCAAGGTTCTTCCAGGTGCGAATTGCGGCATGTGTGGTTATCCTGGATGCTCGGCGTATGCTCATGCTATAGTTGAAAAAGGAGCCCTTTACGATAGATGCGTGCCGGGCAAAAAAAGTGGCGTGGCAGAAAAGATAAAGAAGATAATGGAAGAGAAATCATGATATAATTTTATGAAAATCTCGGTGAAAAACCAAAAGCCTGAAGAGTGGAAAAAGGAGGTAATACAAATGCGTGTCGATATAATCGATGTAAAGGCAAGAGAAGTTTTAGACTCGCGTGGAAATCCCACGGTAGAGGTTGAAGTGGTTTTAGATGATGGTTCGTTTGGAAGAGCGATAGTGCCATCTGGCGCGTCAACCGGTAAAAATGAAGCGCTCGAATTAAGAGACGGAGGAAAAAGGTACGGGGGAAAGGGTGTTCAAAAAGCCGTCGCCAATGTGAACGAAGTGATAGCTCCAAAGGTTATCGGACTCAACGCTTTTGATCAGGCTTACGTTGATAAAGTCATGATAGATCTGGATGGAACTCCCAACAAATCGAACCTCGGTGCCAACGCCATTTTAGGTGTGTCCATGGCAGTTGCAAGGGCGGCTGCGAGATCGGCTTACATGGAACTTTACGAATACCTTGGTGGAACAAACGCGAAAACAATTCCTACCCCCATGATGAACGTCGTAAATGGTGGAAAACACGCGGACAGCGGATTGGATATTCAGGAATTCATGATCGTTCCGGCTGGAGCTCCGACGTTCAAAGAAGCTTTGAGGTACGCCGCTGAAACTTTTCATACACTCAAGGGAATTCTTAAAGAAAAAGGAATGGTCACGTCGGTGGGCGATGAAGGCGGTTTCGCTCCACGACTTTCAACAAACGAAGAAGCCATAGAAGTTATAATAGAAGCCATAGAAAAAGCAGGATACAAAGCCGGAAAAGATATCTACGTTGCCATTGACAGCGCCCCTGATTCATTCTACGATGAAGAAAAAGGCAAATACCATTTTGGCGGTGAATACATAACGACGGATGAATTGTTGAATTTCTACAAGAAAATCGTCGATAAGTATCCCATAATCTCCATCGAGGATCCATTCTACGAAGAGGATTGGGACGGATTCGTCAAGATCACAAAGGAACTTGGAAACAAAATTCAAATAGTTGGTGATGACAACTACGTTACCAACATAAACAGACTTAAAAAGGGAATAGAACTCAAGGCTTCCAATTCCATACTCATAAAACTCAATCAAATAGGAACCGTGACGGAAACACTGGATACCATAGAATACGCCAAAACGCATGGTTTCACATGTGTAGTCTCACATCGTTCGGGTGAAACCGAAGACACCTTCATAGCAGATCTCGCTGTGGCGATGAACACGGGTTTGATAAAAACTGGTTCCATATCCAGAAGTGAAAGAATAGCAAAATACAATCAACTTCTTAGAATAGAAGAAGAACTTGGTGACGTCGCAGTTTACAAAGGTATAGACGCTTTTTATTCAATAGGAAGATGAAATTTTCGGAAATAGTGAAAGTGCTTTCAAAGAACGGTCTGGTAACAGACCGTTCTTTAGAATATGACCCACATATCGGTGATATCGCACATGATTCGAGAAGATCAACTTTCTCTTCTCTTTTCGTGTGCATAAATGGAACACGATTCGACGCTCATGATGTCGCCCCTGAAACGCCGGCGTGCGCTTACGTGTGTGAAAAGAAGATAAAAACACATAAGCCTGTCGTCGTCGTAAAGGACTCCAGACTTGCCCTTTCTTTAATAGCTTACGAATTTTACGGTAAAGCATACGAAAAGTTGAAAACATTTTCCGTGACCGGTACTAAGGGTAAAACAACCGCTGTGATTTTCTTCAAAAAGATAATCGATGAAACGGGTCAAAAGTGTGCCATCACTTCTACCGTTTTAAACGCCACTCCATCGAGGTCCGAATTTTCCGAACACACCACTCAATCACCACTTTACACGGCAAAATTACTGAAAAGGGCTGTTGATGAGGGAGCAACTTACGCTTCGATCGAAGCGTCTTCGCAAGGTTTACAAATGAAACGATTAGATGGTATGTACTTCGACAGAATAGCCTTTTTGAACTTAAGCCGAGATCATTTTGACACGCACATGGACTTTGAAAATTACTTCGCGGCAAAGCTACATCTCTTGGATCTTTTAAAGCCAAGTGGGACGGTATTCGTGAATATGAACGGTGAAAAATGGAACGCACGTTACGCCAAAGAGGCTGAAAAAAGGGGATTCAAAGTGGTCACATTTGGAAAAAACGGAGAAGTTAAACTCGATCTTGTGAAAGAAAACGATGCTGGTATAACGTTCACGTTGAAGTTAAATGGCGAAAAACACACGTTTTCTTCCAAAGTAATAGGTGGATTCATGGCGGAAAACATGAGTGCCGCCATACTTGCCGCAAGATCCTTTGGAATAGATTGGACGTCTATTCATAAAGCTGCGGAAAAATTCGAAGGCGTCAACGGGAGAATGGAAAGGTATTTCGCAAATGAATACGATTTTTATGTGGATTTTGCTCACACACCTGCCGCCTTGGAAGCTTCTCTCAAAAGCATAAGAAAATTCACCAAAAAACGTCTTATACTCGTGTTTGGTGCCGGCGGAGAAGCGGACAGGGGCAAACGTCCCTTGATGGGAAAGGTAGCTCAAAAGTACGCCGATGTCATCTTTTTAACCAACGACAATCCAAAGAGCGAAGATCCCATGGACATCATAAGAGAAGTCGCGGCGGGAATAACTCAAACTGAAAATCTTCACATCGTGCCAGACAGAAGAGTAGCGATAGAAAAAGCCCTTACGGAATGGAGAAAAGGAGATCGTGTTGTCATAGCCGGCAAAGGACACGAAAGGACTCAAATATTCGATGGCTACGAAGTCCCTTTCAACGATAAAGAGGTGGCCTTTGAGATTTTGAAGGAGCTGGGAAAGATTGAATCTCTCTGATGTGGCAAGGATAAGTGGTGGAAAACTCGTTGGGAAAGATGCGGAAATTTCATCGTTTTGTTCCAATTCAAAAGAATGTTCGAGATCGTCGTTGTTTTTTGCTTTGAAAGGTTCCAAAAGAGATGGGCACGACTTCATACCACAAGTTTACGAAGTCGGAGGATACGCGGTTAGCGAACGTGATTTGGATTTTTCACCGTACGTGAAGGTAAAAAACAGCCTGCAAGCGCTAAGCACGTTGGCATTTTACAAGATAAAAGATTCCTTCAGAATAGCCGTAACGGGTTCTTGTGGAAAGACAACGACAAAAGAGATAATCGCTCATCTTTTGGGAAAGCACGCTCGTGTGTGCAAAAGTTTTGAAAATCTCAACACGGATGTTGGTATATCGTTATCGCTGTTGAATGGTCCAGATGATCCTTTATACGCGGTGCTAGAAATGGGAGCCAGATTTCCCGGAGATATCGCTCAACTTTCCTCTACGTTTAAGCCTCATGTTTCCGTTATCACATGCGTGGGAAGTTCACATTCGAAATACATCGATCCCATGGTGGAGAAAAGCTCGATAGTCGAGTACACCGAAAAATTCGTCCTTTACAACGAGGATCAAGGTCTAAAAAAGTTTTTGGGAACAAAGGGGAGAACGTTAAGAAGACATGTGAAATCGTTTGAATATGAGAATTTCAAAACGATCGTGAAGGTAAACGGTAAAAATTATGCCTTGACCGGGATATGGGGCAAGGGGCAGATCGAAGATTTGGAATTTGCCTTGACGTTAATGGATGAACTTGGAATGAAATGGGATCTGAGAGACCTGGAAGATTTTCGTTTTTTAAAAGGCAGAATGAACGTGAAGCGAGTTAAAAAGTACGTGATAATCGATGACACTTACAACTCCAGTTTGGAATCTTTTTTCAATTCGACTCAAACCGCTTTCAAATTGAGGGCTAACAAAACCATTTGGATATTAGCGCCAATGGAAGAGATGAAAGAAGATAACATCTCGAATTATCTCTCCAAGATAAAATCTTCTTTGAATCCAAAGGCCGTTTTTACCGTTGGAAAGGATTTTTATCCCTTTGGACAAAAATACTCCTTTCAAAGATTATCCGAGATTTTGGAAGATGGAGATCTCATCTTGATAAAGGGTTCAAGAGTATACGCAATGGAAAAAATCGTTGAAGAGATAGAGAGGCATCTATGAAGTGGATATATGAAACGTCTTTATCTTTTCTCCTTACGCTTATTCTAACAAGATTTTTCATCATATGGCAAAAAAAGCACAACATGGGTCAACACATAAGAAAAGAAGGCCCTAACATGCATAACTACAAAGAAGGCACACCAACCATGGCGGGACTTGTTTTCGTGAGCGTTTTCATGATCGTTTCGTTAGCATTTGATAGAAGACTCGAAAACGTTTTTTTGGTTCTTTCAACTTTCTCGTTTTTCATAATAGGATACATCGATGGGATCATAAAGATTCTGAAAGTTCGTTCGGAAGGTTTAAAGAGTCATCAAAAACTGATCTTACAGTTCATCGCGGCCACGCTTTCGTACATTTTTGCTCAAAGGTTATTTACCCACGATTTCTCCGTGATCCCCTTGATGGGAAAATGGCACATGCATTGGTTCTATCCCGTTTTCGCCATCGTTTTCTTGGTTGGTATGTCGAATTCTTCGAACATAACAGATGGATTGGATGGATTGGCTGGTGGTGTGTATTTTATCGGTACGCTAGGGCTTACGCTTTTTTCACTCTACAAAGGTTTACCTCTAACGACAACACTTACAAGTATGGGTGCCGTGTTGGCCTTTTTGTTTTTCAACTTAAAACCTGCCAAAGTTTTCATGGGAGATGTTGGCTCGCTGGCGTTGGGAGGATACATAGGAGCGTTGGGAATCCTTTACGGATACGAATTTTGGATGATGTTACTTTTTCCGATATTTGTTATAGAATTGGTATGTGACACGATTCAAATAGTGAGTCTAAGATTTTTCCACAAAAGGGTGTTCAGAATGGCTCCAATTCACCATCATTACGAGATGAAAGGTCAAAGTGAAAACAGAGTTACTTTTTCTTTCCTAGCTTTGGATTTCATAATAATGAGTGGAAGTGTGGGAATCTTATGCGCTTTTCATTGATAGGATACGGTGTAAGTACCAAAGCGATCTTAAAATTCATACTGAAGAAAAAACTGGGAGAGGTCTTCGTTTCGGAAAGAGGACTTCTTTCAGCTGAAGACAAAGAAGAGCTCTTACGCTACAACGTCGATTATGAAGAAGGTCAAAACAGCATCAAGGCTTCTCAGGCGGATGTCGTTGTTTACAGTCCTTCTGTAAGGCCTGACAATGAGGTGTTAAAAGTTGCAAGATCTCTAGGAGCGAACGTTATGGGAGAGATGGAATTCTCATGGAGATACGCCGTAGCGCCCTCTCGACCGAAGGTTGTGGCGATAACGGGGACCAACGGAAAAACCACGACTGTCTCTCTCCTCGATCACGTTCTTAAGTGTGCCAAAATTCCACACTTTACCGGTGGAAATATAGGTACAGCTTCGATAAAATACGATGGTTCTCCAACGGTCATCTTCGAAATAAGCAGTTTCCAGTTGATGGGAGTCGAAGAATTTCACGCCGATATCGGGGCAATTTTAAACATCTCACCAAATCATTTGGATTGGCATAGAGATATGAACGAGTACATTTCAACGAAGATGAAATTATCCAATTCCGATATCTTCATCTACAACGCTGACAGCGACTTCATGCCACCAAGCGATGGCATCACCATTTCGAAGGATTTTGGAGACGTCTTCATAGACCTTGAAAATGCGAGTTTTTGGGTAGATGGAACACAATACACCTTGCTTGATTCAAAGCTCAAAGGTATTCATAACCTTTACAACGCCGCTTTTGCCGCCCTGATCGCGGCGTTGTTAAACGTGCCATCGAAAATCATAGAAGAGGGAATAAACAGTTTTTCACCTCTTGCGCATCGCCAAGAATTCGTGATGAAAATCAATGGTGTAACTTACATAAACGATTCGAAATCCACGACCTCCGAGTCCACCATAGCCGCTTTGAAAAATTTCGAATTTCCAATTCTCATAGTTGGCGGAAGGCCAAAGGAAAAAGATTATTCCAATCTGGTAAACGAGATAAAAAAGAGGGCCAAATTCGTCGTGATCATGGGAGAGATGATTCCCATATTGAAAGATGACTTAAAAGGCTTTCCCTGCGAAGAAGCTCACAGTCTTCAAGAGGCGGTTGAGATAGCTCGAAGAGAGGCAAAAGAGGATGATGTGATACTTTTCAGCCCAAGTGCAACCTCTTTTGATATGTTTAAAAACTACAAAGAACGCGGAGAAGCGTTCAAAAGGATCGTCACAGATGCAAAAAGAGATATCTAAACTTTTGATCTTTCTTTCCACCATAATGGCACTGGGACTGATAATCTTGTACAGCGCAAGCTACATAGCGGCTTACAGGTATCCCTTTCCGCCGCCTGATTACTACTTCAAGCGTCAACTCTCGGCCATTTTTCTCGGCACTTTGCTCATGGTATTCACGTCGTTTTTCAATTACAAGAAACACGAATCTTACACCGGTGTATATTACGTGATAACGATAATGGCTCTGATATCGGTTTTCTTTTCGCACGGAGTTATGGGATCACACAGATGGATCTCGATCGGACCATTTTCCTTCCAAAGTTCCGAATTCGCCAAGATATTCCTACTGATATACCTTTCCTCCTACGTTTACAGGGAGGGAGAAGAACGTATTCGCACTTTTAGTGGCGGCGTGCTCGAACCTTTGGTGAAGTTGAGTCCCATATACGTGCTGGTCTTTTTGGAACCGGACTTGAGTACCACCGTTTTTCTCATAACTTTAACGCTTCTCGTGTTGTACATAGCCGGTGCAAGATTGTATCACGTCTTGGCCGTCTTCGCGTTCGGAGGATTTTCCGTGTGGCTGGCGTACATTACGGGATTTCTGCACACGTATCAAAAAGAAAGAATTTCCTCATTTTTGAGTTTGTTGACAACTGGTCAAAGCAATTACCAAACTTCCATGGCGCTTTCAGCCATAAGTCACGGTGGAATGGTCGGAACGGGACCGGGCGGAGGTATCTACAAATTCTACATGCCAGTTCAATTCAGCGATTTCATATTCGCGACGTTCGGTGAAGAATTCGGTTTACTTGGAATATCGATTCTCCTCTTGCTTTATTATCTGTTGGTGAGGGAAATAATACACATCGCCCTGAAAATAGAAGACGACGAATTCGCAAGGACTTACATAACGGGTTTTGGACTTCTCATAGCCTTTCAAATTCTTTTAAACGCCGGCGTTTCCCTCGGCATTCTGCCGGTCACGGGAGTAACACTTCCGTTTGTCAGCTACGGTGGAAGTTCCATAGTCTCTTTGATGGGAGGTTTGGGGGTGATCTTGAATATCGCGTATTCCAAAAAAGATTAGAGGAATCTTTGCGGCTGGAGTGACGGGTGGACACATCTATCCCGCTTTGGCAGTTGCACAGGAAATTGAAAAACTTTATCCACTTAAAGCGTTGTTCATCGGAAGTGGTAGGGGAGCTGAGAAAAGGATATACGACGATCACTTTCCTTTTGAACATGTGATTTTAAAGAGTAAAGGAAGTGATGGTTCAAGAATTTCTTACCTTTATCTCAACTCCAAGGCTTTCTTGAAATCCCTTTTCATTCTGAAAAGATTTCGTCCTGATTTCGTCTTCACCACAGGAGGTTACGTTGGTGGAATCGTGGCGTACGCGGCTCATGTTTTAAAAATACCGATCTTCCTTCATGAATCCAACGTAGAAGTTGGGATAGCCAACAAAAGGATCACCTCTTACGCTCGCATTTCTTTTTGTGCTTTTGAACAATCAAGAGAGGCCTTGAAAAATCCTTACGTTAGTGGAACACCTGTTAGAGAAGATTTTTTCTTTCCAAAGGATGAAAGCTTCAAGCGGAAATTTCCATCCAAGACCGTTTTGATCTTCGGTGGAAGCGAAGGTTCGAACTTTTTGGACGAGAGCACGAATTTTCTCTCATCTCAATTAAAAGAAGTCGAGTTCATACACGCCGGTAAACAACGCGTTGAGGGGGAAAACGTGGTTCATTTCGATTACATAGACGATATGGCTTATTACATGAGAAACGTTGATGTGGTCATTTCGCGAGCGGGGGCGAGCACGTTGGCAGAACTCATCGCTTGCAAAGTTCCATCGATATTGGTACCTTGGAAAGGGGCGTTGAATTCTCATCAAATGAAGAACGCTCGATATCTTGAAAGTTTGTCGGCCGCCTTCGTCATGGATGAACAAAATGATGATGTCACTTATCTCAAAAAATTGTTAGAAAAAGCACTCGATGATGACGTTAATTCCATGATGAGAAAAAAACTTGAATCGATCGCTCCCTCACTTTCACCTGCGAAAATCATAGCGCAAAAGATCATCTCATCCTTAACGCTTTGAAAATCTCATTATATGCACATGCACGAAAGTCTTTTCCACCTCGAAAACTATCGAATTCGGTATCAAGGTGATCAGCCATGTGTCCATCCCGACTTTGGAAGTTTCGATATGGTTTATCTCTATCGAATACCTATTAAACAAAAAAGCGATGCACAAGACGATGCTCATCGCGTACATCTTAAAGATGTAAGAAAGTATTTTATACGTCGTCTTCATTTTTTCGCTTGAGTTAAAAGAAGAAAAGAATCTTTGAAGTCCGAGAAATCATCAAAGGTAAATCTGTATATTGGGCCTTTTCCTCCACCCTTGAATCCTTTATCTTTAGCCCATTTCATCACTTCTTCCTTTGCTCTGCTTGGCACGCAAATCGTCGCAACGTTTTGGGAGATCTTCAGCAAGTACGCCACGTCCTGTTTGGAACGTGATATGAAAGAGGCCACATTTTCGTCGACTTCTAAAACTTCGTTTTCCCTTATCTCTTTTGAAATGTAGGTGGCGAGCATTTGGGAAAGCTTTTTGATCTTCGAATTCTTTTCTTTTGCATCCAAAAGAACTTTTTCCACACGATCTTTAAGATCTTTCCAAGAAGCATCGAACAACTTCGAACTTTCCTTCAATATCTTTTCTTTTTCAAGACAATCCTTTAGTGCTCTTTTTCCAGCGACGAACCATATTCGGATCGTTCCACCTTTCACACGTTCTGAATGAACGATTCGAATACTACCTATTTCGCCCGTTTTCGAAACGTGGAATCCACCGCAAGCGTTCAAATCTAAATTCCCGATCTTTATTATCCTTATCTTCTCGGCTTTCAACGCTTTTTCGGAAAGTTTTCTCAATTTGTAAACTCCAACTTCATCGGCGGTGGTGACGATTTCCTCAACTTCTAAATCACTTAACACGATTTCGTTGGACACTTCCACCAATTTTTCTATTTCAACGTCCGAGTCAAAATCCACAGTCGTGAAATCCTCTCCCATGTGAAAACCAACCGTTTTCGCACCAAATTTCTTTTCCGCGACCGCGGATATGATGTGTTGTGCCGTATGTTGACGGGCTATTTCTTTTCT
This sequence comes from uncultured Mesoaciditoga sp., assembly GCA_964503355.1. Taxonomy (GTDB): domain Bacteria; phylum Thermotogota; class Thermotogae; order Mesoaciditogales; family Mesoaciditogaceae; genus Mesoaciditoga. Next base: position 25,552 of record CAZCZS010000001.1, read on the forward strand.
TCTGTCGAGATCCGCTTTCGCCAAAAAAATCCCCTTTTTTAGTGGCCTGTCCACCTCAACTCTGTCATCTTCAACGAACAAAACGCGTGCTTGTCCTACAAAGCCTCTATCTCCTATCTGCCCACCGTAACCATCTGCATAAAAAGGATTTGACGAAAGCTCCACGTAGTGCTTTCCATCTTTTTCCCATGTTCTCAACACTTCCGTTTCAACTTCCAGCGGTTTTGTAAAATACGTGTGCGTCACCTCCAAAAATCTTTTGCAACGTCTTCAAAGTGAAAAACTTCTCCTTCTTTGGAGATCGCGATGACGTCTATTCGGTAGGAATCCGTTCCAAAATCACCTTTCTTTTCCACAAAGCTGTGCGCCGTCATGGAAATCTTCTTGAATTTCTTTCTATCAACACGTAAATACGCGTCCTTGGAACCGTATTTAACTTCCACAAAAATCAGCTGTTTTTTCTTTTTGGCCACTATATCTATTTCGCCAAATTTCGTTCTAAAATTTCTCTCGATCACCTTGTATTTGGATTTTTTCAAATAGTCACAGGCCAGATCTTCTCCTTTTTTCCCAAGAAAGGAGTTATTTCGCATGAATGGAAGAAACCGGTATCAAATTTTTTTCGAGTCTTGGCGCTTCTTTCAATATTTTTGAGGGATCGAAGGGAAGTGGAACATCTTCCCTCGGACGCATACTCTCTTCAATTGGACTCTTCATTGGCTCGTACTCATCCACTTTGACTTCATCCAAAAGCTTCATGTACTCTAAGATGTTTTCCATATCTTTTTTCAGTTTTTCAACTTCATCATCTTTCAATTCGAGTTTCGCAAGATTTTCCAAATGCTTGACGAGTTCATCCGTTATCTCCATTTTTTTCACCCTTTCCAAAAAGTTCTTTCGCCTTTGACAGATCAAAATCCTTAGATTCAAGGTTAGCGCTTGCGATTTCTTTGTACAATTCCTCTCGCAATATCTTCACGGATTTTGGAGCTTCTATTCCAATTTTAACATCACCGCGCTCTATGGACAATATCCGAATCGTCACGTTGTCACCGATCATTATTCCCTCGCCGATCTTTCTTCTGAGAACGAGCATGATATCACTTCCCACCTTTCAGCGGGTGCCTAACGGAGTACCTTTCATCTTCAACTATCACCTGTTCTCCCACGCCTTTATCCAAGTTTATGATTATCGGAGCAAGCATGTTGACACTCACATTTTCCGAATGGAGATCTATGACAACCATCACCAAAGTTCTATCCTTTTTGGGGTATTCCAACTTTTTTAAACTCTCTTCATCCAATTGGATCGAATAATTGCTCATCACGATCCATGGATCCACCACCGGCAAGGCGATCTGTTCATCTTCCAACGAAACTAACCATTTTATCGGTTCCGTATCCATGCGAGAAATCAGACAGAATTTCCTCAAACTCTCGAAACCGGGCAATCCATTTTTGAAAAGTATTACCTCTTTTTCATCTATATCAAAAGTACCAAGTTTGGTCTTAACTTCCATCTGTACCACCTTATTTCTCTTTGTAATTTTTGAAAATTGAAATTCCAAATCCGGCTAACATGAAAACCAACGCTGAAATCAAAAATAGAACGTCTAAATTCCGGGTTTTCTCGTATTTCAAAATGTCAAACCATACCAGTCCCGCCCACTGCCAAATGAAAAAATTAAGAGCGGCGCCGAACCACATTCTTCTCGTCTTTGGAAAGAGGTATCGTATGGCGTACTCCTGTCTAGTGTATCCCAAGGAAAGAATGGTGGTGCGATGAACGCTGTCGTATTGGTCTATACTTGGCGCAACGTAATTGACGATGTATATGAAGGTAGCCAGGACCATGATGGTTCCTCCAAGGAGGTACTCAACGTTGTACAAGGTGTAAATTCCAAAAAACATCATTCCCACAGGAAAGAGATCCTGGAAGTATTTAAGATATCCTTTGCTTACGTTCTTTTTATCGACGACTCTTCCCCTGATGTACCACAAAGCGAGTACGAAACCCGCAACGCTTATGAGAAAGGATTTCAACACATCATCTCTTATAAAGAACAAAAAGTTCAATTAGATTTTTCCTCCCCCTCGTTGCTTTCCACCTTTTTAAGCATCTCTCCGATCGCTCCAATACTTGAAAGAATGCCAGAAGTTTCAAAAGGCAAAAATATCTTCGTTGATTTTCCGTTGGCTATGGTTCCAAGAGCTTCCAAGTATTTCACGGTTAACAGGTCCGGTGTTGGATTTCCAGAATGTATCGCTTCGAACACGTTTTTTATGGCCATGGCTTGACCTTCGGCTTCTATTTGCAATTTGTACTTTTGAGCGTCCGCCATTTTTTCTATGGCCGCGGCTTGACCTTCAGCCCTTAAGATAGCCGATTTCTTTTGACCTTCGGCTTCCAAGATCTTGGCTTGTTTCACCCCTTCAGCCTCCAAAATGGCCGCCCTTTTGGTACGCTCTGCCTTCATCTGTTGGCTCATCGCTTCCGTGATGTCCCTCGGGGGATCTATCTTTTTAAGTTCAACTCTTGTTATTCTAACTCCCCATTTATCCGTTGCTTCATCTAACACCTCTCTTAACTTCGCGTTTACCCTTTCACGAGAAGTTAGCGTTTGATCCAATTCCAACTCACCTATGACGTTTCTAAGGTTCGTTTGAGCCAATTTTATGGCAGCGGTTTCGAAATTCTTAACGTTGTACACGACTTTGAAAGCGTCGGAAACCTCGTAGTAGATTATCGCGTCGACTGAAACAACGACGTTATCTTTGGTTATGACCTCTTGAGGTGGTACGTCTATGACGTGCTCACGCATATCAACTTTTATCATTCTATCAAAGAAAGGAACTATAAGGTGAAGACCTGAACTAAGCTCTCTTTTGAATTTCCCCAGTCTCTCCACCAATCCCCTTTGATAAGGTCGAACGATCTTTATTCCAGTGGCCGCCAATATAAGCAAGAAGATGAAAATAACAGCTGTGATAACACTTACACCTAAGAAACTCATCTTTAACCCTCCTTTTTCACTTTTAACAAAGTTCCCTCAACTTTTAAAATCTTCACGTATTCTCCGGCTTCTACAGAGGAACCATCAATTGTGATGGCCCTCCATATTTCCCCGTTTATCTTCACCCTTCCACTGTCTTCAAGAGGTTTTATTGGTTGCACAACTATGGCTTTTTTTCCTATTATTTCATCTATGTTTATCTTTTTTGGAGATTCGTGTCTTAAAAGAAGCTTCAAAACTATGGGACGGGTGAACACCAACAGCACGGCGGAAACGGTTATAAAAATCACAAGCTGGATTACAAAATTCACCCAAATTGAAGCTATCGCGCTGGCAAACGCCCCAAGTCCAAACCAGAAGATGAAAAACGACGGTATGAAGATCTCAGCCGCACACAACACCACCCCCAAAATCACCCAAATCACGAACAAAGTCATTTTTCCCACCTCAACTCATGGTAAAGATTCTCGACGGATGAACGTACATGACAGGCACTTCAATGCCAACTTCTTCGATCGCTTTGTTTATCAACCTCTTCACTTTTCTCTCGTAACGCGTCGATATGTGATAAAGAATAACGCTTTTCGCACGCGCCTTCTTTGCGAGTTCGAGTACCTCTTTCACCGAAGAATGGTTGTTGCCCTTTCTATCGTTTTCATCTAAAAAGGTGGACTCGTGAACGAGCAAATCCGTATCCAACGCGTTTTTCACGTCTATCGGCGTTGCGTCACCACTTACCGTTAGGATTTTTTGCTCGTATTCCGAAGTTATCTCTTCTCTTCCAACTTTTTTAACCAACTCCATTATCTCTCTTTGTGAAAGAGAACGGTATTCTTCCTTGAGCTTTTTTCTTTTTTCGTAGATGTTGTATCCAAAACTGATCTCACTTAGAGTGTGGTGAGTTCTAAAAGGTCTTATGACCCTTTGAGCCGATCCGGTTCTATGAAGTACCACCTCTTCGCCAACGTTCAAAGATCTTATCGTTAAATTGTACTTGAGATCGCTGTTGACCTTCAATATGAAATCCAAAAACTCTTCAACCGATCTACCACCTTTTGGATAGTAGATCTCCAACGCTTTCTCTTTATCTCCCATGGCGTTGTTTCTAGTGTTAACCAGGCCCCATAATCCCGCTATGTGATCCGCGTGCCCGTGAGTTATAAAGACGCGTTTAACGGCAAATGCTTTGTTTCCAAGATAAGTGCTTGCTCCTTCACCACAGTCTATAAGCATTCGATCTGGAGAATAGTACATCCATGTGGAATAAAGGGCTTTTGAGGAGATCATCAACTTCAACTTTTTTCGTTCTCCTCGCGTTCCACTCTTACTTTTATCTTACCAGACACGCCGTTACCGAATTTGACTTTTATCTCGTACGTTCCCAAACTCTTTATAGGTTCCATATCGACGTTCTTTCTGTCGAATTCTTCGCCCAGGTATTCCGATATCTTTTTGGCCACGTCAGATGAAGTTACCGCTCCATAAAGCTTTTCCCCTTTTCCAGCTTTCGCTTGAATGACGAGTACGCCTTTCATGAGCTCGTTCAGTTTTTCGTTGGCCATCTTTATGGCTTCTTGACGTTTCTTTTCTTTGATCTTGTTTTGCATCTCAACTCTCTTTATAACATCCGGAGTGGCAATCACTGCCATTTTCTTCGGGATAAGGTAATTTCGCGCGTAACCATCGGAGGTCTTGACCACTTGACCACTTTTTCCAAGCCCTTTTACATCTTGTAAGAGTAAAACTTTCACGCAAACCGCCTCCAATACTTTAAGAGGCCGATATTCGGCCTCTTTCAATTCTTCGTGTAGGGTAACAACGCCATCTGTCTTGCTCTTTTTATAGCTTTAGAAAGCATCCTTTGGTGTTTGGCACAAGTGCCTGTGACCCTCTTCGGTAAGATTTTACCTTTATCACTCATATACCTTTTCAAAGTTTTTAAGTCCTTGTAGTCTATGTAAGTAACTTTATTTGAACAGAACATGCATTTTCTTTTCTTTCTCATTCTCGGTTTTCCTGCCATCTTCTACACCTCCATCAATTCAAAAGGGTATTTCATCACTGTCGTCGCCTTCTAACTCTTCTCCATCGTTTATCTCAGGAATATCTTCCGATTCCGAGCTTTCATCGATATCCCTGCCCGTTTCTTCAAAAGGCGCGCTTGAACCCTTCTTCTCCATTATTTCCACCCTGTTCGCGATGATTTCCATGGTGTTGCGCTTTTGTCCCATGCTATCTTCCCAAACGTTATTTCTCAAAGCGCCTTCTACCAACAAAAGCGTTCCCTTTTTAACGTACGTGCTGACGAATTCAGCACTTTTCCCAAAGCACACTATTCTGAAGAAATCAGCCTGCTTATCCCTACCGTACCTGTTGACGGCAAGTTGAAAATTGACTATTTCAGTTCCACTCGTGGTGGCTTTAAGTTCGGGATCGTGTGTTATTCTTCCAACGAGAATCACCTTGTTGTAATTCAAGAATTCTCACCTTCGTTTTCTTTTGATTCCACATCTTGAGCATTTTCAACTTCTTCGGCTTCCTGAGTTTTTTCGATCTGTTCTTCGTTCATATTTTCTTCGGAATTTTCGTTTACCTCTGGCATTTCCTGCATCGATTCAGAGTCCTCTGCTTGTTCCACTTTTTCCTTCGAATTTCGATGTTTTTCCAGATCTTCTCTTCTGAACACCATCCATCTGAATATCTGTGGGGTAATGCGGTACATCTCTTCCAAGGCCTTCACGTTTTGAGGTTCCGCATCGAAAATCACAACGGTGTAATCGCCTTGCAGGAATTTATCAACTCTGAAAGCGAGCTGACGCATTCCCCATCTGTCAAAGCTCTTTACCTCTCCTTTGACCTTTTCTTCGATCCAACTTTTAACCCTATTCGCCAATTCATCTCTGGTGGCGTCTTCTAGGTTCGGATCGATGATGAACATCGTCTCTTAAATCCTCATTTTTTTTACCTCCCATGGACTTAATTGGCCCTGCTCAAACTTTTCCAGCAGAGCGGGCAAAGAAATTATAACACCTTTTTCAAAAGAATTCTTTACTCACGTTGTGCACGAAAGTAACGAAAAAGAGATAAGCCGTAACGAAGGTCATTGAAAAAGGCATAACGATTGAAAAACCGACAAAATCTCGTGCTTAATTTGAACAAACTAACTTCAGTCTTTAACATTCCATTGAAGTTTTCATCAAGGCATACGAGTTTGTCCTCGTCAAATTCATAAGTTAGATCGTACACCAAATTAAAATTAAAACATTTTCTTTTCGAGTTTCCAAGAACCCACAATCACGTCGTGACAGTTTAATTGGGAATGGATGTAGCCTTCAACCGTTAAGTTATCCGTTGAAAGTTTTCCCTTAAAATTCAAAACATCATCTCTATTTCTTCCCTCTACAAAGAATTCGACGTTGCCATTTAAGACGTTCAAACTTCCAGAAATTTCATACTTTTTCTCTTCTTCACCGTCGTCATTTTTAACGACTAGAATTCCACTGCATTTTCCATCTTTTTGAGATACATTCAAAGATAACGATGTCGAAAGTTTCCTTATATAAGCTTTTCCAATCCATTTACCGCTAAAAGTGTAAAGTGGAGTTATCTCCAAAACGTTAGATGGAGAAGAAAGAACGGAATCGTTGAAAGCTTTCAAAAAACATCTGTACTTTTGACCCGTTTTCATATCCACGTGTATTTCATTCTTGTTTTTGTCGAACTTTAACTCTTTTTCTTTTCCATCATTTGAATTGAAAAGGAACAGAATGTATCCTTTGGCTTCGTTTATTGGATTCCATGAAAGATCTACTCCATTTGCGTACATCTTATCGATCTTCAAAGTCGGAGCTGTCAGTATCCTTCCACCATGTGATTTCGATATGACGGAACAAGACGAAAGAAAAATGACAAACGAAAATACGAGTAAAACAAAAGCGAACCCGAAAATTTTCTTTTCATTTCCCCTTACACGCATTTTTCGAATAATCTCCTGGCATTTTCAGCCGTTCGTTTTTCCATCTCTTGGAAGCTCTTGCCAAACAATTCGGCAAGCATTTCCAAGACAAATCTCACGTTTTTCGGTTCATTTCTCTTTCCTCTAACGGCTTGAGGAGAAAGGTAAGGGCAATCCGTTTCCGTTACTATACGTTCAATGGGCAGATGTGAAATTATCTCTCTCAGCTTACCGTTTCTCTTATAGGTCGCTATTCCTCCAACGCCTATGTAAAAACCGATCTTCACAAAATCTTTCGCATCTTCCTCGTTTCCGTTAAAACTGTGAATGACTCCCTTAACGTTGTAATTCTTGACCATCTCTTTCACGTCAGCGTAAGCGTCTCTGACGTGGAAGATTATCGGCATTTTCATCTTTTCCGCCAACTTGAGTTGCTTCCTAAAGATCTCTTTTTGAACGTCACGCGGAGAAAGATCTCTGTAATAATCCAATCCGATTTCTCCCAAAGCGACGATCTTTGGCATTTTAAGCAATTCGGATATCGTTTCAATCCAGTTTTCATTCGATTCCATCACGCTTTCCGAATCGTGTGGATGAATTCCAACAGCCGCGTAAACTTTTTCATGTTCTTGAGCGAAAGATGCGACTCTTTTACTCGATTTGAGATCGTATCCGACCTCCACGGCGCATTCCACTCCCACTTCATCGAATTCTTTAACTATCTTTTCCCTATCGTTGTCGAACTTTTCCATCGTGATATGCATGTGGGTGTCTATCATCTTCACATCCTCCTTACAAATTCGTGTGCCATCCAATCCACGTTACCGGCGCCCATGAACAGGTAAATTTTCGCCTTCAATTTCAAAATTTTTTCAATACCATCACTCTTTTTTAGATAAACGGCCTGTGTACCGCGTTTTTCAATTTCATTCACCAACGTTTCAACGTTTACACCTTTTTTTCCATCGCATTTTTCAAATGCCCCGAAGATATCGGTTACGAACACCTTTTTAACTTTCGCCAAAGACTCGGCAAAGTTTTTGTATTCCCTTTCAAACCTCGAGTAACGGTGTGGTTCAAATATCACCACAACGTCCTTAGCATCGAAATAGGGAAGGACGGAGTCCAAAGCGGCTTTCACTTCGTTAGGTGTGTGAGCGTAATCGCTCACAACTATCGGTTCATTTTTTTTAAGTATCTCCATTCTTCTTGAAATTCCCGGATAACTTTTTAAAGCATTCAACGAGCTTTCGACGGGTATTCCAATCATCAAACTCGCACCGACGGCCGTAACCGCATTTTCCACTTGATAGATTCCTGGAATGGGGAGTTCTCCGAAAAATTCTTCTTTACGATACGTGATTTTGAACCTTTGAGTTGAAAAATCGGACGCGGTCTTTTCGTACTTCAACCCACCGTTTTCACCGATTCTGAAAAAATCATCTCCGAAGACATCGAAATCAGATGGAACAACAGCCTTACGAGCGTTGAAGAGAAATTTTTTGATCGACGTCAATTGCAAATGCGGATCGCCTTTGTACCTTTCAAGATGATCGTAACGAAGATTCGTGAGCACAGCCACGTTGGAAACCACATCTTCGATCTTCGGATCTGATTCATCCACTTCCGCCACGATCACACCTTTTCCAAACCTGAAGTTCGAATCGTCAAAGCCTTTTGAGAAAGCACCACACAACAACGTTGGATCGAGACCGTTTTTTAAGGCTATCCACGCTATCATACAGGTTGTAGAACTTTTCCCATCCGTTCCCGTCACTCCCAGTGTCGGTTTTACGTATTGAGAAAAGAACTCCATTCTTTCCATAACCTTTATTCCCTTTTTCATCGATTGAAAGAGTTCTGGGTCATCGTCTACAACGGCAGAAGATC
>CAZCZS010000001.1:34420-37437 GCA_964503355.1 uncultured Mesoaciditoga sp.
CAACGTACGCTTTGATGCCATTTTTCACGAGAAAATCGACATTTCGGGAAGGAACGATATCGCTACCGGAGACATCGTGACCGATTTTTTTCATGTACAACGCCAAAGCGCTTAAGCCCATTCCGCCTATTCCTATGAAATGAATCTTCAAGTTCGAACGACCTTCTTCGATTCAAAATACCCCAAGATGATTCCAAGTACGACTGACCATAAAGCCGCAAGACCTATTTGATAATTCATCGGTAAAGAGAAGGTGACGGTGTGGGCCGGTATCCAAAACCAAACCAACGTCCATATGGCCCCTTTCATGTTTGAGTAATTACGTTGTCGCATGAAGAAATTGTCCAAAAAACGGTGAGAGTAAATCATTATCGGTCCAAAGATAAGGTTCGTAAAAGACGAAACGGCAAAGGCGCGTACGAAAACGTTCGTGTCAGCCGACGATGGAAGCAGATGTTCCAACACCAAAGCGTGAGTGAAGCCGAAAAAGCCGACAAACGCGTACTTTATCATTATCGCCAAAATAGACCATACCAACATTTTCTTCAAAGCGGTGGAAAGGCCAAAAAGATTTCTATGTGCCATCTTTCTGGATATGATTTCTCCGATCGTTCCAAGAATTGCAAATTGAACTACGGCTGATATGATTGGATAGCTCTTGACGAATTCGACGTATAAATTCATATCGATCCTCCATTTTTATTTTTCTCGCTCGTGCACTTGCCGTTTTACACTTGGATATTTTTTGTCGTTCTTCAATCGTTGGGGAGATACACTTCCGCTTCACCGGAGATGACTTTTACCTCTCCATCGAAGACATCCGTTATCAGATAAAGTCTGCGTTTCTCGTCGTTTTTCGATTTCACCTCAACATGTATCTTCACCTCGTCACCCACGTAAACTGGCTTTCTGAATTTTAAATTCTGTGAAACGTAGATCGTGCCGGCACCGGGAAAATCATGACCAAGTACCTTGGATATAAGGGAGGCCACGAGCATACCATGTGCGATCCTTCTTTTAAAGATCGTTTTCTTGGCAAATTCTTCATCCAAGTGGAGAGGGTTGTTGTCTCCTGTTATTTCGGCAAAGGTTCTCACCATTTCATCGGTTACCATCGCTTTAACTTCTTTAAAATCTCCCGTATTTATCTCTTCGAATTTCATACGTTTCACACTTCCTTTCATGTTAAAATGGGTTTGAGCTATCAAAAACGATCAAAAGAGCTTCAAGTTGAGATGAAAGGCGTTTGTATTATACGACATCATCGAAGATAAAACGAGGGGATTTCAATGATAATTTACGGAAGAAACGTCATAAGGGAAGCACTCAACGCTCACGTGCATCTCAGTAAAGTTTACGTGTTGGATTCAAAGAATTTATCTCAAGAGATGAAACAACTTGAAAATCGCATCAGACATTTGAAGATCACCATCGAGAAGGTGAACGAGAAAAAATTGGATGCGATATGCCATTCCAAAGATCATCAAGGAATAGCGGCGAAGATGAAATCCTATCGTTATGAAGAAACTCGAAATATATTGGAAAAGATAGATCACGATCCGTTCATACTCATTTTAGACAGAGTTCAAGATCCACACAATTTTGGTGCCATCATAAGAAGCGCTTACGGAGCGGGAGTTGATTTCATCATAATTCCGGAAAAGGGTGGATGCCCCGTCACCCCGGCCGTTTTGAAAACTTCGGCGGGTTACGCTTTTAAAATGCCCATATGCGTTGAAAAAAACCTTGCCCGAATCGTAGAAGAATTGAAAAAGAGGGGAATTTGGGTCTACTCCGCCGTCATGAACGGAATACCATACGACGAAATGGATCTTAAAGGGCCAATAGCCATTATCTTTGGAAATGAGGGAAATGGTGTGAGAAGGCTGCTCATCGAAAAAAGTGACGGGAAAGTTTCCATTCCAATGGCAAGAAAGATGGACTCGCTCAACGTTTCGGTTAGCGTAGCGGTGATGGTTTTCCGTGTTATGGAGGCGAGAAAGAATGCCGATAATTGAATTACCAGCGCAAGTTGTGAGAAGAATTGCAGCTGGAGAAGTTGTCGATCATCCCTCGTCGGTGGTAAAGGAGCTTATCGAAAACAGTTTAGACGCGATGGCCGATAGGATAAAGATATCAATTTACAACGGTGGAAAGTCGAAGATAGTGGTAGATGATAACGGTATCGGCATGTCTGGCGAAGAGCTGAAAATAGCCGTTTTACCGCATACAACTTCCAAGATAAAAAAATTCGAAGATCTATTCAAGATAAACTCTTACGGCTTTAGAGGAGAAGCTTTAGCGTCTATTGGAGCGGTTTCGAAGATGGTTGTGGAAAGTTCTCAAAATGACGAGATAGGTTCGACCATAGAGGTAAGTGGAGGAAAGGTTGGAGAAGTTACGACCATTGCAAAAGGTAAAGGAACAAGGGTAACGGTGCTTGATCTCTTTTTCAACGTTCCCGCGAGGAGGAAGTTCTTGAGTTCCGCTTCAGTTGAAACTCGCATGGTCACGGAAATCGTCCAAAAATTCATCCTTTCTCATGATGTGGAAATTCATTACGCTCACGATGACCAGGAAGTTTTCAACGTCAAGAAAGGCACGCCGTTGGATCAAAGGATAAAAACCGTTCTCGCAGATGTGGAATTACTCAAGGTTGATTCGATCTTCGGTGGTGTGAGAATTCATGGATACGTGAGTCCGCCTTACGTGGGAAGGAAAAACAGAACAAACGAAATCCTTTTCGTCAACGGCAGATACGTTAGAAGTGGTCTCTTGATGAAAGCTGTGGAAGTTGGATATGCCGAACATTTAAAGAAGGGTGAATTTCCCATAGCGGTCTTGTTCGTGGAATTACCTCCTCAGCTTGTAGACGTAAACGTTCATCCTCAGAAACTCGAGGTCAAATTCAGCGATAATTCGAAGATATTTTCAATGGTGGTCGGAGCTGTGAAAAAGGCCTTGGCTTTACCAAGCGTTTTCCAGATACCACAGATACCCCAAGAAAAACCGCTTAA
>CAZCZS010000001.1:37537-55250 GCA_964503355.1 uncultured Mesoaciditoga sp.
AAAATTTTGAAAAATCCCGTGACTCTTGGAAGCCTTCGAACGTTCAACCTCAACCTTCGTTTAACGAAATGAAGATGGATTTTCGAAAAAATTCATCCAAAAACTCTTACCAACAAGAACAAAGAGAAAAATTATCGGAATCGAGATTTTTGGGAATCCTGCACGGTAGATACATAGCCTGTGAATCTGAAAGTTCTTTGTATCTTGTGGACATGCACGCCCTTCACGAGAGAATTCTGTACGATGAATTCAAAAAAAATTCCAACCCAACACCGCAAAAACTCATGATACCGATAAAACTTCACCTCAATCAAGTTCAAAAAGCCCTTCTCGAAGAAAAAGAAGAAGAGATAAAAGCCCTTGGATTCGAATGGTCTTCGGACGAACTCATCGCCGTTCCGCAGATTGCACATCCTTTGGATTGGAAAGAGGTGTTCATAGAAGTTCTTGAGGAATTTCGCTTGTCTTTTGCCAAGGATCCAAGAGACGGTTTTTTCGCGACACTAGCGTGTAAAGCCGCAGTGAAAAGTGAAGAAAAAGTGTCGGACGAGGAGATACATGAACTTTTGAAAAAGCTGGATGAGCTTGAAGTTTGGTCGTGTCCCCATGGAAGACCTTTGGTGTACGCCATAGAATTCAAAAGATTGGATAGGTACTTTGGTCGATGAATATAGAAGAAGCGCTCTTCACCGTCTTAAAAACTTCAAACGCACAAGAAGTGGAAAGGGAAATACAAATGGCAAAAAAACTGGGTGTAACTCTCATACCATTTGGAGATGAAAGATATCCAGAATTTTTGTCGCAAATTCACGACCCTCCTCCCCTTCTGTACGCGAAGGGAAGAATCGATATTCTGAAGAATTTTTCGATAGCCATCGTTGGATCTAGAAAGGCCACATCCTACGGTAAAATGGTGGCGATGAATCTGGCACGAGATCTGGCCCAACGTTCGGTCACGATAGTCAGCGGTTTGGCGTACGGAATAGATTCTTCGGCTCATCTGGGCGCTTTGAAAAGCGGAAAAACCGTGGCGGTTCTTGGAAATGGTGTTGACGTAGTTTACCCTTCGTCAAATCGACAGCTCTTCGAAGAGATCTCCAAAAAAGGCTGTATAGTGAGTGAATTTCCATTCGGTTTCAAACCGCAAAAATGGACTTTTCCGAAAAGGAATCGGATAATCGCGGGACTTTCAATGGGTGTGGTTGTGGTAGAAGCCGAGAAGAAAAGCGGATCTTTGATAACCGCAAGGTTGGCACTCGAAGAGGGCAGAGAGGTCTTCGCGATTCCCGGTGAGATCTTTTCAAAAACAAGTGAAGGGACGAACGCGTTGATAAAAAGCGGTGCGAAATGCGTTACCTCTTTTGAAGACGTACTTGATGAATTCGGATATCTTTCATTCTCCTCAAAGCCTCAAACCAAAGATGAAGATCCGATAATCGACGTTTTGAAAGATGGACCTAAGAGCTTTGAAGAGATAAGGATTTCCTTGAAAATGCCGATTTCGCGGTTGAGTGAGAAACTCACGCTCTTGGAAATAGATGGAAAAGTGATGTATGATGACAACGGAAAGTACATGTTGATATAATCCAAAATGGAGGTCAAAGATGGGAAAGGCTATCGTTGCAAAGAATTTGAGGAAATCTTTCGGTGGCATCTTGGCCGTTAATTCCGTGAGCTTTGAAGTTTACAGCGGGGAAATATACGGTTTCTTAGGACCGAACGGTGCCGGAAAGACGACTACTTTGAGAATGCTGACTGGCATCTTAAAACCGACGTCCGGAAGCGCTGAGATATTGGGAATGGATGTCTTTGAACATCCTCTTGAAGTCAAAGCAAAAATAGGTGTCGTTCCAGACGAACCGAACATCTACGAAAATTTAACAGGACAAGAATTTTTGGAATTCATAGCTTCCGTCTTTTCGATGAAATGGGATGAAGTAAATCAAAGGGTATCCGAACTTTGTAAGGCTTTTGATGTGAATTTTTTATCTAAATTCATAGGTGATTACTCTCATGGCATGAGACAAAAACTCATGCTGATCTCCGTTTTGATGAGAAAGCCAAAAGTTCTTTTCTTGGACGAACCAACGGTCGGATTGGACGCGAAAAGTGCGAAGATACTGAAGATGCTTCTCAAAAAGTACGCAGATGAGGGAGCGGCAATTTTCATGACGACGCACGTACTCGAAATAGCGGAAAAAATGTGCGACAGAATAGGCATCATAGACAACGGAAACCTCATAGCCGAGGGAACGCTTGAAGAGTTAAGAAACAAATCCCGAAAAGAATCTCTTGAGGACATCTTTCTATCTTTGACAGGTGAAGATGAGATCAAGGAGATAGTCGATAATCTATGAACCGTTTCATAAAAGGTTTGCTAATACTGGTAAAATACAGAATACTGATGTGGTCGAATATCCCAAAAAGACGGGGAAGAAGGAAACAGCCTGCGTGGCTTTTCATCGTGATCTTCGCTGCCATAGCGTTATCTTTTGGGATACCTGGGTATTTTTTGTTGAAAGACCTCTTCGTCTCTTATTCGCAGGTTTCATTGGGAAACTTAACGTTGGCGGATCTGTTTTTGGAGATATCGTTGCTTGGAGTTTTGACTTTGGTTTTGTTGTTGGACACACCGGCCATAATTTTAAGCGTATTCATGAGTGAAGATGTGGAGTACCTTTTGAGCTTGCCTTTGCCTCAATCGTCCATATTCTACTTCAAGATGTTGGAAACGCTTATCGAAGGAACTTTTCCCGCTTTGTTTTTCATACCGGTGCTTTTGGCGTATTCAAAGGTGTCTCACATGAGTTGGTATGCTGTACTTTACGCTTTTTTGCTCTATTTCTTTTACGTGCTTCTTTGCGCGGGGATCGCGGGTTTTATATCTTTGGTGATGTCAAAGATGGTCTCAAAAAGTGGTACGAAAAGGTTCATGTTCTTTTCAAGTTTGATAACTCTGGCTGCCGCCTATTTGATGATACAAGTCACTTCGATGCCGACGCTTAAAGCTCAAAACGTGGAACGAGTTCTTAACGCTTACGCTCAGAAGATAAATTCCTATCTTTGGCCTTCCACGTGGTTTTTGAAGGGTTTGAAAGGGGAAATTTTGTACTCACTTCTTCTCGTGGGAGTGGCGCTTTTGGTATTTTGGATCTCGTTCATAGTCGCGAAAAGATGGCTGTTAAGCGGATTTTCCAACGTCAAAAGCTCTTCATCTAAAAAGAAGGTGAAAAGATACAAAGTCAAAGGCGTCTTTTCGGCCTTGATTTCGAAAGAATTAAAACTCTTAAAAAGAGAGCCATCTGTTCTTTTCATGGTGCTTTATCCGGCCATATTTCCGATAATATTCGTTCTTCCATCTGGCGGAACACAAAAAACTTTCATAACCGGCGAAGCTGCCGGTGTATTTATGGCGTCGACTTATCTTATAATATCAATGGCATCGTTGGTTTCCATAGATGTGAAAGCCGAGTGGATTTTAAAGAGTCTTCCCGTTAAAAGAAGTTCGATGCTTTGGGCCAAAGTGTTGACGGTAAGCGGAATTTACATGGGAGTTTTAACTCTGACTTTTTCGGGCATTTCCGCCTTCCTTGGCGGGATATGGTACGCCATCATAACGTTGATTCTGGCAATACCTATGTTCTTATCTTCTTCTTTCTTTGGAGCGTACGCGGTTACGAAATGGCCAAATCCATCTGGTGGCGTTAGGAAGCCGCTGAACATAAGTGGAAGTCTTGTTTCGATGATGGTGGGGTTTTTGGCAGCGGCGTGTGTAACGGTCGAAAGTCTTTACATCTATTTCAAATTTTTCAAAGGGAACTTCAAGATCTTCAGCTGGCAAAATAGAACGGTGGATTTTCTCTTGTTCTTGATCTTGCCTGCTTTTTTGGAGCTTGTCTTTATAACGTTCACTTTTAAAAAAGTAAAGAAAATGGATTGGGGTGATCCTTTTGAAAATCGAAACGCGAAGTGAAGGAAGTTATCTCATCGTCTCTTTGACCGGTGACTTTGACGTTGAAAGTTCCGAAGAGTTAAAAAACGAAGTCAGAAAAAAACTTTCATCAAGCACGCCAAACGTGGTTATGGACTTGACAAACGTCAGCTACGTGGACAGCTCTGGTTTGGGAACGCTCATAGCGCTTCAAAAGGACGCAAGATTCAACGGTGGTTCTTTGTGTATAGTTGGCGCTTCATCTCAAATCAAACGCGTTATGAAGATGACCAATCTCTACAGATTGTTCACATTTTACGACAAATTGGAAGAGGTGATAAAGTGAAAATTTCGATAGGAAGCGATCATGCCGGTTTTGCGCTTAAAGAACACGTCGTGAAATATTTGAAATCCAAAGGAATAGAAGTTTTGGATGTGGGAACGCATTCGGAAGAATCGGTGGATTATCCCGTTTTTGCCGAAAAAGTTTCAAAAGATGTTATAGGAGGAAAAGCGGATTACGGAATTTTGATATGTGGAACAGGCTTGGGAATGTCCATATCCGCGAACAAGTTCAAAGGTATTTACGCCACTTTGTGTCTTTATCCAACGATGGCAAAGTACGCAAGACTTCACAACAACGCGAATGTGCTCGTCATGGCCGGAAGGTTGATGGGCCCCACACTTGCCGAGGAAACCGTTGACGCATTCTTGGAAACGGAGTTTTCAGGAGGAAGGCATCAACGAAGAATTGACGAAATAAAGGAGTTTGAGAATCGTTGATAAAACTCGTTGGAATAGATTTGGATGGAACACTTTTGAATCCCGAAAAAAAGGTAACCTCCGAGAACGCCAAAGCGATAGAGGAAATGGAAAAAGCCGGAATAATCGTTACCGTTTTCACCGGTAGAAGTTGGATATCCGGTCGGGATTATCTTGAGAACATAGGTGGTGACATCCCGGCCGTTTTTCAAAATGGCGCTTACATAATCACAACGAAATCTCACGAAGTTCTAAAAGAAGTTTACTTGGATGCGAATTTAGCGCTTCAGTTGAACGACGCGGCGAAAAAACGAGGGATTTTTTGCGTAACAACCACCAATTTCTCCTCTTTTCCGGATATGATACATGAAATGAACGTTCCAAAAAAATCGCGATTTATGCCTTACCTTGAGAGAAATTTTTATCGCATGAAAAAGATTGAAAATCTTGAAGATGAAATAAACGATAAGGTGGCCGTTGTTGAATTGATTGGAAATTTCTATGAAATCGAGAAGATCCTCGCCGACTTCAAAGAAGAGGAAATGACCATCGTAGTCGACACCATATTGGAAGAAGAAGCGTTCGTTGAAATTCTTGGAAAAGGCTGTGGAAAAGAGGTGGCCATGGATTTTCTTGTCAAACACTTTGGCCTTTCACTTGAGGAAACCGCTTTTATAGGTGATGGATACAACGATGCTAAAGTGCTTCAAATGGTTTCCCACGCGATAGTTATGGGAAACGCTCCCACTCAAATAAAAAACATCGCCGAGTTCGTTACTTCCACAAACGCCGAAGACGGCGTGGCTCGCGCCGTTCGCGAATTCATCTTGAAAGAGAGGGATTACGTTGATCAAAATTGCCATCCTAACGGCCAGTGATAAAGGTTCGAAAGGTGAAAGAAGAGATACCAGCTCCCTTGTCATTCGAGAAATGGTAAAAGATATAGGTGAAGTGGTGGCTTATGAATTGGTTCCGGACGAAAGGGAAACGATATCTGAAAAGTTAAAGTACTTCTGCGATGATCTAAAAGTGGATCTCGTTCTCACAACCGGTGGAACCGGATTTAGCAGCCGTGATGTGACGCCTGAGGCCACAAAAGACGTAATAGAAAAAGAGGTGCCCGGTATTCCAGAAGCCATGCGAATGATCTCCTTTAAAAAATCTCCACAATCAGTACTTTCAAGGGAAATCGCCGGCATAAGGAATAAAACCCTCATAGTGAATCTGCCGGGTAGTCCAAAGGGTGTTAAAGAGAATCTGGAAGTAGTTTTAGACCAGCTCGTTCACGGAATTAAAATTTTAAGAGGTGAAAGCGTCGAATGTGGTAAGGAGGAATGAGAATGCATATGACCGATTTCGATGAAGCGATGAAGATCTTGGAAAATGTCGAAGAGATAGACGAAAACGAAGAAGTCGAAATTCTGAATTCCCTCGGAAGGGTAAACGCCAAAGATATAATTTCAAACTACGATTTTCCACCATTCAACAGATCTGCTATGGACGGTTTCGCTTTCAGATTGGATGATTTGAAAAAGATGGAAGAACCTGTTTTCAAGGTAAAAGATCTCGTTTTGGCCGGACATCCAGAAGATGTCGATTTAAAAATCGGTGAATGCGTGAGGATAATGACGGGCGGGAAGGTTCCGAATCCTTGTGATACCGTTTTGGAATTCGAAAAGTGCCTACAAGAAAACGATAAAGTGAAATTGCTGAAGATTCCAAAAAGATTTTACAACATAGCTCTGAAAGGTGAAGATTTAAAAAAAGGTGAAATTGCCCTGAAGAAAGGTGAGCTCATAAGTTCCAAAATCGTGAATTTGTTGGCGTCACTTGGCGTAAAGAAGATCCATGTGAAAAGAAAGGTGAAAATAGGCGTTATCTCCACCGGCGATGAACTCGTCGATATAGACGAAGAAATAGAAGATGGAAAGATAAGAAACTCTTCCAAATACGCGCTTTTCGCCCAAATAAAGGAGTTAAATCAAGAGTACGTGGATTTGGGAACGGTAAAAGATGACGAAAAAGAGATAAAAGATGCTTTGGAAAAGGGATTGAAATCAAGCGATATCATCTTGATAACCGGTGGTTCTTCCGCTGGAGACAAAGATCTTAGCTTGAAAATTTTGGAAGACGAAAGAGCTGAAGTTCTCGTAAAGAAAATGGCCATAAAGCCTGGAAGGCCAACGATAATAGCCACAAAAGATGTTGCAAATGTGAAGAAATGGATATTCGGCATGCCGGGGAATCCGGTTTCAACCTTTTCGGTTTTCAAACTTTTCGTGACCAAAACGATAGAGAAAATGCTTGGAACATCTGGACTCACTCCCATGTTTTTGGAAGGAACTCTTGACTTCGATTTCAAAAAGAAAAAGGATAGATTGCACTTTGTGCCGTGTAAAGTAAGAGTCGATGAAGGAACGCCTAAAGTGGAATATCTAAAGTACAACGGTTCTGGAGATTTCACCTCACTTTCAAAAGCCGATGGATTTTTCTTAGCTCCGAAAAACGTCGATTTCATACCGAAGGGTGAAAAGGTTAAATTCTATTTCATATAATCGAAGGCCAACACTTATCGAAAGGAGTCTATTTATGAAAGATAAAAAAATCGTCCTGTTCTTATGTTTTATCTTTCTCGCATCACTTTCGTTTTCTCAAACCTTGATCGTGATACATGCGGGAAGCTTGACGATACCTTTCAGACAAGTTGAAAAGGCTTTTACTCAACACCTTCATCGAAATATAACGTTTGATGATGAACCCGCCGGTAGCGTTAAGATCATGAGAATGATCGATGAGATGGGAAAAATGGCGGATATCGTGGCGGTGGCCGATTACTCTCTGATACCTCAATTTCTCATTCCAAAATACGCCAATTGGTACGTGAAATTCGCAACCAACAAACTCGTCATCGCCTACACCCCTCTTAGCAAATACGCCGATGAGATAAATCAAGATAATTGGTACGAGATACTCTTGAGACGTGGAGTTGAATACGGTTTTTCCAACCCGAACATGGATCCGTGCGGTTACAGAACGCGATTGGCGTTTCAACTGGCGGAAAAATATTACAACGTTCCGAATTTGGCTCAAAAACTCGTATCATCATGCCCCTTGAACAACGTGAAACCGAAATCGGTTGCACTCATAGCCGGCTTGGAAAGCGGAGAACTCGACTACGCCTTCGAATATCTCTCTGTGGCCAAACAAAACAAGTTGAAATACGTTTTGCTTCCGGATGAGTTGAATTTTGGTTCTCAAAAGTACGCGAAATTCTATGCTCAATCCACTTTGACGTTATCCGATGGAAAGAAAATCATGGGAAAGCCAATAATCTACGGCGTAACCATCCTTAAGAACGCTCCTCATAAGGAGTTGGCGGAGGAATTTCTCTCTTTTCTGTTAAGCGAAAATGGAAGGAAGATATTCAAAGAAGACGGACAACCACCCATAATCCCTCAATCCAATGTTCCGATCGATGAACTCCCATCAAAAGTGGCTCAAGTGATGAACGAATATGTCGAAAAGTGACAAGATACTGTACACGGTATTTTTTTCGATAACTTTGGTCGTTTTGACGTTCATTCTCCTACCGTTGATACGTCTCGTATTTTTTTTAAATCCAAACACGGTGTCCGTTATCAAAGATAAAAGCGTGTTGATTTCCCTTTGGAACAGCATCTCACTTTCATTCATAACCGCGACGATCGCTTTTTTCCTAGGGATTCCCATAGCTTTTTTGATGGCAAATGACTTTTTTGGAAAATTCGAAAGACTCGTCGAGACGTTGGTAGATCTTCCACTTGCCATTCCTCATACCGTCGTTGGAATATCCTTACTTTTCGTGATCGGAAGAAGGGGAATCGTTGGATCGATCTTTTACGACTCCTTTGGATTCAAAATAACGGGCACGCGTTTGGCAATAGTTTTAGCCATGCTCTTCGTTTCTCTTCCTTACACGGTGAGTTCGGCAAGAGAAGGGTTTAAAAAAGTTGATGCGACGTTGGTGAAATCGGCCATGATTTTAGGTGCACCCATGCATTCCATATTCAAAGATCTCTATCTTCCGCTTTCCAAAAGTTCCATATTTTCCGGTTTTATGTTAACCTGGGCCAGAGCCATTTCCGAATTCGGAGCCGTTGTGATTTTAGCGTATTACCCTATGACGGCTCCCGTGAAGATCTACGACGCTTTCACTCAATACAGTTTGAACACTTCAGGAGCGATAGCCGCTTATTTACTCTTGGTATGCTTGGCGATATTCTTGACATTTAGATTTGCCGTGGGTGGAAAAAGATGAAAGCCCTTGAAGTGGAGAAACTTGGAATTTCGATTGGAAAATTTGAATTGAAAGACATCTCCTTTTCCGTTGAAGAAAATGAAGTGTTGGTTATATTGGGAGAAAACGGTGCCGGAAAAACGAAGATACTGGAAGCGATCGCCGGATTCGTTCCTTTGAAAAGTGGATGCGTGAAAGTATTCGGTGAAGATGTGACAGAAGTGCCCGTTCAAAAAAGGAAGATGGGCTTCATATTCCAAGAGTTGGCACTTTTTCCACACATGAGCGTTGAGAGAAACATAAAGTACGGTCTCAAGTATGTGAAAGGTTCAAACGCTGACGGGCTTTTTTTTGACGTGGTGAAAAACTTTCAAATTGAACACATTTTAAACAGATTTCCGACGACCTTAAGTGGCGGAGAAAAACAGAAAGTTGCACTGGCCAGAGCTTTGGTGACAAATCCAAAAATTGTACTCTTTGATGAACCAACTTCGGCGCTTTCCATAAAAGAAAGAAGACGTGTGGACGAGGAGATAAAATCGATTTTAAAGAGATTGAAAAAACCGGCTCTTTTCGTGACACACAACGAAAATGAAGCCTTTCTTCTTGGAGACAGAGTGGCCGTAATTGAGAATGGAAGGCTCGTACAGATTGGAAAAAGTGAAGAGATATTCTACAGACCGGCTTCAAAACGTATAGCAGAACTGTTTGGAAGTCACAACCTTTTCAAGGGAAAGGTGATCGAAAATGACAAAGGGATCGTGACTTTAAAAGTCAAAGATAACGAAATAGTGGCGGTTGGAAATTTTAAAATTGGAGAGGAAGTCAACATCTTCGTGAGACCTGAAGATGTCATACTGACAAAAGAGGAAACGAAAAGCAGTGCCAGAAACGTTTTCGAAGGAAAGATCGCGGAACTTTTAAAAAGAGGTCCGATATTCGAAGTGAAAATAGACGTGGGTTTTGAAATTTTATCCTTCATAACAAAGGGCTCGCTTGAAAGGTTGAACATCCATCTCTCGGATGAGATAAAAGTGGAATTCAAGGCCACAGCGGTTCATCTTTTCAAATAAACTAAGAAAGGGGGAAGGTCGTCGCTTGAATTCAATGAAGCGTTGACCGCAAATTAAATGAAAATCTTGAATTTGCAGAAAGCCGTTGAAATGATAGAAGACGGTTCAACGGTTATGATTGGAGGTTTTTTGGGCTTTGGTAGTCCAGAGACTATCATAGACGAACTTGTAAAGGAGGCTAAAAGATCGCTCACTGTGATCTGCAACGATTCTGCTTTTCCTCAAAGTGGAATAGGTAAGCTCATCGTGGCAAAACTGGTCAAGAAGTTGATAACCTCTCACATGGGAACGAACCCAGAAACTCAAAAACAGATGATAGATGGCGAATTGGAAGTGGAATTGGTTCCTCAAGGAACTCTCGCGGAAAGAATTCGAGCCGGAGGAGTCGGACTTGGGGGTATACTCACGCCCACCGGAGTCGGGACGTTGGTTCAAAACGGTAAGAAGATCATAGAAGTGGACGGAAAAAAATATCTTTTGGAATTGCCACTTCACGCCGATTTTGCCCTTTTGAAGGCAAAGAAATCCGATTATTTGGGAAATCTTTCTTACTCTTTAACTGCCAGAAACTTCAATCCTCTTATGGCGATGGCCGCGGATGTTGTGATAGCCGAAGTCGAAGAAATCGTACCAACGGGAGCGATTCCGCCGGATGAAGTTCACACGCCTCATCTACTTGTCGATTACGTGGTGGTGGAAGGGAGGAAATGAAAATGGATGCCAAAACTTTGATAGCAAAAAGGGTGGCAAAAGAGTTGAAAAATGGAGATGTGGTTAATTTGGGAATAGGAATTCCGACGTTGGTTTCAAATTACATCCCCAAAGAGATAACCGTCTTCTTTCAATCTGAGAATGGCATAGTTGGAATGGGACCTCAAGCCTCTGATGAGAACAAAAATCCGGATTTGACCAATGCCAGCGGTGAGTACGTGACCGCTTTAGCCGGGGCTGCTTGCTTTGACAGCTCGATCTCTTTTGGATTGATACGCGGAGGACATTTGGACGTAACGGTACTTGGTGGATTGCAAGTTGATGAAAAAGGACACCTCGCAAATTGGATGATTCCAGGGAAGATGGTACCCGGAATGGGAGGAGCCATGGACTTGGTAACGGGGGCAAAAAAGGTGATAATCGCGATGACGCACACCGCTAAGGGGCGTCCCAAGATCGTCAAAGAATGTACTCTGCCGATAACGTCAACGAGAAAGGTGGATTTAATAGTCACCGAATTGGCTGTTATAAAGCCAACTGAAGACGGGTTATTACTTCAAGAAATAGCCCCTGGCGTTGGTGTAAACGAAGTCGTCAAACAAACTGAGGCTGACCTGATAATTCCGGAAAAAGTGCCTTCTATGGATCTGATTTGAACTTTTGGATTGTATAGTCCGTCCAAATTCTGGAGCTGCAAAAAATACGATAAAAGTAGGAGGTGTGCGTATGAAAAAGATGAGGAATGTCGTGGTAACGTTCACCCTAATAGCGATGCTGAGTGCTCTCACATTCGCAAGTGGGGCCACCAACGTTATGGCCACAACCACAACTTACGGCTATCTCAATCCGAATGTGAAAAGTCCCATCATCGCCGTGGCCAAAGCCGTTTCTCCAGCTGTGGTAAGAATAGTGGTTCACAAGACCATCGAAACGAGCGTGAATCCATTCTTCAACGATCCGTTCTTCAAACAATTCTTTGGAATAGGTCCTCAACAAAAACAAAAAGTGGAAAGTTTAGGATCCGGAATTATCTTCGATTCTCGTGGATACGTCTTGACCAATTATCACGTTGTTGGCACTGCCAAAGAGGCGGAAATAACGCTGTTGAATGGCAAAAAGTACAAAGGTACGATTTTAGGCGGAGATCCCACCAACGATCTTGCGGTCATAAAGATAGACGCGCCGGCGGGAACGAAATTCCCAACTGCGATTCTTGGTGACTCCAACAAAGTGGTAGTTGGCCAATACGTTGTAGCGATAGGAAATCCTTTTGGGCTTGATTACACGGTAACGAACGGTATAGTGAGCGCCGTCAACAGAGAGGTTCCAAAGCCGGATGGAAGTGGCTACTATTACAACATGATTCAAACCAATGCGGCTATAAATCCCGGAAACAGTGGAGGACCATTGGTGGACATTCACGGAAGGGTGATAGGAATAAATACCGCCATTATAAGTCCTTCACAGGGACAAGGTTTGGGATTCGCAATTCCAATAAACACGGCTAAAGCGTTGGTTTCCAGGCTTATAAAAGGTGAGGGCTCCGGTTACCTTGGAGTGCAAGTTAGAGATTTGACAAGTGATCTGGCGAAGAACCTAGGCTTGGGAAATGTGAGCGGTGCGTTGGTGGTAGGCGTGGTTCCCAATTCAGGAGCCGCCAAAGCCGGAATAAGAATAAAAGATGTTATAGTCGAGCTTAACGGTGTTAAGATAACAAGTGCGGATAAACTGGTCAGCGTGATTCATGAATATGCACCCGGCGATGTGGTAAATGTGAAGATCTACAGAGACGGTAAATACTTGGATCTTAAAGTAGTGCTTTCTTCGAAAAAGGTGTTTCAACTTTCCACATCTTACGAGGCGAATGGTTTTAAGGTTGCCGATTTAAACGACGCGTACATAGCCAAATACTCCCTCCCTTCTAACATAAAAGGTGTGGTGGTTGTAAGTGTCGATCCCAACAGTCCAGCTGCGATGGCCGGTTTGCAAGTCGGGGACGTCATCATGTCCGTCAACAACAGAAGAATTTCTTCGCTGAAAGAATTCGAAAATGCTTATTCGAAGATTAAAAAAGGTCATACCGTGGCCTTAACAGCTTATTCGCAGGGAATGGAAATGTTGGTGATTTTCAACAAGTAAACTCAGCTTACCCTACTCCCCTTTGATCAAAGAAAGGCTCCTGGTAGGAGCCTTTCTTGTTTCTGTCTTCAGATTTCGTTCATTCCATTGGTTCAAAGGCGTCTTTTGGAGCCCCGCAATCAGGGCACACCCAATCATCTGGTAACTTTGAAAATGGTGTTCCAGCTTCAATACCGTTATCCGGATCGCCTTTCTCTGGATCGTAGATGTAACCACACAGCGTGCAAACGTATTTTTTCATATCCTCTGACATCTTTTACCCTCCTTATTTTTTGTGAAATACCCTTCAAAATTGGTTTAGGTTGTTTACAACCAATTCTGGCAGGGTAGAAAAACCGATTTTAAAAAGCGCCAACACATCCACAAAGACCTTATATTCGCTTAATCTGTACGTTGCTTCAAAATCCAACGCACCGACTATGTAGATTTTAAGCTTAGACAAATCTAAATTTCTTTCTTTTGCAAGTGAAACGACTTTTCTTGCAGTTTCGTATTCGTAGGATGCGAGGGTGGAAATGGATTGATAACATTTATCCAAAGCCCTTCTTTCAAACGAAGACACTCGCTTTTGAATTTCTTCACTTGTAATACCCACCGCTTCATGGTACAAAGAAAACGCTTTTGGGGCGTTTTTAACGTATTCAAAGTAAAAATCCGGCCATCTTTCTTTTTCAAAAGACAAAATCTCGAAAAAATCCCTGCTCCTATCTAAAAACATGCTCTTCATCTTTTAGTGCTCTTTTCCTCCATTTCCACGAGATCCTGAAAAGTGTACTTCGAAAAAGTTTTTACCATCGCGTTGTAAGCTTCTTCCCAAATGTACTTGATCGAACATTCTTCAAAAGCTCCACATGTGTGGGCGGTATCTTTGTGATGCAAACAATTCAATCTCTTTATGGGATTTTCCAAAGCCAGTACCACATCAGAAATTCTTATCTCACTTGGGGATCTTGTCAAAGCGTATCCCCCATTTTTGCCGCGAATGGTTTTGACTATTCCAACCTTTTTCATCTGAAAAAGAAGTTTTTCCATGTAATCGGAAGGGACATCTTGCTTTTCGACGATCTCTTTAAGCGTTAATTTTTTTACTCCTTTATTCCACGCACGCGCAAGTTCATAAACTGCTCTTGTGGCGTAAGCACTCTTCGTTGAAAGATCTAACATCAAATCACCTCAAAATCAAATCACTTTCCGTTTCTTTATTATAACCTAAACGGTCAACTTTTCAACGAAGCTTATCAACGTGATGTTAATTTCATGTGAAATCGCCTTCATTATTTCGGCCTACGAGCTTTTGAACAAAGTCTTTCAACGTCATTACGGGCTACGACCTATTGATAAGAGTCTTTGACCTTAACGTCATTGTGGACCTGATCCACAATCTCAGCTCTTTGAAGGATGAGATCCTGAATCAAGTTCAGGATGACCTTCTTTTGAAGTGAGAACGAGATCCCGGATCAGGTCCGGGACGACCTCCGGTCGGTTCAGAACGATCCACGGTCAGTTCAAGATGACCTTCGGTTGGTACGGCATGACAGAAAGAAAAGATCCAGGATGACATCTTCAAAAAATTCCCTTCTTGCTTGAAGAGTGATGTTTATTTGTCATAAGCCATTGAATGTAAAGTTCAAGCACAATGTGGGAAAAACAAGATGAACTCGTTTTTCTAAATGGATTTGACGTATCCTCCATCCACTCTTAGCGTTATTCCGGTGATGTAACTTGCCCTTTCAGAAGCGAGAAATGCCACGGCATTCGCTATCTCCTCTGGACGTGCCAGTCTTTTCATATCCGTTTTTTCGGCTATCTCCATTTCCACTTTTTCAAAAGATGTATTTCTCGCTCGAGCGCTATCTTCAAACAGCTGTTTTATTCTTTCCGTCAAAGTGTAACCAGGTGCAACACAGTTGAATGTAACTCCAGAAGAGGCGTGTTCAATCGAAAGACTCTTCATGAATCCTTCCACGGCCATTCTCAAAGAATTTGATAGCAAAAGGCGTGGAATTGGTTCGAAAACAGAAATAGAGGTAGATGCGATAATCCTTCCCCATCCTTTCTTTATCATGGGGTCCAAAAAAACTTTTACCAAACGAACCGCGCTCATCAGTGTCAAGTTAAAAGCGCTCTCCCAATCTTCATCACTGAGATCTTCTATCTCTCCTGGCTTTGGACCACCGACATTTACAAACAATATGTCCACTTCTTTTATTTTCTCTTTTAACAGTTCTATATCTTCACGTCGTGATAAATCCATGTCATGTCCGTGTGCCGTTATACCGTATTCTTTTGACAATTTTTTCGCCACTTTTTCGCTCTCGTGTCGTGCAACTATTTCCAAATTCACCCCTTCACGAGCTAACACCTCCGCGACGGCCCTCCCGATACCTTTTGTACCTCCGCCTATGAAAGCCCTTTTTCCATTTATTCCTAAATCCATCGCAAAACCCCCTTGCTTTTTCTACATTTCAAGTTTCACGTTTATTCCAGCACTTTTAAGTGCTATGGTCTTGTGTTTAAGATCATGAAAAGCTTCAACTTTTCTTATGGTATGAGTTTTCGAGCGCATGGCAATGGTGTAAGTTACAGCGTAATTTCTGGAATATCTTACTCCCTTTAACAGATCACCATCTGTCACACCCGTTGCGGAGAAGACAACGTTTTCTCCTCCCGCAAGATCATCCGTGAAATACACCCTATCAGTATCGAGATCCGTGATCTTTTTCTTCTCTTCATTGCTTGGACGTAGTTTCACTTGAATTTCTCCCCCTAGCGATCTCAACGCCGCCGCGGCGAGTACAGCTTCTGGAGATCCACCTATTCCCATGTAAAGGTTTACTCCACTTTGCGGCAAAGCGGTCGCTATTGCGGCCGCGATATCACCATCGCTTATGAGTTTTATACGCGCGCCCACCTTTCTTATATCTTCGATGAGTTCTTCATGCCTGGGCCTGTTCAAGATGACGACCGTTATCTCGTTCACATCTAATCCCAGTACGGCAGCAGCGATCTTCAAATTCTCTCGAACGCTGGCATTTATGTCCAATTTTCCCTTTAACTCCGGTCCACATGCGAGTTTTTGACAGTAAAAAGTTGGTAAAGAAGCCATTTTTCCCTTTTCGGTCGCAGCCATCACCGCTATCGCATTCGGCAGACCATTGGCGACCAATCTTGTGCCATCGATTGGATCGACCGCTATGTCCATCTCCGGAGAATTCTCAGACCAATTTCCAACTTCTTCACCTACGTAAAGCATCGGCGCTTTGTCTTTTTCGCCTTCACCTATGACAACGGTTCCTTTCACATCCACCAGCTCAAGCATTCCACGCATAGCGTCCACTGCAGCTTGATCGACCAGTTCTTTGTTTCCCAAACCTAAATACTTACTTGCATTTAAAGCGGCGGCTTCCGTAACCCTGATGAGCTGTAAAGTGATCTCCTTTTGCATTTGCGCTCCCTCCCGAAAGATGTTAAACAAGTGATTTTATACCTTACGATTATACACATATTTCAGAACGGTTTCAAAGAATTTTCGATGGGATTTTTTAACGTTTTTTACTCACGTTATGCGTCAGCTTGAAGAAGAGCCGAAATCAAGTTGATCCTC
Organism: uncultured Mesoaciditoga sp.; assembly: GCA_964503355.1. Lineage (GTDB taxonomy): Bacteria > Thermotogota > Thermotogae > Mesoaciditogales > Mesoaciditogaceae > Mesoaciditoga. Next base: position 54,034 of record CAZCZS010000001.1, read on the forward strand.
AACGGAAGTTGTGGTAAAATTCGTATGTACGTCACGCGCGGCCATAGCTCAGTTGGTAGAGCATCAGCTTCCCAAGCTGAGGGTCGCGGGTTCGAGTCCCGTTGGCCGCTCCAGAAAATAACAAGCGTTGAAGCAGTCTGTAAGGACTGCTTTTTTAAAGGGATGAAAAGCGAAATGAAGACCGTTAAAGATGGTATTTACGTGAAAATTGGAAACACCAACGTTGGCGTTGTGGAAACGAACGAAGCTGTTTACATCATAGATACGGGTTCAAGTGTTAAATTCGCAAAAGAGTTGTACGATGAGCTTGAAGAAGTTAAAAAAGAAAAAATCGTGATAAACACGCATTCCCATGCGGATCATATTCAAGGAAACAACATCTTTCAAAAGAACGGTTCAAGGATCTTCGCTCACGAATTGGAGATACCGTTCATTCAACATCCCATGCTGGAAAGCTTTTACCTGTATGGAGCAACGCCTCCAAAATCCTTGAAAGCGAGTTTTTACAAGGCGAAATCTTCGTTGGCTTTTCCTTTTGAAGAATTTAGGGCACCTGAAAATATAAAATTGATTCCTTTGAGCGGTCATTCTCTCGGAATGACGGGCCTAAAAGTGGATGATGTTATTTTTTGCGGTGATGCCTATTTCGGCTCGCAAGTACTTGAAAAATATTCTTATCCTTACCTCGTAGACGTGAAAAATTTTTTGGAATCTTTAAAAAAACTCGAAAAATTGGATGCCACCGTTTACATTCCATCTCATGGAGAAATATCCACTCATCCCATGCAGGATATGAATAAAACCAAGAAAAATCTTTATCTTTTCATAGACGCCGTACTTGAGAGCGTTAAAGAGTTGAAATCGATCGAAGAGATCTCGTTTGAACTTTCAGAAAAGATGGATGTGAAGCTAAACGAGGGTACCTTTTACCTATTCAGATCTTTCATAAGTGCGATAATGTCGCACCTTGAAAAGCAGAATGAGATATATCAACCGTTGTTCGGTAGATGGAAAAAGCGTTGAGATTTCAAAAATCCGCCGTTGCAACGGCGGATTTTTCTTCATCAAGCACTCAAATAAATGACTCAAGTTTGTGCGTTAACTTTACAAGCCAATGGCTTTTGGCCACATATCGCTTTTCAAGCGATAAGGGAATTTTTTTGAAGATGTCATCCCGGACCTGATCCGGGATCTCATCCTTCAAAGAGCTGAGATTG
>CAZCZS010000002.1:0-10545 GCA_964503355.1 uncultured Mesoaciditoga sp.
AGGTGGCGATCGTCATGGCTCTAACGGGTAAGAGTTTAAACGAGGCGGAAAAACTGCTTAAAACGTATAAAGGAAAAATAGGAATGCTTTTCCAGAGTGAAAATCGTTTATTTGATTCATAAATTTATCCTTTTATTTGTAAAGGAATTTTCCAAAAAGGGGGTGAAAATGATCATAACTTTTCGTTTGTACTTGGCTTTAATATTATAAAATTTGAAGGGAGAGGATATTAAAATGAAAAAAAGGATTTTTGTTTCCGTTATGGTGATTTTGATCACTATATCGATGGTGTTTTTTGCCGGTAATATCAAATATGGAGGTACTTTAACGTTAACCGGTGGTGCGGCAAGCCCTTCGCCTGCACGGATATTCAATCCTTTTAGTCCAAGTGTACTCTACGGTGCATATGCCATATATCAACCACTTTTAAATGTAAACGCTTTTAACGGAAAGATAACGCCACTACTTGCGGTTTCTTTTAAATGGGAAGATAACGGATACAAACTGGTTTACCAACTTAGACAAGGAGTGAAGTGGTCGGATGGCGCTCCTTTCACTTCAAAGGACGTCGTTTTTACTTTTAACATGTTAAAGAAATATCCAGCGTTAGATACAAGAGGAATATGGTCAAGTGGAGCTCTTGATAGTGTTGTCGCTGATGGAGATTATACGGTAATATTTAACTTCAAAAAACTTGATACTCCTCTTGCAATTAGCATAGATGCCATTCCGATAGTACCAGAACACATATGGTCAAAGGTGAAAAATCCTGTGACATGGACAGATCCAGATCCAATTGGTACAGGACCGTTTGTGTTTGAAAGATTTGCGGGTTCTACTTATTTCCTTAAGAAAAATCCAAATTATTGGCAAAAAGGTAGACCTTATATAGATCAACTCAAATTTGTCATATATACAACTAATACCGCTGCCACTATGGCCTTGTCGAGAGGAATACTCGATTGGGGAGGCTATTTTATTCCAAGTATTGAAAAGGTATATGTAAGTCGTAACCCAAAATATTACCATTATTGGTTCCCGCCACTTAGTGTTATAGGCTTATTCTTTAACGATCAAAAGTATCCTTTTAACAATTTAGAAGTAAGACGAGCTATTGCCATGGCTATAAATAAAGAACGAATTTCTAAGATCGGAGAGTATGGTTACGGGTTACCTGCTGATCCAACTGGATTACTTCCATCCTTCATGGATAAATGGTTCTACCAACCTCTTTCATCTCTTAAATACAAATACGATCCTCAAGAGGCAAGAAAATTGCTTGAGAATGCAGGTTTTAAGATGGGAAATGATGGCATATTTGTTGACAAAAACGGCAAAAAGCTTGCAGTCAATCTTTCGGTTGTTACAGGATGGACAGATTGGGTAACTGACGTTCGATTGATTTCTCAAGATCTAAAAAAGATAGGCATATTGGTAAACATAAAATCCACAACTTTCTCAACATATATGGCTTCTCTTTCAACTGGCTCTTTTGACATGGCCCTTATGTGGACCGGTTCTGGTCCTTCACCGTATTTCACTTTTAAAGCTCGACTGAGCAGTAAGAACTCCGCTCCTATTGGAAAAAATGCCCCAGCTAATTACGAACGATGGGAAGATCCGATAACAGATTCGGCGCTTCAAATTTACAGAGAAAGCACATCATTTAGCATGAAGAAACGTGCTATGGCCATAATGGAATGGGTTATGGTTACACAAGTTCCGTTCATGCCATTGTACTACGGTCCCGTTTGGTATGAGTACAACACGATGCGTTTTGTGGGATGGCCAACAAAAGAAGACCCATATTGTGTTCCCGAAAACGGATATGGAAATTTCTCAATAATACTTACACACGTTCATTTGAGATGATTTCGCGAAACTATTTATAAAAGTTGAGTTAAAAAGTTCCTGTATCCCGAGAGAACGTTGATCTCAAACGGACTTAAAGGATACAGGAACTTGTAACTTTGAAGAATTTTTCCATTTACCACGAAAAAATATTCAAAATCTAAATCGGCAATTTATCTTACAAAAATGTGTTAAAACAAGAAATTCCCCTAATGAAATGAAAAAAGGAGTGATTCCTTTGCAATTACTTAGAAAAATAGCATTTATGCTATTGACGATTTGGGTAGCTCTAACGATAAACTTTGCTTTACCACGTTTGATGCCTGGAAATCCTGCCCAAACCATCATGGCAAAATTCCGAGGAAAACTACCACCAAGAGCATTGCATTCTCTTGAAGCGGCATTTGGTATAAATGTGAAGCAAAATATATTTGAACAATATTGGAGCTATTTAAACAATACCATTCACGGCAAATTAGGCTTATCCATAACTTATTTTCCGGAGCCAGTTTCCAAATTGTTGGAAAAGGCCATTCCTTGGACTCTAGGTCTTATAGGAATTTCTACCGTTATAGCTTTTGTTTTAGGTACTATTTTGGGAATAAAATCCGCTTGGAAAAGAAATCATTTTCTTTATGATATGAGCGTACCTCTCGGACTGTTCTTACAGGCTATACCGTATTTTTGGTTAGCCCTTTTATTTTTATACGTGTTTTCGTATACGCTTGGTTGGTTTCCACTGGCTGGAGGAACATCGGGATATTATGTTGGTTTTTTCAATGTTTTAGACATAATTTATCATTCAATTCTTCCCGCTCTTACCATAATCATAACGGCAAGTGGAGGTTGGCTGCTTACAATGAGAAATAACATGATAAACGTGCTTTCCGAAGATTATGTGAGTTTTGCCGTGGCAAAAGGAATACCAGATAAAAAGATCATGTATCGTTACGCCGCACGAAATGCGATACTGCCAAGTATTACGGGATTTGCAATGGCTTTAGGATATGCGGTTGGAGGAGCGTTGGTAACAGAAATGGTTTTTTCATATCCGGGCGTGGGTTATTTGCTTTTTCAAGCAGTCGAAAGCTTGGATTATCCGTTAATGCAAGCCATTTTTTCCGTTATAACCATAGCTGTTATACTGGCAAATTTTCTGGCGGATATATCTTTAGTCTTTCTTGATCCAAGAATTAAAAGTGGAGGGCGAGAGGGATGAAAAAGTTTATTTTGATCTTTTTTAACAACAAAAAATCTACGGTTGGATTCGTAATCATACTTATTTTCACACTTTTGGCATTTATTGGACCAAGTGTTGCACCGTATGATCCTCAAGGAATGAATTTCATCCCATTATCATCTCCCAGCTTTTCACATCCGTTGGGAACCAACTCATACGGGCAGGATTTACTTTCAAGAATTTTAGTTGGTACAAGATTATCTCTGATCGTTGCAATATTGACAGGACTCATAACGACAATTATTTCCACCTTGATAGGATTAACCTCAGGTTATTTTGGCGGGGTGGTTGATGATATTCTAATGACGATTACGAATATATTTTTGGTAATTCCGGGTTTACCCTTAATGATAATAATAGCCGCCTACATAACCGTCAAAGGAGTATGGCCAATAATACTTGTCATTTCATTTACCGGTTGGGCATGGGGAGCTCGTGTGTTGCGTTCACAATCTTTAACTTTAAAAAATAGAGATTTTGTCAAAGCAGCCGTTGTAACAGGAGAAAGTTCTTTTAGAATAGTACTATTTGAAATCCTTCCAAATATGTTATCTCTTATCGCTGCAAATTTTTTTGGGACAGCCGTTTACGCGGTTTTGAGTGAAGCCACCCTTGAATTTCTTGGGCTTGGAAGCCCAGAAGTGATCAGTTGGGGCACGATTTTATATTGGGCGCAAAATAATCAAGCTTTGATGTTGGGGGCGTGGTGGTGGTTTGTTTTTCCAGGTTTATGTATAGCTTTGCTGGGTACCGCTTTTGCACTGATGAATTTTGCCGTTGATGAGTTGACCAATCCAAGATTGAGGAAGCGATGAAAATGGGAAAACTTCTAAAAGTTGAAAATCTAAACGCTGGTTACAAGCTGAAGAATGCAACTATTCATGCGGTGCGGGGGGTATCCTTTGATCTTAAAGAAAGAGAATTTCTTGGAATAGCGGGGGAATCAGGATGTGGAAAATCAACGCTTGCATTTGGAATAGTACAAATGCTTACACCCCCAGGAAAGATCTTTTCAGGGAAAATAAAATTCAACGGAAAAGATTTGTTAAAGGTAGAGAAAGAAGAGCTTAGAAAAATGAGATGGAAAGAATTCTCGATAGTGTTTCAGGCCTCGATGAACGTTCTAAATCCGGTTATGAAAATCAAAGATCAGATATTTGATGCGATAACTTATCACACAAACGATTATAAAGATCATTTAGAAGAAAGAGCAAAGGAGCTTCTCTCACTCGTCAACGTTTCAGAAAAATATCTAAATGCCTATCCACACCAACTTTCTGGCGGAATGAAACAAAGAATAGTAATAGCAATAGCACTGGCCCTCAATCCGAAAATGATAATTATGGATGAGCCAACAACGGCTCTAGACGTTGTTGTACAAAAAAAGATACTTCAAGAAATAGATGAATTAAGAAAAAAATTTGGATTTTCAATAATATTCATAACCCATGACCTGTCATTACTTGTCGAAATAAGTGATACCATAGCGATCATGTACGCAGGAAGCATAATTGAAAAAGCGAAATCCAAGAGACTTTACGAACATCCATTACACCCATATACGGAAGGATTGATGAACTCATTTCCGCCACTTGTCGGAAAAAGGAAAAAATTACATGGAATAGCGGGACGTCCCCCTGATTTATCACACGAAATGAAAGGATGTCCTTTTTACGAAAGATGTACAAAGCGTATAGAAGGAGTATGTGATCGTGTAGTTCCTAAATTAAGAGAGGTAGAACCTGATCATACAGTGGCATGCCATCTGTACGACAAGGAAGGTGAAAGCAATGCAAACTGAAATTAAAGAAAAAACTAATGTAATAAGCGTAGAAAATCTGGTAAAAGAGTTCAAAATAGGAGGAATCACACATACAAAAACGGTTCATGCGGTTAACGGCGTAGATTTAAATATAGGAAAAAAAGAAGTGGTTGGTTTGGTGGGAGAATCCGGTTCCGGAAAAACTACGGTTGCAAGAGTAATAGCGAGGTTATATGAACCAACATCTGGAAGGATCATCTTAAACGGAAAAGAAATGCCGAAGAAAATGCAAAGAAGGAATCTGCTTGATTATCGAAAGCACGTTCAAATGATATTTCAAGATCCATTTTCATCACTGAATCCTTTACATACAGTTGAATACACACTTGAAAGACCGTTAAAAGTGCACAAGATAGTTGAAGGAAGCAAAAGAAAGGAAAGATTAAAAATGTTACTTGAAACGTGTGGACTGGCTCCGGCGGAAAAATACATTGATAAATATTCTTACGAGCTTTCTGGAGGAGAACGCCAAAGAGTTGGGATAGCGCGAGCATTGGCGGTTAAACCACAGCTTATATTGGCAGATGAACCAACCTCGATGTTAGATGTATCTATAAGACTGGATATAATGAATTTGATGTTGGATTTAAAAGAAAGGGAAGAAGTTTCCTATCTATTCATAACCCATGATTTGGCTGGAGCGCATTACATATCCGACAGAATAGCGATAATGTACGCTGGTCACATAGTAGAAATAGGACCATCTGATGATGTGATAAACGATCCCAAGCATCCATACACACAGTTGTTGAAGAAAGCGGCTCCGAAACCGGAATCGGGTTTAAAACCTGAGAAAATAGATGTTGGAGGGGAAGTTCCAGATCTAACAACGTTACCAGTTGGCTGTCCATTCGAACCCAGATGTTTGTTTGCAAAACGTGAATGTAAGGAAAGGTTACCAAATATGATAAAAGTGGGAAAAGATCATTATGTGAGATGCTTGCTTTACAAATAAAGAAATTAAAAATTCATGTCAAAGGAGTGAAAGTTATGAAATTAGGTATGAGTTATTTTGGAAACAAGTATGTAGAATGCGCTCAAGAACATTTAAAGCACATGAAAGAGATGGGAGCTTCTTACGTTGTTTTCACGTTTAGCGAAAACGATTTTTATTATTATGAGCATACCATGCATGAATTTTTTGATATCGCTCATAAAATTGGACTTGAAGTCTGGGTTGATCCTTGGGCAATAGGAGGGATCTTTGGTGGTGAAGCATTTAGCAAATTTCTCTTGGACAATCCAAGTGAATGGCAGGTGAGAAACGATGGAGTAAGCGTTCCACACGCTTGCTTGAACTCAACAAAGCTCAAGGATTTTCTCAAGAAAATAGTTGATTCGGTTTCCGCTGGCGGTGCGGACTATATTTTTTGGGATGAACCACATTGGTACATTCCCAGGTGGGATGGTGTTGAAGAGGACTCGCTATGGGCATGCAGATGTGAACATTGCCAAAAGCTATTTGAAGAAAAATACGGATACGAAATGCCAACGGTTTTGGAAAGGGATGTCATTGAATTCAAAAAAAATTCTGCATTTTCCCTATTCAAGGAAATGAGCGAATACGCGAAAAGAAAGGGACTTAAAAATGCGGTTTGTTTTCTTCCAATAGAGGACGAAAAAATTATGAGTATTCCTTACGAAAAGATCGCTTCCTTGAATAGTATCGATACGATAGGTTCCGATCCATACTGGTATGTTTTTAACAAAAAAATAGAAGACTTTGTAGAGCCAGTGACAAAGAAAATGTTGGGAATAGGTGAAAAATTTTCAAAAGAAGTTCAAATGTGGATTCAAGGTTACAAAGTTCCATCAAATAGGGAAAAAGAAATGGAAGAGGCAGCTGAGATTATGTACAGATTGGGAGTAAAAAATATCGCGGTGTGGTCATATAACGGTGCCGCTCACATGTCTTATTTGAGATCTGATAATCCACAAAAGGTAACGGAGGAGCTTGAAAAGATATTTAAGAAGTTTGCAAATTCTTGACTTTCGAAAAGTGCAACGATCTTAATCTAAAAAATCTCAAAAATCAATAAGAAAGAAAACATAGTTGGTACTACGACAAAAAAATTAGTTGTAGAGGAGGAAAAAGGGTGCAGATAAAAAGGCTTTTACCTTCCCAACTAAAAGAAGCGGTAGCACTTGCAGATCGAGTTTTCAAACCCGAGGATGGATCTATGGGAAAGAATTTCCCACTCCTTTTTTCGAAGGAAAACGCTCAAAATATTCTGGTTGTTGAGGAAAACGGAAGGATCGTTTCCATGGTGGGTATCATGTTCGTGCAGGCACAAATTTTTAGCTCTCGATTGAAAATCGCGTTGGTTGGTTCTGTTTGTACCGATGAAGCTTTCAGAAAAAGAGGATACTCAACTCGATTGATGTATAAAGCGGAAAAAATCTCTTTGGAAAACAACGCTGCTTTGATGATGATCCATGGGGATAACAGCATTTACAGAAATTTTGGTGCCGTTGATACGGGAAGGTATTTCACCGTGACCGTTAAAGCAAATTCTGTAAGAGAAATATCGACCTTAACTTTTAGAAAGGCAAGGTATTCCGATATTGATCGGATGATGGTTTGGCATTCCAGAGAACCTATACGATTCATACGACCGCCTGAAAGATTTAAGATTTTCCATAAAACCCAACACGCGTGGGATGGTAAAGCAGAAACATTCATTAATGATTTTTCTTACATAACGGTTGTCAAGAGAAAAAAGTTCAGTGATTGCATAGAATCTGCTGGAGAACCAAAAGCGATCGTCGATCTTGTTCACGCTTTTTCAAGTGAAAACGGTCCAATAATCATGCATATGGATCCTGTAAAAGGAGCTATGTTAAAACCGTTTTTAGGAACTCTGAAACCTCGTAAATTTCTGGGAACTATGAAAGTCCTTAGCAAAGAATTGCTTATAGAACAATTGAAAGATTATTTTGAAGAAGCACTTTCAAAGTTGGATAGAAATCATTTATTGGATAAACTTATGGAATTTGACAATTTGTCAGAATTTACGAACGCCGTTTTTGGAGAAGAAGAAAGAAAAATAAACTCCCACATTCTTCCAATTCCTTTACCCGATTATCATGGAATGGATTATATATGATGAGCTTTTGAATAAAGATATTTTCAAGATCAAACTTGCTCACGTTGGGCGTCAACTTTACAAATGACTTTTATCCATACCTCTTCCAGCTCATTCCGAATTGACTCCCGTGTAATAAGTGTAAGTATGAAAAAACCTTTGCCGCTTTTAGAGCTATTTTATCGATGCGATCTTGCGAACGAATGCGAGTTTATGATAGAATATATACGCTTTCAGGGCGTAGTTCAGATGGTAGAACGCCAGGTTCGGGACTTGGAGGTCGCTGGTTCAAATCCAGTCGCCCTGACCAAAAAAGGCGGCTCACATTGTGAGCCGCCTTTTTTAGCTTAACTGTATGTTTATTTTGTTTTCGCGGGCGCGACTGACTCCCTTTCCAAAAGCGCCGTCTTCAAAACCACGTGATGAGGAGAAGTTGGTGAATCATTTTCTATGGAATCCAACAACAAAGTCGCCGCTGTCATTCCTATCACGTCTGTGGGTTGTACAACGGTTGTGATGGCAGGTGAACATATCTTCATCCATTCAGCATCGTCAAATCCTATTATCGATAACTCCTCGGGAGCTTTGATTTTTAATTTTTTCACGGCTCTCATCAATCCCAAGGTCGTGAAATTGTTCATCGCCACTATCGCGCTTGGACGATCTTCCTTTTTTAAGATCTCAAGAGCGCATCTGTACGATTTGTCTTCGTTGAACTCACCGCTTTTTACCCAATCACCATGACATTCGATGTTGAAATCTTTAACCGCTTCAAGAAACCCTTTCAATCTTTCGCTGCCGGTGTAACTTTTCTCTATTCCGTAAATCGCTCCGATTTTTCTGTGTCCAAATTTGGTTAAATATTTAACCGCCTCGTAAGTTGCCGATTTGTTGTCAACCACAACCGTATCGGTTTGGATCGAATCAACGATTCTGTCGAAGAGCACCAACTTCATTCCATGACGGATGAGCTTTTTGTAAAGAGACAGATTTTCTTGACTTTCACCGCTTGGCGCGGCTATGATACCATCCACTTTTTTGGATACGAGAAGTTCTAAATATTCGCGCTCTTTAATCGGATTTTCTCCAACGTTGCATATGATAAGGTTGTACTTTCTGGCATATAAGATGCGTTCTATCGAAGATATAACTTCGCTGAAATAAGGATTTTTTATGTCGGATACCAACACTCCTATCGTGAAAGTCTTCGAGATCTTCATACCCCTTGCAAGGCTGTTGACAACGTACCCAAGTTCTCTCGCTTTTTCCAACACTTTCACTCTCATTTCACGACTGACGCCCGCTTTGTTGTTCAAAGCTTTTGAAACCGTCGCCGTTGAAACACCGAGGCTTTTAGCGATATCCTTTATGCTCGTCTTCATCAAATCAATTCACGCCCCTCATGAATTTTTTAACATCATCAACATGCGCAAACGAGGTGATGGCCCCGATCTTTTGAGCCGCTATTGCCGCTACGGCGCTACCAACCTGTCCGGCTTTAACAAGAACATCATCTTCCATGGAAAGTCCGTACTTGCATAGTTCGTAAATCACACCCGCCGCGAAAGCATCTCCACATCCCGTTGTATCGACAACGTTCGTTTTGTACGCTTGAATGTGAACGACGTTATCCTTGGTTATGAGATACGCACCTTCACTTCCCATAGTGAGAAAAGTCGGGATGTTTTTTTCCTTTATCAAATTCACAGCTTCTTCCATATTTTTAAGATCAAAAATGAGCTTAACATCCTCATAACTACATTTTACTACATTTGCCAAATTCCATCCACGGCGCAAAGTATTTAGGTATTTTTCTTCATTTTCCGCAACCCTTGGGCGATAATTCGGATCAAATGTTATGAACTTTCCAAAATCCTTGGCTTTTTCCACAAAATCGAGAACGGCTTTTGAAGCCGGCGTGGCCAACAAAATAGATCCGAAGTGAACAACGTCCAATTCTTTTAGATCCACCTTTGACAGATCTTTATCGCTCATAGCGCTATCCGCCGTACATTTATTCCATATTTCAAAAGTTGGGATCTTGTTTTCATCTACAAACGCGAATGCGAGGGTTGTGTGTGAGCTTTTATCAAATGAACAAAAAGATAAATCCACGTTTTCTGACTTCAAAGTTTCAATCAGCATTTTGGCAAAAAAATCGTATGAAAATCTGGTGATGTAGCTCACATTTTCTCCAAGTCGTGCAAGGCCCACGGCAACGTTCAAGGGCGATCCACCTGGATGCGCTTCGAATTTATCTTCCACTTTAAAGAGATCTATAAGATTCTCTCCAACAACTCCTATTTTTATTTCACATGCCTCCTTCGCCGAAACGTGAAACAACTTCAGATTATGGTCGTTTTGAACCGTCACTTGGATGTTCCGGACCTGATCCGGGATCTCGTTTTTGATTCAGGATCTCGTTCTCACTTCAAAAGGATGAGATTCCGGCTCGTAGGCCGGAATGACGTTAAGGTCAAAGACTCCACCAAGCGCGTCAAGTCCGCAATAACGAAAAAGTATGTTACCTTGAGTTAGAGAACGGT
>CAZCZS010000002.1:10555-54939 GCA_964503355.1 uncultured Mesoaciditoga sp.
TGGCCCGGAATGACGTTAAGGTCAAAGACTCTTATCAATAGGTCGTAGCCCGGAATGACGTTAAGGTCAAAGACTCTCATCAACAAGGTCAAGCCCGCAATGACATTAAAGTCAAAGACTCTTATCAATAAGTCAGCCCGGAATGACGTAAAGGTACTTCGTTCTAAGTTGACAACGATCATCCTGAACCGACCGTAGGTCATCCTGAACTTGATTCAGGATCTCGTTTTTGATGCAGGATCTACTTTACACAAAACTTGGAGAAGACTCAAAATAACACCAACATCAAGGATTCATGTCGATCTGAAGAGTTTTTTCGAGTAATGAAATGAGCTTCAAAGCATCATTTCCATCTGTTGGATAAGTCAAAATGGTGTGTTTCACATCGACTTCGTATCTGAATTCATGAATCTGAGAGACTATTTGTTCACATTTTTTTACCCCGTCTTCTTTTTTCATTCCATAAAAGCACACGATGAATTCGTCTTCTCCGTAGCGTGCAGCTATGTCCGTAAGGCGTATATTTTTGTTGATAACCTTTGCCACGTATTTCAAAAGTACGTCTCCGTTAAGTCTACCGTATTTTTCGTTGAAGCTTCTCATTCGATTCACATCTATCATCATGAATGACAGATGCTTGTTCTCACGTTTTGCCAACGCTTCTTCTTTTTTCACGAGTTCTTCGAACTCTTGACGTGTTAACAAACCCGTCAAAGGATCGTATTTCATGAAACTCGTGGTTTTTTCGAGCAATTCATACATGGATAGAAAAGTTGTGAGATGATACAAGAGTGTTCTTATCATTTCTTTCGTGCGCTCGTTTGTGATAAATCTATCGGTGTTCACAACGTATTTAACTTCACTTGAATCGGTTTTCAGATTCAAACTTATCCTATCTTCTCCATTCATTTCGAAGTTGAAGCTGTTAACAGTCCCAAGGTATATTTCAAGTTTTCCGTATTTCATCCCAATTCCGGTGATCGGTTTTGAAAAATCCAACATTCTTCTGAAGGCCATTCGCAACGCTTCCTCGAGGCTCTTTCTTTCAGCTTTCACTTCGTTGAAAAGCATGGAAAACTCAATGAGAAGTTTGTTAACCTCTACCAATTCAACATTTGTTTCACTCATATCCTTTATCAAATCAGAATAGTCTCTGTCCAATTTTTCGTGCTTGTCAACCAATTGATTGTACTTAAAGGTGAGTTCATCTTTCGGCCCTTCATACTTTTCAAATCTGTCCAATCTTTTTATAAAATTCGCGAATTCGACAACGGGTTTGACATTTTTCGTAATTCTGTGGTAGGAAACGAAGAAGAGAATTAAGAGCGATGTTAAAACACCCAACCAAATGTAAATGAGATTTCTGGATATCAAGAACGGAGCGTATCTTGTTTTCTGAATGAGAATTTTATATCCTCCCAATCCCACCGGCTCAACGAAAAAAGTAAAACCATCTTTCATGATAACCCCATTCTCCTCAAGTGCCATCACCGATAAAAAATTTCTCCATTTCCAATTTCCAGATAGGCTTACACCTAAACCGGTTTTGTCCACTAAAAACGCATTGCTTACGTTGAGATCCATCGGTTTAATCATCGCAACAGCCAAGTGGTTGCCATCGGAAGTTTCAGATGCCAAAAGCATAAGGGGTTTCCCCGTTGAAGATTCCAAAAGTGGAGAAATGTATTTTCCCTTCAAAATAACGTATTTGTAAACGTAAGAATCTTTACCCGTGTATTCGCTTGGCATGTTGAAATCGTACACAACCTCTCCGTTCAAGTTCATCAAAGCGTATCCTTCTATAACAGTTGAGGTGGCAGATGGAAATCCTGTGAGCTTCAAATTCGAAATGAATGAAATGGCATCGTTGAGATACTTTGATACGCTTCCAGACGAAATTCGGGCTTCGTTCAGCATGAATTTGGAATAATTTTGTGCCTCGTCGTAAATCGAAAAGATCGCACCCATAACCACGATCAAGATGATGAAAAACGCCACTATTTTAAATTTCATGATCTTTCACCAAATTCCCATGCCAATTTAAATCCCAGAGGTGTTATCTTGTAAAAGTAAACCGGGGTGGTGGCGTGGATACCGTTAAATGTGAATGTTCCCGACATTCCAAAAAAAGAATGAGAATTCAAATATTTTTGAACTTCTTCGCAGTTCACGTTTTGTTTGGCCAAGATGTACGCCACTTTCAAAGCGTCGTAGCTCAAAACACCCTGAGGAGTAAGAAACAGATCGTCGCTGGAGATCTTTTTATTTACAGAAGAATTAATGTAAATTGGATCCACAAATCCGACGGTGATCATGCCGTTTACCACGTCCGCCTGATTGATCAAAGAACTTTTGAACGTCCAATCGCTTCCTATGAAGGCGCTCTTTGGGAATCTTTCTTTCAAATTTTTTACGACTTTTACGGCGTGAACTGAAGACATCACCAAAACGAATGCCTGAGGTGGTTTGGTAATATCATCTATTTCGTTCAAATACACGCTTTTCCATTTCACATCTTTCGAATCCTCCATCATGTTATCCACCAAATTATCAACGTAAGCCGCATCGGAGGTATCCTTCACCACGACGACATTCTTGTAATTCATATTCTGTAAGTATGAGACTATCGCGCTGGCTTGAATGTCATCCGTTGGGGCCAGTGTAAAAGCGTATTTCGCCTTTCTAAGTAATTCGGGGTTAGTTACCATAACCTCTATCAAAACGGAGTGAGTTTTTTCAAGAATATCGTCTATTTTCGGAAGATCGGATGAATATCCATTTGAAACGAAATATCTTATTCCCATCCTAGACGCTCTTTTTATAGCGCTTTCCAATGTGTTGGACGTGTAATCCACGTCCACAAAGTCAACATCTTTGGGCAAATCCCTCATCGCCGCCAAAAAACCAACACGTGCGTTGAAATTAGCAGAAACATCGTCTACGGGTAAGAGTATGCCCACCCGTTTTTTCACTTTATACGGGTTGAAAAAGAGAAATAAAAAAACGAAAATCGCCACGATTGAAACAGCTATTTCAATCTTTTTCTTCATAACACCCTCTTTGAAATTTCTATCGCAATGTAAGAAGCCACCTCGGATGGTAACGTGCCACTACCGAAACCAGCATCGTATCCGAGTTCCACGGCCAATTCATGGCTTATTCGTGGTCCACCGGCTATCAACAAGACGGATTTTCTCAACCCTTCCGCTTCCAATATATCGGCCAATTCCACCAAATTCTTTATGTGAATGTTTCGCTGAGTTACAACTTGAGAAACGAGCACAACATCCGCTTTCGTTTCACGAATCTTTTTCACCAATTCCGATGGCGAGATTTGACTTCCCATGTTATAAACTTTGAACATCTTGTACCTTTCCAATCCCGAATCTCCATGGTATCCTTTCATGTTGAGTATGGAATCCAATCCAACGGTGTGCGCGTCAGTTCCTATGGTGGCTCCGATAACCACTATCGGACGTTTGACGTGCTCTTGAATGTATCTATCTACCTCTTCCATACTCATTTTTGGACTTTCAACGCCTACAACTTTTATCTCGTTGTAATCTATAGAAGAGATGAGATGGCCGTAAACGACGAAAAATGTGAAATTCTCTTTTAAATCTTGTGAAAACACTATTTGAACATCCGTTAGACCCATTTTTTTCGCTATTCTACTGGCCGCTTCTCTCGCTTTTGGACCGTCGGGGACTGGAAGTGTGAAAGAAAGTTGAACGGCCCCATCGTTCATCTGATCCCCGTAAGGTTTGAGATGGGATAAATCAACTTTTTTGATGTTCATATTTCTTCCTCCTCCAACTCTTCTTCCATCATTTCAAATATCGGATTGTAATAATCTTCACCTTTTGGGAAAACTCCATCGGCTCCCTTTCCTTCATCCCGTTTTCTTGATATATCACCAAATGTTCCCTCTTCGATCGCGGATATGAGCCCCACCTCTTTGACGTGCTCCAGCAATTCAACGGCGTTCTTAAGCACTTCGTTGGCCCTTCTTTGTATGAATCCATTCTCCTTGAAGACGATTTCGTCTCCAATATCTTTCGCGTTGTTAAAGACGTATTTCGCGTTTTCAATGGCCAAATATCTGTCTTGTAAGAATGGAGTGTGAATGGCTTCCGTGAGCATGCCAAGTAATTGAATGGATTGTCCTGTCATTATGGATACAAGGTTGTAAAGTGTGTTCATACCGTATCCTTTGAATATGTTACCCGTCATGTGTCGCGTTGGAGGCATGTACTTTGGAGTCGCATGTGGGAAAAGTTCTCTTGTTAACAAAGCGTGAGCTACCTCGTAAAGAAATCCATTTTCAACATCCGGATCTATTTCGAAAGCGTGTCCTATCCCCATGTACTTCGGTTTCATATGGCTTTTAAGGGCAAATTGTTCGTTTATGAGCTGAGAAGTCGTAACCGTGTGGGCTCTTTCTATCGGATCGGACGTTTTTATGTAGTTGTCCTCTCCTGTGTTTATGGTGATATGTGAGTAGGCGCATATCAGTCGGGAAGTGTATTGATCTACGAACGTTCTCAACATGTTTATGTTTCTAAAGAGAATGCCGTACATAGAATCGTTCAAGAGGAAGTCCAGTCCCTCTATCGCCGCCATCGCACTTATTTCTGGCATACAAAGTCCAGATGCGTAATTCGTCAAGCGTATGTACCTTCCAACTTCATTTGCAGCTTCGTCCAACGCTTTCCTCATTATGCGAAAATTCTCTTGTGTTGCGTAAGTTCCTCCATAGCCTTCCGTCGTTGGACCGTAGGGAACGAAGTCGAGCAAAGATTGGGCGGTGGAACGAATGACGGCTATTATGTCCGCTCCCTCTTTAACGGCGGCTTTGGCTTGAATAACATCTTCGTATATGTTTCCCGTTGCAACTATAACGTACAAATAAGGTTGATCGGGGTCTCCCAACTCCTGAAGCATCCTATCTCTTTCGTCTCTAACATTTTTCAAACGCTGCAGAGCTTCTTGAGTGAGCTCATCGATCTTTTCCGCGACCACCGATTCCTTTTGTGGTGGAAAATCCAACAGAGAAAATTCACCACGACCGACGGCTTCGGCAACCTCTTGAGGTGTCATATTCTTGGCAACGCATGCGTTCACCAACCAATAAGTTATTCCCCTGTCCAGGGCCCCTTTTTTTTGAACGTCTTCAACAACGACATTCGGCAGAGGAACACCCTGTGAATTAACACCGTCAATACCGTAAAATCTTGCCACCGTTCTCTCAACCGACGTGGTACTTCTAACGTTTATAAACTTTTGAATTTCATCGGTGATTTCCTTTGCAAGGCCTCTGGCCTTTTTCACCATCTCTTCGTCTAAGTTAAGAACAGGCCTTCCCATTTTTCTTCCTCCTCTTCGAATTACTCAATGCCATTGAAAATTAGAATCACATTTCTCTTTTCGCAAGATCTTTTTTATTTCAGAAAGTGGTACTTTAATTTGAGAGCCACTTTCCATATTCTTAAAGGTGTAGAGCTCACTCTCCACCTCTTCTTCGCCTACAACCAAAACGTGGAGCGCGCCGCACTTCGAAGCGTTTTTGAATTGGGCTTTCATCTTTCTTCCCATCACATCCACTTCAACCATGAACTCCTTTGAAAGCTCCAAAGCGATTTTCAAAGCGTGTGCGCGCTGAGCTTCATCAACGGCGACGATGTACACTTGAGGCGGCATTTTGGCAGGCATTTTACCTTCTTTTTCCAAAGCGATGAGTACTCTTTCCATTCCCATGGCAAATCCCACCGATGGCGTTGGCCTTCCGCCTAATTCTTCGATCAAGTGATCGTACCTTCCACCACCGGCTATCGCGTCTTGAGCACCAAGACCTGTGTGCGTGATTTCGAAAACCGTTCTCGTGTAGTAATCCAATCCTCTCACTATGGTTGGATCCACTTCGTAATCTATTCCCAAAGTGTTCAAAAGTTCTTTCACCTTGTCAAAATGTGCCTTGCAATCGTCGCAAAGATAATCCAATATTATTGGCGCTTCTTTTGCGTACTGAGCGTCTTTTTTGCAATCCAACAAGCGCAGTACATTTCTGTTGTACCTTACTTGACAATCATCGCAAAGCTTTCCAAGCAACGGTTTGTAATACTCTCTTAAAGCTTCTTTGTACTTTGGACGACACTTTTCGCATCCAGTCGAATTTATCTTGAGCTTGAAATCTTTTAATCCTAACGATTTGAGTTCTTCGACGGCCAACGCGATGATCATGACATCCGCTTCTGGTCTTGGAGAGCCTATCAGTTCGGCGCCGTATTGATGAAACTGTCTTTGTCTACCCGCCTGGGGTTTTTCGTATCTGAACATCGGTCCCATGTAAAACAACTTTTGAGGAAGTCCCTTCGAATCCAAGGAATGCTCAACAAAGGCCCTCATCACGGAAGCCGTTCCTTCGGGTCTTAACGTCAGCGATCTTCCACCTTTATCTGTGAATGTGTACATTTCTTTTTGAACTATATCGGTATCCGTTCCCACTCCTCTTTTGAAGAGCTCGGTGGCTTCGAAGATGGGAGTTCTTATCTCGGAAAAACCGAATCTTTTTGAAACTTCTTTGAGTTTTTCTTCAACCCATTGCCAAACGTATGAATCTTCGATTATATCGTTCGTTCCCTTTATCCTGTTTATCACACTTTCACCTACTTTTCATTCGTTGTAAGTTCATCGTACATCTTTTTCAACTTTTTCACGTCTTCCCACGTAAGATATTTAGGAGAACCGGGGGCTTTGGAAGCGTTTCTTAGAAGATAACTTGGATGAAACATCGGAAAGATCTTTATTCCACCTTTCCAATCGAAAAGCTTTCCCCTGGCCTCCGTGATGGATTTCACCTCGTTGCCCAAAAAATATTTCATCGCCGTCGCTCCAAGTGGTACTATTATCTTTGGATTTATAACTTCTATTTGAGCCATAAGATACGGCGAACACGCTTCAATCTCATCCGGTAGGGGAACTCTGTTCTTCGGAGGCCGACATTTCACAACGTTTGCTATGTAGACATCCTTTCTATTCAGCTTGACCGATTCCAAGATTTTATCGAAGAGTTTGCCGGCTCTTCCAACGAAAGGACGGCCAGTTTTATCTTCATCTTCACCTGGGCCTTCACCCACGAAGAGGATTGGAGAATTCACATCACCTTCACCAGGTACGACGTTTGTGCGTGTTTCAGCCAATCTACAGGCATGACATTTTTTTATCCTGCTCGTTATCTTTTCCATTATCTCTTCTTTTTTCAAAAGATACACCTCCACAATTCATTATTTTAACACGATTTTTGAAAGAAACTTGACTTTTGAAAAAATAAATCATATAATCATGATATATGGATATATTAAATGATATGGCCAATCTGGCAAGGCTTTTCGGAAACGAATTGAGAATGAGAATATTGAACTACCTCCTTGAAAAAGGAGAAGCCTGTGTTGGAGATATGGTTTCTGATTTGGGACTTAAGCAATCAACCGTTTCTAATCAATTGAAGATATTGAAGATGGGGAAAATGGTTAAATCTCGAAAAGATGGAAAGAAAATGTTTTATTCCCTCGCCGATGCGCATATTTCGATCATCTTGGAAACTTTGAAGAATCACGTGAAGGAGGATATGTGATGAATGAAATTCATCATTCAAAAGATGTTCATGATAGAACTGATTCCACTTCGAAAGCTCTATGGATAAACGTTGTATTGAATTTTTTGATAGTTGCGTTCGAGCTCACATTTGGTATATTCGCTTCGAGCTACGCTTTGATAACCGATTCGCTTCATAATTTGGAAGATGCCGGCGGAATGGTGTTAAGTCTTTTCGCCCATAATGCTTCAAAAAAGGGAAAAAACGAACGAAAGACCTATGGATACAAACGCGCAAAGATAATAGCCGCCCTTGTGAATTCGTTGATACTCATCATGAGTTTCACGTTCATAGGCTACAAGGCGGCCGTGAGATTGTTCAATCCACAGACACTCAACGCTGACACGATCATATGGGTGGCTTCCATAGCGCTGATCGCCAACGTTGTGGGCACTTTACTTCTTTTCGCTCATTCCCACGGCGATCTCAACGTCAAAGCGGCTTTTGTTCACATGTTGGGTGACTCGTTGGACTCGGCAGCCGTTATAGCAGTTGGAATATTGATGACGTTATACAATTGGTACTTTCTCGATCCGTTGATAACGTTCGTCATAATAGCGTACGTATCATTTGAGTCTTTTAAGATAATTAAAAGATCCATAAACATTCTCATGGAAAGTACGCCAAATGATCTGGATTTCTCAAAGATGAAAAAAGATATCGAAAGCATCGATGGAGTGGCATCTTTTCATCACGTACACGTGTGGAGTTTGGATGGCGAAGACAAACTCATGGAATGCCATATCCGTGTTTATCCAATGAATACGAACAAAGCCGATGATGTGAGAAGAACGGTGACCGACTTGCTCTCTTCAAAATACGGCATATCCCATTTGAACGTTCAAATAGAAGAAATGCCTTGTGCCAACGAATCACTTGTGGTGAATTCGTGACATCACCGATGATGGTTCGATCTTTTGAACGAAGAACGAAGTCTTCGATCTTAAGATCTTAACGTCATTGTGAATTACGACTCAATTCAGCATGTAGCTGAGAGTTCGTGGTAAGTATTTATTCGTTTTTGTACTTGTTACACGCTGCAATCTTTGCTACTTATCACTTAGTTCACTCAAGTTGTACGTGAAGATTACAAGACGATCCGAAGTTCGTAAAGAAAGAGATTTTTCACATCTCCCTCGAAGTTTTCATCAAGACATATGAGCTCGCCATCCAGGAATTCACAAGAGTGAGGTTGGAAGACGCATGGATGTGTCGAGAAAGCAAAGCACTCACGGATGAGTGTCTGAGCGTGCCTCACGATGTGAATTGAAGGATGGATAAACGAGCGAGTCAGTTTTGATAAGACTTCGAAAAAAATTCCCTTATCGCTTGAAAAGCGATGTTCATTTGATAAATACTCATAAGTTGTAACATTGACGCACAGGATGAGTTAGTTCATTTGTCCAAACGTTTCGTCAGAACCCAACGTTTTAAAAGCTGGACACTTCAGCCCATAAGCATTTCAGATAATCCGTTTCTGGCATTGAAAGCAGATGTGGATGATCTAAAGGCAAGCCAGTCCATCCTATCAGTTTCACGACTTTTCCCTTTTCACTTGCACTCTTCAAAACCACTTTTTTCAACATGTCTCTATCTATGTTGTAAGCACATGAGCATAGACCGATCTTACCGTTTTCGTTCAAGTGTTCTATCATCTGATCGACTAAATTTTTCAACAGTTCGAAAGCTTTGGGCCTTTGTGAACGTTTTTTGATCAAAGAAGGTGGATCTGCTACGATGATATCGTACATCTTCAGACCGCTGAGGTCAAATGCGTCCTGACATATGAAGTTCACCTTAACCTTGTTCATTTCTGCATTTTCCGCCGCGACGTTTAGGTCTTCAATGGATATATCAATGGCGTCAACTTCCATGCCTTTTGATGCCAACGCTATCGCAAATCCGCCGGTGTAAGTGAACAGATCCAGAGCTTTTCCTCTACTCGCAAGCTTTTTGACGAAAATTCTTGAATCTCTTTGATCGTAAAAGAATCCAGTTTTTTGACCTTTAACGACATTCACTTTGAATTTCAACCCATCTTCTCTTAAGATCTCTTCTCTTGGGTAAAGGCCGTAAAGTACACCTTTTTCTCTGGAGAGGTTGGGTTCAGGCAAGGATTCAAAATCGCTCCTTTCATAAATGGTAAGAGGATTGTACACCTTTACCAAAGCGTTCACGATCTCTTCTTTCATATTTTCAAGCGCCTTTGATCTTATCTGCAACACAAGTGTGTCGTAAAACCTGTCAACGATGAGCGAAGGAATTAAATCTCCTTCCGCGTTGAATTCTCGCCTGAATCGAGGATAAAATTTCTTTCTTCTTTTCCACGCCATTTGAAACCTTCTTACGAAGAATTCTTCATTTATTTCTTCGTAAGTTCTGGTCAGCACTTTCAAAGGATTATCCGCTTTTGAGTTGTAAAGTCCTCGACCGAGAAATTCATCTTCAAAGAATATATTTGCCACACCAACTTCTTCATCTGAGTTGGTACTTTTCATCTCATCTTCGTATATCCAAAGGTGACCTCTCTTTATCTTCTCTCTTCCCCTTTTATTCAAATAAACTACTATCATCTTCAGCCCTCTCCAACATCCGTTTTGCGACGCTATAACGATGTCCCCGTACGGAAACGTACATACCCTTGTTAGCCGTCGCTTTTGCACTTTCAATAAGAATTAAAATTCCAGAAGATATTATCTTTTCTCTCCCCTTTTCCATACCTACAAGTTTCGTCATGTCTTCCAACCTCATAGAACACAATTTGCGGTAAAGTTCTTCCAATTCTTCAACTTGAACGTAGCTTCCATGAATAACATCTGGAGAAAAATTTCTTCTCTTTAAAATGCTGACCACCGTTGTACCCGTCCCACCGATGGGAACCAGTGGAAGATGTGGAAGAAAATCGAGCGTCTGTGAGACGAAGCTTCTGGCGTTTTCCAATTGTTTTCCTATGGGATAGGATTTCACGAATTTATTCGTCAACACTATGGCACCAATTGGAAGACTGCGCGAGAATATCTTTCCCTCTTTTTCAAACGAGAATTCCACACTTCCCCCTCCAACGTCCACCACAAGGGGAAAAGAAATGGGTATTTTTTCGTCTTCCTTAACCGAAAGATACGATAGTCTTGCTTCCTCGTCTCCCGAAAGTATTTTAGAGATGTCAAAACCTTTTGAAAGTTCTTCGAAGTACGTTTTGGGCAACTTTCTGAATATTTCGGTTCCAACGATCACGCGTTTATCCACGCCGAATTCATCGCTTATCTTATGATACCTTTTCACGACTTCCAATGCCCTCGTGAAGGTGGTTTCATTTTTACCCTTCAACAAGCTGCCCATCCCAACGATTGTGGAAAGATCCACGAGATACTCAACACGGTCATCTTTTTTTTGAGCTATAAGGAGAATGAACGAATTACTTCCCGCATCTACAACGGCTACTTTCAAGTTCGGCTCCTTTTCCAATCGTTTTTTAATGAACAACGCTTACGGTCTTCTCTTGAGTGTTCGAAACGTACACGACGCCTATTTTTTCATCTCCCGAAATCCACGTTGGACCTTTTCCAACGAGCACGGTTTGAAGAACGGTGTTCGTTTTCCCATCAACGACACTTATCGTGTTATCTGAGGTGTTGGACACGTAAATTCTATTCTTTTGCGCATCCACGTAAACGTAGCTTGGACCGTTTCCGATTTGAACCTCTTTAACGATTTCATCCGTTTCACCGTTTATCACGTCTAAAGTGTTGTTTGAATGGTTGGCAACGTAAATCATGTTGGTTACGGGATTCACGGCAATACCCAACGGACTACCACCAACTTTTATCTCATCCGATAGCGAGTTGTCTTCGCCATTTATCACGCTTACACTTCCATCCGTTTGATTGGTGGCGTAAATCATGTTGGTTACGGGATTCACCGTCACATCTTGAGGAGATTTTCCCACCCGAATCGTGCCAACTATTCTAACAGGCGAAGCGCTTAAAACGTTCACGGCGTTGAAATATGAATTCGTAACGTAAACGAAGTTCGTTTTTGAATTGAATGCCATTCCGTGAGGTGTTCCCCCTATGAGTACGTTTTCTATAACTTTGTCGTTCGAGGCATCTATCACCGTTATGGTATTTGTCGCGGAATTAGCCACAAACAATCTTTTGTGATTGGGATCGTAGCACATTCCAGCCGGTGATGGCCCCACTTTGTATTCATCCAATTTGTTGTAACCGTACACGTTGAAGACCATAACCAAATCCGTCGAGGAATCGGAAACGTACAATTTCCCACTTCCTTCGTCCACGGCCAATCCCGCCGGATTTCCTTTAAGAGGAATGTACATCCTTTCACCAACGCCTTTGCTGGCTATGAAGTTCACATCCGCTTTCAAGCCGTTGACGATGAGTTCACTCGGACTGAAAAGCCAACCGTTTTTCAGTGGTTTCACCTTAACCGTTCCTCTTAGCATCCCGCTTTTCCAAAAGCCATTCAAATTGGTTTTAACGGAGGTCGCGATTTGAGAACTTTCGAACGTTATGGTTACACCTGATATGCCATTTCCATATTCATCTCGAACGTATCCGCTAACCCAATAGTTCAGAGGGTTGGCGGTGAAATCCACATCTTTGTAATTTCTGTCGACGTTTAAAATCTCCGTTTTGGGATTAAAAGTCCATCCACTCGCACTCGGAGTTATCGTGGTTTTGCCTATTACACCCCTTTCTGACCAGTGACCGTTTTTATCGGTGGAGGTGCGCAGATAACCGTTCGGATAGGAAATTGAAATGGTGACATTCGCGACTCCATTTCCAAGTGCATCTTTTACGTAACCAGATATCGTATGAGTGGAAGAATTCACATAAGTGCATCCAGCCAAGATCAACGCCAGGATGGCGGCAAAAAACACGATGAAAATCTTTTTGGACATATCGTTAAGCCTCCTTAAAGGATTTGGCCAACCATTTCACACACTTTTGAGAGAAATCGTTCATCCCACTGGCTAAAAGGTTCCAATTTGTGAGAATCTATGTCGAGTTCTCCAACTATCTTTCCGTCTTTGAAAATTGGCACGACGATCTCGGATTTAACTTTTGGACTGCAAGAAAGATAGTTACTTTCTTTCGAAACATCCTGAACCACGAATGTTTTCTCTATTTCGGCGGCTTGGCCACAAATTCCTTCACCAACTTTGATTTTAACATGTTCGGTATTCTCTCCGACAAAAGGACCTAAGACCAGGTTTTTTCCGCTCGGATCGAGCATGTAAAAACCCACCCAATTATAATATTCGACATGCTCTTCTAAAAATTCACATACTTCTTTAAGTTTTTTCTCGTTATCTTTCGAAGAGGAAAGGACGTTTTTTATGCCTTTCAAAAGCTTTTGTGA
Source organism: uncultured Mesoaciditoga sp. (assembly GCA_964503355.1). Taxonomy (GTDB): domain Bacteria; phylum Thermotogota; class Thermotogae; order Mesoaciditogales; family Mesoaciditogaceae; genus Mesoaciditoga. Next base: position 23,592 of record CAZCZS010000002.1, read on the forward strand.
TTTTTCCTCTTCGAGTTCATCCCATATTTCAAAAGCTCGCCTCAAGTGTGGAATAACTATGGAACCTCCAACGACCAACCCTATCGAAAGCGCTTCTTCCACTTCGGCCGTCGCTACGCCGTTTTCATGACAAGTTATGAGATGGTATTCCACGCAATCGTCACATCTTAGTACCAACGATGAAACCAGACCGAGTAACTCTTTGATCTTTCGCGGGAGAGCCCCGCTTTCATAAACGTTTGTATCCAAATTGTAAAAGCGTTTTATGTGCTTTTTCGCGTATTTCATGACTATTTCATTTAACTGTTCTCGTTCTTTTTTAAACTCATTCACGTTTTTCACAAATAATCACTCCTCACCTTTTTGAAAAATGCGATGATCACAAGCAAAACCTCCATACTTATCAAAAGAGGAACGACACCGAAACCGTAGAATATTCCTTCAACGTTTGAAATGCTTCCTATAAGCCATTCTGAAATCCACGCTCCTATTCCAACAAAAAACACGAACACTCCCATAAGGTTGCCAACCTTTCCTTGAGCGTAATTCGTCAGCATCGCTTGAATGGTTGGATAAGTACTCGCAAATCCCAGACCACTTAAGAATATGAAAGACATCGCGATGTACAAATTTGGAGAAAACATGAAAGCGATCACACAAAACAGAGAAAAAGAGGATATGACCAACAGCCACTTTTTTTCGTCCACTTTTATGTAACTCGCCGCGTATCTCCCGACGAACATCCCTGTCCAAAAGATCGCCGAAATCGCAGCGGCGAACGCAATATTTATACCTTTAGCGTGAACGAGAAAGGTACTCACCCACGCTGAAAAACCAACTTCATATCCCACGTATATCATTATGAGGAGATTCAAAAACACTATTTTCGGATCGAAGACGGCCTTGAAATCGAATTTTTCTTCCAACACAAGTGGGCTCTTCTCCATTTTAACAGAAAACACAAGAGCGATGAACGTGAAAAAAGCTTCCAAAATGTAAACGCTTCTCCATCCCCACGACCAACTTATAAAAAGTGAAACCACAAATGGACCTATTAGAGCTCCCAATGCGAAGAACGAATTCACATGGTTGAGCATATTCGCCGCTTTCTCCTTTTTTATCGTTCCGACGAGCGAACCAACACCTATTTCTATCAATCCTGTGCCCATGTTCGCAATAAAACCTGCCAAAGCTATCTTGAAAAAATCGTCGCTCAAGACGTATCCCAACGAACCGATCAAAAGAAAAAGCGCACCCAATTGAGCTATCAACTTCAATCCCATCTTATGGGCGAAGAAAGCACAAAACGCTGATCCTCCAACATATCCAAGCGTTCCCAACATGAAAAGATACCCTCCGTAGAGGTAGTTTATCGAAAGATCGTTTAAAACTTTTGGTAAGGCGCTTGAAAGGATCACCACGTAAAACCCGAACGCGAAAAAAGCAAAATAGGAGTACATTTTCAAATTTTTCGGAATCATATTTCACCTTCAGATTTGTATTCTCTTTGAATCAACGTTCGCTTCGTTGTTCCCCGTTTACCTCTCACTTTTCACTCTAACTTATTTGTATTCTTACACACAACAAGTACGCAATGCAAATATTTTTTGAGAGGATTTTTCTTTAAAAGAAACCAAATTCGTTTAATTGGTGGGCTTTGAAAGGTTCTTGAATAACAAAGGTTTTTTAAGACTTTACGCTGTTTGTATTACAAAAATATGAATAACACACTGTATGTACTTGATAAAAAAACATTTATTGAATTAAACGTTGACATATTCTTTTTTTTAGTGTAAAATTTACACATATAAATTCTGGCCCGTTTCAGGCCAAAAAGGAAAGGGAGGGAAGTAAATGAAGAAGATATTGGTATTGGTAGGTGTTGCGTTGTTGATGGTGTCGGTGGTTCTCGGTGCGGGAACCATAAAAATCGGAGTCGCTTTCCCGATGACGGGAGGAATAGCGGCGTTTGGACAGATGACTTTGAACGGTGTGAAAGTGGCACAAAGTCTGTATCCAACGGTTTTGGGTAAGAAGATCGAGCTCATCGTTGCGGACAACAGATCGGATAAGACCGAAGCGGCAAACGTCGTGAGTAGGTTGATAGATTACAATCACGTTGTGGCCATAATCGGTGAAATAGCGAGCTCGCACTCGTTGGCTGGAGGATCTATAGCAGAAGAAAGGCATATACCGATGCTTTCACCAGCCTCCACCAACCCGCTTGTAACTCAGGGAAAGCATTACGTCTTCAGGGCTTGCTTTATCGATCCATTCCAAGGTCATGTCGCCGCCGTTTTCGCTCGCAAATATTTGAAAGCCAAAACAGCCGTGGTTTTCACAGACGTCGTGCAAGATTACAGCGTTGGACTTGCCAATTTCTTCGTGAAAGATTTCGTCGCCATGGGTGGAAAAGTGTACAAAGAGTTCTATCAAACAGGCGACCAAGATTTCAGCGCCCAGTTAACGGACGCTCTTGGAAAAAATCCAGATGTTATCTACGTTCCTGGATATTATCCTGAAATAGCTTTGATGGCAAGGCAAGCAAGGCAACTCGGTTACACGGGACCATTCCTCGCCGGTGACGGTGCAGAGGCTCCTGAACTCGTCAAGATAGGTGGAAGTGCCGTTAACGGTGTTTACTACACTTCTCACTTTAACGCTGAAAATCCTTTCACAGAAGTTGGAAAGGAATTCGTTGCGAAATACAAAGAAATGTACAAAGAATCTCCATCCGCTTTGGCAGCGTTGGGATTTGATTCCTATCTGTTGCTAAGAGACGCCATAAAGAGAGCCAACTCAACGGATCCAGAAAAGATAGCCGAAGCGTTGAGAAACACCAAACACTTTGAAGGCGCAACGGGTTACATAACGATCGACAAGTATGGAAATACCATCAAATCGGCTGTTGTAAACGTTGTTAAAAACGGAAAATTCACATACGTTACCACCATCAATCCGTAAAAACGTCGTGAAGGCGTAGACAAAGATATTTCGAGATGGAAATGCTCTTGATGCTTTAAAATTCAACAAGGCATTTCCATCTCTCACATAAAGAAAGCCATTCTTTTTTGGAGGAGATGATGACGCTTGTCTCATATCGCGCAGAATCTTATAAACGGAACACTGTTAGGGGGGTTATACGCACTTATAGCGATAGGGTACACCATGGTTTACGGAATATTAAGGCTTATAAATTTCGCACATGGTGATATTTTGATGTGGGGTGTCTACTTCGCTTTATACGCGGTGGTGGCGTTGAGTATGCCATGGTGGTTAGGATTTATAGTCGGAATCGCTCTGGCAGGTTTGCTCGGATTCAGCGTTGAAAAGGTGGCTTACAGACCTTTAAGAAATGCCCCTCGAATCTCCGCACTTATAACCGCGATAGGTATTTCCTTTTTCTTGGAAAGCTTAGCGGTTGTCGTTTTTGGTGGAATTCCAAAATCATTTAACATATATCCGAAATTCTTCAACCGAATTTTGATATTCGGTCATCTTAGAATTCAGATGCTGACTTTCTTCATTCTTGGAGTCACGTTTCTTCTTTTGGTTGGCGTTTTGTGGTTGCTTTACAAAACGAAAACCGGCACGGCAATGCGCGCTATAGCAACCGATATTCCCACAACGAGCTTGATGGGTGCCAACGTTGACAACATAATAAGTTTAACGTTCATCATAGGTTCCATGTTGGCCGCAACTTCTGGAATAATGTGGGCGATGAGATATCCTCAAGTTCAACCTTACATGGGATTCGTCCCAGGATTAAAGGCGTTCATAGCAGCGGTCATAGGAGGAATCGGTTCTGTGCCAGGCGCCGTTGTTGGAGGTTTCATACTCGGAATGACGGAGATACTCGTTGTTGGATTTTTTCCGAACTTGGCCGGATACAGAGATGTTTTCGCATACGTCATTTTGATAGTTTTGCTGATGTTCAGACCAACGGGAATATTCACAGTTTATTCGGAACAGAAGGTGTAAAGTATGAAGAGAATCTCGGTTAAAACGAATTTCATACTCACCAGTCTTTTTGTCGTTGGAAGTGGTTTGCTTCTTCTCTGGGCATCACACTCGGTTGGAGATTACTGGATCAGGATAATAACCCTGATGGCCATTTATTCCATCATGGCGGTGAGTTACACGTTGGTTAACGGTGTAACGGGTATCTTCTCCCTCGGGCATGCCGGCTTCATCGCAGTTGGAGCTTACACGGCTGCGCTTTTAACTCTTCCAATACAACAAAAAGCGATGTCTTTTTTCATTGCTCCTCTTATTTGGCCTTTAAATAGCATACAGATGGGTTTCCTTCCAGCCACCATAATCGCGGGATTGGTAGCAGCGCTGGCGGCTTTTTTGGTGGGTTATCCTTCTTTAAGGGTCACCGGTGATTATTTCGCCATAGCGACGCTCGCATTCGCGGAGATAATAAGGATCGTCATTCAAAATTCTTACAGCGTTACGAACGGTTCTCTCGGTCTGAAGGGCATCCCTCCTTACACGAATATCTGGTGGGCGTGGGGATGGTTGTTGGTAACCTTGATGGTGATAGGAAGTTTGAAATTCAGCAGTTACGGTCGAGCGTTGAGGGCCATGTCCGAGGACACAGTCGCGGCCGGAGCTATGGGAATAAACGTTTTCAAACATCAACTCATGTCCTTTGTTGTAAGCGGATTTTTTGCGGGAATTGGAGGAGCGCTTTACGCCCATTGGCTTACGACTATCGATCCAAGACCGACGAGTTTGGGAATAATGTTGACGTTCTTCGTTTTGATAATGATCGTTATCGGTGGATTGGGAAGTATATCGGGAGCCGTTTTGGGCGCGATTTTCTTCGCGTTCGCCGCTCAATGGTTGAGAATCGTGGAATCACCTATGAATTTCTTTGGTATCACAATTCCGGGAATCCCTGGAATGAGCATGCTCATCTTCGCAACCGTTTTCATAATGATCATGCTCTTTTGGAGAAGAGGGATAATGGGCAAAGATGAATTGAGTTGGCAATACATATACGATCACTTCACCAAGAAAGCGGGTGATCACGATTAACGAAAGAAAAGATGAAAGAAGAGACGTATTGCGTTTGGAAAACTTGACCATAAAATTCGGTGGTTTAACCGCTGTGGACTCTTTTAACGGATATTTAAAAGAAGGAGAACTCATCGGGCTTATAGGTCCAAATGGCGCTGGAAAAACCACGATTTTTAACATGATAACCGGTATATACGCTCCAACTTATGGAAGCATCATATTCAACGGCTTGAACATAACCGGCATGAAACCTTACGTCATAACGCACTTGGGCATCGCGCGAACTTTCCAGAATATAAGGCTTTTTTCAGAAATGACGGTGTTGGAAAACGTTCTTGTAGCCGAACACTCTTGGTTACAAAATTACAAGGCGAGAAAAATTTTGTACAAACAAGATCCGAAAAATTTTTCCAAACCGCGCTGGAAACCATGGTTTTGGAGCGCCGTTTTAAAAACTCCCGATTATTTGAAGATGGAACGGCAGATGAAAGAATACGCTTACGATCTTTTAAAGGCTGTGGGCTTGGATAAATTCGCTCATTTGAAAGCTTCCGCTTTACCGTATGGGCCTCAACGAAAGTTGGAAATAGCTCGAGCTCTGGCCACAAAGCCGTCTTTGTTGTTGCTGGATGAGCCGGCAGCGGGGATGAATCCTCAAGAAACTCAAGAGCTGGCCGAATTCGTTCAAGATGTGAGAAAGAAATTTTCGGTTACGATCCTTTTGATAGAACACGACATGAAATTCGTAATGAAGATTTGCGAAAGAATATACGTTCTCGACTACGGGAAGATAATAGCCCACGGTGTTCCCGAAGAAATACAGAACAACAAGAAAGTCATAGAAGCTTATCTTGGAGATGAGAGCTATGTCTGATATCCTCTTGAAAATAGAAGGTCTTAACGTTTATTACGGGGCCATCCACGCCGTTAAGGGAATAAACATAAATGTCAAAAAAAGCGAGATAACGACTTTGATAGGAGCAAACGGAGCTGGAAAAACTTCAACGTTGAATTCCATCGCGGGACTCATTCGGAACAAAAAAGGTAAGATAATCTACAACGGTAAAGACATAACCCATTTAAGAGCGGATGCGATCGTTAAATCTGGAATCAGTTTGGCGCCAGAGGGAAGGAGAATTTTTCCAAACCTGACGGTTGATGAAAATCTTAAGATGGGTGCGTATTTCAGAAAAGACAAGGAAGGAATCAAAAGAGATCGCGAATGGGTACTCGAACTCTTCCCACGCTTAAAGGAACGTCTTAAACAGGTGGGTGGAACGCTTTCGGGCGGAGAACAACAGATGTTGGCAATAGCGCGAGCTTTGATGGCCAATCCATCGATTTTGATGATGGATGAACCATCCCTTGGTTTGGCACCTTTACTCGTTAAAGAGGTTTTTGAAGTTATAAAAACGGTAAAAGATGAAGGAAAAACCGTTTTGCTTGTCGAACAAAACGCCGCTGCTGCGCTATCGATAGCCGATTACGGGTACGTTTTGGAAACCGGAAGCATAGTACTTGAAGGGAAAGGAAAAGAACTGCTGGCCAACGATGAAGTGAGACGTGCATATCTGGGTGTTACCGTTTAATTTTAAGTAACGCTTCCTCCTACCACCGCCTGGTTTCGTGCCGGGCGGTCTTTTTTTAGTCTTGCTGTAATTGCAATGCTCGTTTGTAAGTATCGAAGATGGTTTTCATCAAAATGCCGCGCAATCCCTGTTGTTCAAGTGAATATATACCCTCAATTGTCGTGCCAGCTGGCGAAGTGACCAAATGCCTTAATTCTCCAGGATGTTTTGCTTCGTGTTCAAGCAATTGAGCTGATCCTTTCATGGTTTCTAAAACCAAGTTCATGGAAATCTCATAGGATAATCCGAGTTTCATTCCTGCATCCACCAACGATTCTATTATCACAAACACGAAAGCTGGGCCACTTCCGCTTAAAGCCGTCACGGCGGGAAAGAGATTTTCGCTTACCTCAACCAATTTTCCAAAAGGTAAGAGCAGTTCCTCCACCTTTTTCTTTTCAAGCGAAGACTTATCATCATATGATATTCCGATAACACCTTTGCCTATGGAAATTGGAATATTCGGCATTATTCTCACAACACCGTCACCTAAATAGGAAGAAATTTCGTTTATCGTCAATCCCGCAACTGTGCTTATCAGAATTCTTTTCGAAGATCGCGGTATCCTTTTCAACACCCCAAGTGCATCTTGTGGCTTCACGCATAAAAACAGAATCTCTGTTTCGGGGATCTTTTCAACATCCAAATACGTTTGAGCGATGCCTTCGTATTTTCTCAATTTTTCAATATGACGATTCACAAGATGAACTTCGTGTCCTTTTTGAATGAGCAAATCGGCTATTATACTTCCGATGTTTCCAACTCCTATTATTCCAACTTTCATATTTTAACCACATCCTTTCTTTATAAAAATCTCCGCTTCAAGCGGAGATTCCCAAATTCACTTCTTCAACAGTGAAGATAAATTCCCAAATTTCAAAAATATTTCATCCAAACTCTTCAGAAATCCCAATCGATTTCTTCTCAGATCTTCGCGTGTTGCCATCACGAAAACGTTGTCAAAATATTCATCTATAAGAGGTTTTAAAGATTTCAGCTTTTCAAAAGCCTCATCGTAGTTTAAATGCTCCAACGCCTCTTCAACTTCAGGTTTCAACCGCAAGTAAGCTTGAAAAAGAGGCTTTTCGTTTTCTTCGAACAGTTCCACATGATATTCGTTAGAATCGTGTTTTTTCGAAATGTTGTGAATCCTTGTGTAAGCTGTGATGAAATCTTCGAAATCTTCACTGGCTTTGTATTTTTCTATGCTTTCCGCAGAGAGACGAGCCCTCAACGGCGTTGCCCATAATTCCAAAACTGATTTTGCCACATCAAAAGATACATGATAACGTTCTCTCAACAGAACTTCCAATCTTCCTTTGAAGAATCCCTCAACTTCATCCCAAGGAACTTTCTTCTTCAAAAGAGACTCCGTTATTCTTCCTTCCTCTTTTACGTTTATGTCCCACTCGAAATCGTTTAAAATTCTTAAGATCCCAAAAGTATTCTTTCTCAAACCATAGGGATCTCTGGAACCAGATGGGATTTCTCCTATTGCAAAATTGGCCACGACGGTATCTAATTTATCGGCCAGACCTATCACAGCTCCTATGGTATCGCTTGGAGATTCACCGTCTAAACCATCTGGCATGTATTGTTCTTGCAGAGCCAACGCGACACGTTCATCTTCATCGCGCGAGGCGTAAATCTTTGCCATGGTGCCTTGCAATTCCGGAAATTCGTATATCATATTCGTGGCCAAATCGGCTTTGGAGAGAAAAGCTGCCCTTTTTACAAGCTTCAATTCTCCTTCAGGAAAACCCAATTTCTTAGCCACATCAATCGCGATATTCGAAATTCTATCTTCTTTATCCTTTAAAGTTCCCAATCCTTTTTGGAAAGTTATGCCATCCAGTTTGGAAACAAACTCTTCCAAAGGAACACGCGTATCTTCTTCGTAATAGAAGAGCGCATCTTCCAACCTTGCGTTTATGACACGTTCATAGCCCTTTCTGACGTTATCACTTCGATTTGCGGGTCCATCTTGGAAGGCGACGAATTTCGTAGATATCTTATCGCCTTCTTTCGTTACGAACGTTCTCTGATGATGTCTTAAAACGGTTTTCAACACCGGCTCTGGAAGCGTAGCGTACTTTTGTTTGAACTCTCCCACAACTGGTTGAGGAAATTCCGTTATCAACGCTATTTCATGAACTAGCGCCTCATCTTCAACCACGTTTAAATTTGTATTCTTTAATCCTTCTTCGATCATCGCTTTTCTTTTTTCCACCTTCGCGATGACCATGTTATCCTTTAAGACACTTTCGTATTCTAGAGGATCTTTTATTTCGATTTTCTTTGAAAAATACCGATGAGACTCCGTGAATTTCGAAGCGGTTTTACCCAGGAATTCGAAAGCCACGATCCCGTTATCTAAGAGTGATACGATGGAATGCAGAGGCCTCACGTACTTGTGTTCACCATTTCCCCATTTCATGGGTCTTTTGAATTGCAAACTCGATAGAACTCCTACCAAGATCTCTTTTAGCACATCTTTCGCATCTTTTCCCTCAACACGTTTGTTCAAAAAAACGTATTCAACGTCTTTCACCTTCACGATTTCCACATCGTTCAACGAAGCGTTGTTCGATCTTAAAAATCCTTCCAAAGCCCTGGAAGGTTTATCCCCATCGTACGCTATCTTCTTCGCAGGTCCTCTTTTTTTCACGATCACGTCATCCTGTTTTGGACTCAATTCGTGAATGAAAACACCAAATCTCCGTGAAGTGGCAAACGTTTCTATTTTTCCATGTTTTAGGTTGACCGTTTTGAGAGCAAAATCCACTTTTTCACCCAAAGTGTTCAATATCATTTCAATGTCAGCCGGAGGCATTTCCTCCAAGAGGAGCTCAAGTAAGTATTCACTCATAGGTCTTTACCTCCTCCAAAAAAACAAGCGCACATTTTTTTGCCATATTCCTTATCTTTCCAATGTAATTCTGTCTGTGAGACACGGATATGGCTCCCCTTGCATCAAGAAGATTGAAGATATGAGAGGATTTCATAACTTGATCGTAAGCAGGCCTGTACAATTTCATATCTATAAGCCTTTCAAATTCATGAGAGTGCTTTTCGAAAAGATCGAAAAGCATGTCCACGTCCGCCACTTCGAAATTGTATTTTGAGAATTGCCTTTCGTTCTCGAGGTAAAGATCGCCGTAAGTGGTGAATTCGTTCCACTTCGTATCGTAGACGTTTTCAACGTCTTGAAGGTACATGGCTATCCTTTCGAGACCGTAAGTGATTTCTAAGGGTGTGCGCTTCATTTCGACTCCACCAAACTGTTGAAAATATGTGAACTGCGTTATCTCCATGCCATCTATCCACACTTCCCATCCTATTCCCCAAGCTCCAAGCGTTGGAGATTCCCAATTGTCCTCCACGAATCTTACATCATGATCTTTTATACCCAAACCAAGACTTTCCAACGACTCGAGATACAATTTCTGAGATTCTTGCGGAGAAGGTAAGAGAATAACTTGATACTGCAAAAATCTTTGCATTCTGTTGGGATTTTCTCCATACCTTCCGTCCGTCGGCCTTCTACACGGTTGCACGAAAGCGACTTTCGCATCTTTTTGTTCCAAAACGGTGAAAAAAGTGGACGGGTGAAACGTTCCCGCGCCCACTTCCATATCGTATGGTTGATCTATGACGGCGCCTTTATCCGCCCAAAATTTATCGAGAGCGAATATCAGCTCTTGAATGTTCACGGTTTCACACCTTCATTTCTCAAAACGTTCGCGCATCTCTCACAAAGGGTTGGAAATTCCGGATCCTTTCCGACAGTTGGAGAATACTTCCAACATCTCTCACATTTTTGACCTTTGGCGTGCTCCACTTTGACTTGTGTGTCTCCCTCTTCTTCCAAAAGAGTTGCCTGGGAAACTATGAATATATCCGCCAACTCGTCGGTGGAAAGTGTGGATAAGATCTTCTTCTTTTCCGCATCGACTTTGAGCGTAACGGAGGCCTCGAGAGGGTGTCCGATATGACCAGCTTGCCTTTCCTCTTCAAGCGCTTTCAAAACGACGTCTCTCACCTCTCTTATCTTCTCCCATTTCTCCATAAGGCCACGATCGATTTCTTCAACTTTAGGCCACAGCTCAAGATGGATACTTTCTTCTTTTTTGAAAGGCAAAGAAAGGTATATCTCTTCGGTGGTAAAAGGCAATATCGGCGCCATCAACTTCAAAAGGCTCATGCCTATTTCGTAAAGTACCTTTTGAGCCGAACGTCTTTCATGGGATGCTTTTCCAGACGTGTACAACCTATCTTTCAATATGTCAAGGTAAAAGGCGCTCATATCCACCGTTATGAAATCGAATATCGCATGGTAAACCTTATGGAAATCGTATTCATCGTAGTATTTAGTGACATCTTTTACAAGCTTTTTGAGCATTTCCAACGCGTACTTGTCTATCTCAAAGAGTTCTGACATATCGCTTTGAAGATCGAAATCCGCTATGTTACCGAATATAAAACGCAAAACATTTCTCACTTTACGGTATCCATCGACTTGCTTTTCAAGAATTCCCATGGAAACTTTCACGTCATTCTTGTATTCTGTTGAAGAAACCCACAAGCGGAAAACATCCGCCCCCATCTTCGATACGACGTCGTTCGGATCTATGACGTTTCCGAGGGATTTTGACATCTTTCTGTCTTTCTCGTCTCTTATGAACCCATGCGTTACAACCGTTTTATACGGCGGTTGTCCATCTCTCATCATTCCCAGTAACAACGAAGACTGGAACCACCCTCGATGTTGATCGCTACCTTCGAGGTAAAGATCGGCGGGGTACCAGTTTTTTGGTTTCAGAACGGATTCAAAAGACGATCCGGAATCTATCCACACGTCCATGACGTCGTACATCTTCTCGAAGTGCGTCCCACCGCAATTAGGGCATTTGTATCCATGTGGCAACAAATCCTCGGCTTTCGCTGAGAACCAAATGTTACTTCCCTTTTCTCCAACCAATTTTGCCACATGTCTGACGATCTTAGCGTCCATTATCACTTCTCCGCAATCCTTACATCTAAAGGCTGGAATTGGCATTCCCCAATCTCTCTGCCTCGAGATACACCAATCCGGCCTGTCACTCACCATCGAAGAGATCCTGTTCTTTCCCCAGTTTGGTACCCATTTGACTTTTTCAATGGCTTCAAGCGTCTTTTCTCTGAGATTTTCTCTGTCGATGGATATAAACCATTGTTCAGTTGAACGGAATATCAGAGGCCCGTGGCATCGCCAACAATGGGGATAAGAATGGGTGAACATCTCTTGTGCAACCAAGGCACCAGACTTTTTCAGATCCTCAACTATCACGTCGTTTGCCTTGAAAACGTGGAGACCACCGTATTTCGGAAGATCTTTAACGTAATATCCATGATCGTCAACTGGAGAAAATATCTCTAAATCGTACCTTTTGCCAGTTTGGTAGTCCTCCGCCCCATGACCCGGCGCGGTATGAACGGCGCCCGTACCTGTGTCAGTTAAAACGTAATCCGCCATGACTATCGGTCTTTCTTCGTTGTAAATCGGATCCAAAAGCGTTTTAAGCTCTAACTCCGAACCCTTGACCTTTCCAACTATCTTCCAATCTTCCACTTTCGCCTTTTTCATAACCGATTCGACGAGTGCCGTGGCTATCACCCACACTTCATCATTCACTTTCACCTTTGAATACTCCACATCTGGATTAAGGGCCACGGCCCTGTTGGCTGGTAACGTCCAAGGTGTTGTCGTCCATATGACCACGTACTCATTTTTGGAATCTTTGAAGGCGAATTTGACGTATATCGCTTTGGACGTGTCGTCTTGGTATTCCACCTCGGCTTCGGCCAACGCCGTGTGACAATGAGGACACCACATAACCGGTTTGTTTTCGCGGTATACCATTCCCTTTTCAACCACATCCGCGAACACTTCGTATATTCCCTTTTCGTATTCCGGATTCATCGTCAAATAGGGATGTTCCCACTCTCCAAAAACTCCCAATCTTTTGAATTGTTCGCGTTGAACGTTAACGTATTTTTTAGCGTAACTTTCACACGTTTTACGTATCTCCAAACGTGACATGCTTTTCGCTTTTTCTCCCAATTCAACCGAAACTTTATGTTCTATCGGAAGACCGTGCGTATCCCAACCTGGTACATAGGGTGCGTCAAAACCACGCATGGTTTTGTATTTGATCACTATATCTTTCAAAACCTTGTTCATGGCCGTGCCAACGTGGATGTTCCCGTTGGCGTAAGGTGGTCCATCATGAAGTATGAATTTGGGAGCTCCGTTTCTCGCTTTTCTTATCTTGGTGTACAAGCCTTCTTCTTCCCATTTTTTCAAAAATTCCGGCTCTTTTGAAACCAGATTCGCTTTCATCGGTATGATCTTTTTGGGAAGATTCAACGTGTCTTTGTAGTTCAAGGTTACACCTCCAACAATTTTTTTACAGCGCTTTTCAGTTGACTCAAATCTGAGGATTTGACAACGTAATCATCCGCCGCCCAACTCGAAAGATCATGCTTGTAGTGACTGTAAGCGGTCAACAAAATTATTTTGACGTTTTTCTTCATATCCCTTATCTTTCCAGCGACTTCCAATCCGTTCATGTTCGGCATTTCTATATCTAAAGTGATCAAATCAACATCGTTCGATGACAAGAAATCAAGTGCCTCTTTTCCATTCGAAGCGGTTGTCACTTCATGACCTTCGTCTTCCAGTTCTTCTTTTATCAACATTCTCATAGCATCTTCATCTTCTACCACGAGTATCTTTGCCACACACATCATCCTCCTTCAACTTTTAAACTCTTCGGTAGCACTATGATAAAACTCGTACCATTTTCATCGCTGTTAGCCTTTATCTTTCCTTTATGTTCATCTTCTATTATCTTCTTACATATTGGAAGCCCTAAACCGGTTCCGTGCGTTTTTGTGGTGTAAAATGGTTGAAATATCTTCTCAAGTTTATCCGGTGGAATTGGTAAACCGTTGTTCCACACTTCCACGATTATTTCATCTCCATTTTCACGTGTTTTGATCTTGATCCTTCCACCGCTTTCATCCACGGCTTCGATCGCATTTTGAATGAGATTCATGATAACTTCTTTGAAATGATTGGCCTCAACCATCGTTTTCACATCACCTTCGGCCAAGTCGATCTCGATCGAGATGGATTTTTCCCTTATCTTGTCTGAATAAAGTTCTATCGCCTCTTTCACGATTTCGTTTATGGATCTTTCCTCAAAATTGGCGTTCAAATTCGATCTGCTGAATTCAAGTGTTTGATTTACCAAACTCTCCAATCTTTTGGTTTCGTTCAAAATGATGTCCAAATACTTCACCATTTTATCACTTTGAGCTATTTTCTTCGCCCGTTGTGCAAAACCGCCTATAGCGGATAAAGGATTTCTTATCTCATGGGCCACTCGCGCCGACATTTCACCAAGAACGGCGAGCCTTTCTTGAGTTCTTAATTCCATTTCCATCATATGCTCTTTTGTAACGTCATCGAACATGGCTATGTATCCTATTATTATGTTTGTTTCCTTCTCAAAGAGGGGAGAAAACTTTATATTCAAAAACATTTCCTTATCGTTGAGTGTGAATTTGTATTCGCTAAGGGAAATCGTCTCTTTGACGGTGTAAACTTTTTCGGCCACGTTGAATATATCGAAAAATTCTGGACCTAAGATGTTTATGGTTGAGTTTATGATTTTATCTTTGGAAATTCCAAACAACTCTTCGCTTTTTTTGTTCCATTCCAGAATTTTGTTTTCCCTGTTCACGACTACAATACCAACGTCCAAATTTTCCAAGACATTCTGGGCGAAATCCTTGAAATATTCGATCACCATTTTCTGCTTCTCAAGGTTTGAGGTTTTTTCTTTCAGTTCAACGTAACTTTTGATCGATTCTATGGTTAAACCAACGCTCTCTGAGAATATCTTGAGCATTTCTATCATGTCGTCCGTTATGGGTTTGGATGTGTACTTGTTATCCAAGATAACCGCGCCGTAAACTTCTCTTCTTCCCATCAGCGGCACGCACACGAACTCGTCAACTTGAAGGAAGTTCAAAAGATCCATGAATTCTCTTCCGCGTTCTTGAGCCAAGATACGTGTTACATGGACGATCTTTCCCCTGTTTATAACTCTATCGAAGATGTAATCACCGGTGTAAGAAAACGTTTTCCCTTTCGCCTGTGCCGTAAGTCCCCCATCTTTTTTTATTATAAGCGCTTCTTCTTTTAAGTACTGAGAAAAATCCGCGTACATGCTTTCTCTTTCGCTGGCCGCTTTCCAATTTTGTGAAACTTCTTCGCTTGAAGCTGGACCCAACCATTCTTTAGCTTGCAAAACTTTGTTCTCTTCATCTTTTTCCAAAAATAGCGCCCTGTTAAAGCCAAATCCCATTCCAGATGTCAATCCTATGAGCATAATTCTATAAACGTTTCCAACATCTTGCGAACTTTTCATAGCCTTCATGATCTTTTGCAAAGCGTTTAACAGCCTAACTTGTTCACGTTGATGAACTATGTACTCTTTGCTCTGTTGCTGAAGTCTTTTCAACATTTCATTTTCGCGGCGCAACTTCAAATACAATTCTATCCTGCTTCTGGAAAGCATCATCCTGTTGGCCACACCTGCAAGAATTGAAAGATCGAATTCGTCAAAGTGACGATACGTTCGATAAAAATCGGTGTTTTTCCTGTTGAAAAGGATGATGATACCTACGAATTCATCATCCTGCATTAACGGTACGCCTATCGCGGACTTCACCCTGAAAGAGAACACATCATTGGAAGCGCGAGGATCGTTTTTTGAGGATATGGATAGCAAAGGGATCTTTTTTGAAGCTAACCATCCTAACATACCGTGATCGAATTTTACCCTACGTCTCAATATCTCGTTTTCCTCTATACCACTGGTGTAAGAAAGCACCAATTCATTTTCACCGGCAAGCCATATCGTTCCCTTTTCGGCGTTAAGAATTTTTACCACGAAATCCAAAACGTTTTGATAAAGAACGTCAAAATCCATCGGCATCAAACTGAGCATCGAATCCAAACGCTCCAAGGTGGAAAGCTTGTAAATCGTTGCCCTTTTCGCTTCCGCATTAAGACATAATTTCAATATGAACGCGACTTTATAAAGAAAATCTTCTCCAGGAACTCCTCCTTTGTACATGAACGCCGCTCCAACGAGTTCATCTTTCACGTACAAAGGCACGGCTTTTTCTTGAGCTGAAGAATTCCTGTCGAGTTCTTCTTGAATGTTTTCAGTTTTTATCTTTATTTTAAGTGGTTTTGTATCATCATCCGAAGACATCAACCTGAGTTGTGAATGATCTTTTTCGTAAACGTATAAACTCGTTCGCTCAGAAGAGGTAACGTCTTTGATCAATTCCATTAAAGAGCGTAGCATGCCGTTCAGGGTACCTTGACCCAATATCTTTATGATTCTATCCGCCAGTTCCACTGAATATCTTTTTGAATTCTTCTTTAATTCTTTCGACATGCGTACCACTCCAGTAGATTTTTCCACAATTTGGACACATCTTGAAATTGGTGGCGGTTAAATACACCCTTTCCGGAACTTTATCTTTTACCTCTTCACATGTAACGCTTACCAACGGGGAGTTGCATTCTGCGCATCTTGTGAACAGCTTGAATTCCTTTGAAAGGGTATATCTTCTTTCCAACTCCGCCAGTTGCTTTCTCCAATTATCTTCAAATATCAAAAATGATTCTCCGGGATAGCTCTCCCATCTTTTTCTCGAACGCGTAAGAAGTATACGGCTTTCTTCGTATTCACCGTTCCACAACTTCGTATCGAAGCCCAACAATCTGAGTTTTCTCATCAACTTTCCAAGCGTGTTATCGCAAAAAAATTTCATCATTTCGTTAATTATAGCATTAAATAGGTTTTCCCCATGCGTTTAGAAATGCAAACTCTTTCATCTCAACTCTTCTTTTTATCTTTCGTGAGTATGATTCTTGAGCGCTTAAAGGACTGTAATCCGGATATCCAAGTGGTGTAAGACTTATCACACGAAGATCACGGGGTATATTCAAGATTTTCTTTATCCTTTCTTCGTTAAACAACCCTATCCAACACGTTCCAAGTCCAATGGAAGCCGCCGCTATCATCATATTCTCCATAGAAGCTCCAAAGTCCACAAGATAGTATGGAATTCCCTCTCTCATTCCGCTTTTGTTGGGATCAGCGACACCAACCACAACGCACGGCGCGTTTTTCATCCATGAATTCACATTCGTGACACTTTCGATGTCTGTAACCTCCTTTAAGAGCTTAGCATCTTCAACGACCACGTACCTTACTGGTTGTTCATTCTCCCACGAAGGAGCCAATCTCGCCGCTTCAAGCACGGCTAAAATCGCATCCTTTGGTACGGGAATGGGTTTGTACCTTCGCACGCTGTTTCTCAATTTGATGGCATTCGGTATATCGTACACACATGTCACCTCTTTCCAAAATGACCATCATTGGCCGCTTTTTTCAAGAAATCGGCCAATTTTTTGAACGCTTGGGCCCTATGGCTTATACGATTTTTCTCCCATTGGCCCAATTCGGCCATCGTTTTATCGTAACCTGAAGGTATGAAAATGGGATCGTAACCGAATCCCTCATTTCCCCTTGCCTTGTAAGCAATTCTACCTTCTATCACCCCTTCAAAGATGTGAGGAGTTCCATCGTAATAAACCACAACACAACTGAAACGGGCCCCACGCTTTTCAAAAGGCACATTCCTCATCATTTCCAGAATCGCCCTGTTCTTTTCGGTGTAACTCTTTGACTCCATGAAACGGGCCGATTTTACACCCAAGATCGTAGGTAACGAATATATGACCAAACCGCTGTCATCGGCGACAGAAGGTTCTTTGGTCATCTCAAAAGCGAATTTTGCCTTCTTCAAAGCGTTTTCTTCGTACGTTTTTCCATCTTCTACGACGTCAAAGCTCATGGGAACGAGTTCTAAGTCGCTTAACGTATCACCTAAGATTTCCTTTATTTCCTTTATCTTATGAGCATTTGAAGTCGCCAGAATCATTCTCATTTTTTACTCTTCTTTCTCCCTTTTTTAGTTTTTTCTTTCGATTTCCCTTTTTCCTTCTCAGACGCGAGTAATTTTGATGTCCTTTCCAGCTCTTTGCAAACGAGGTAATTCACGCTTCCTCTGGTATAATTCATGGATTTGTTCATCTTGCCCGCTTTCTTCTCCATCGCCACTTCTATGGCTTCATCCACACTTTCAACGGCCCAAATGTGGAATTTCCCCTTTTTCACGGCTTCAACAACTTCATCTGAGAGAACCAGATCATCCAAATTCGCTTTTGGTATGATAACTCCTTGGTCTCCAGTCAAGCCCTTATCTTTACAAACCTTAAAGAAACCCTCTATCTTGTAGGGAACTCCTCCAACAGCTTGAACGTCTCCGTGTTGATTTATCGAACCTGTCACGGCTAAGGACTGTTTTATCGGCACTTTAGATATGGCTGAAATGAGCGCCAACGTTTCCGCAACGGAGGCGCTGTCTCCATCCACCATGGAATAAGTTTGCTCAAAACTCAGTGTGGCCGATAAGGAAAGTCTGTTTTTCTGAGCGTATTTGGATGCAAAATAACTGGATAATATCAACACCGCTTTGGTGAAGATCTTTCCAGACATGTTAGCTTCCCGTTGAATGTCAACGACTCCGTGTTCGCCGAGATACGTTTTTGCGGTTATTTTAACGGGCATTCCAAAAGGATGTTCGGCCATTTCCAGAACAGTTAAACCGTTTACCTGGCCCACTTTCTTCCCCGTAGTGTCTATCATTATTTCGTTTCTCTTAACGTATTCCAACATATGGTCTTCTTCCAAAGAGTAACGCTTGTTCATGGACTCTAAAGCTTCTTTGACAGCTTCACGGTTGATGAGTCTTTTCTTTGCTTCGTGAGCTTTTCTATCGCTTTCCATCAAAAGCGCCATTATCTTGTTCACCTGTGTTGATAACTTATCCTTTCTCTGAGCGAGTCTCATACCATACCTTATGACTTCTTCTATGGCGGATTTGTTAAGATTCAAAAGTTTCTTCTCGTTGACGATCGATTTTATAAGGTAAAGGTAATAGTTCACTCCTCGTTCGTCCAAATTGAGCTCCCAATCAAAGGGGGCTTTTATCTTGAAAAATTTTCTGAAATCGGCTTCGTATCTGTAAAGCAAATCGTACACCCACGGTTCACCTATCATTATTATCTTCGTGTTAACCTCTATGGGCTCGGGGTTCAACGTTACCGTTATTCCATATCCCAAGTGATCCTGGATGTTTTCGATTTTCACCCTTCCACTGTTCAAAAATCTCTTTATTCCGTCCCAACTAAAAGGAGATCTCAATATGTCTTCCGCGTTCAATATTAAAAAACCACCGTTGGCTTTATGAACGATTCCCGGCCTTATAAACCGAAAATCCGTTTGAAGTGCTCCCATCATCGAATAATATTCAACTTTTCCAAACAAATTCGCGTAAGTGGGATTGAATTCTTCTATAACAGGTGCTCCTTGAGTTTCGGAATTATCCACGATCACGTTCACATCGTACCTGATCATG
Source organism: uncultured Mesoaciditoga sp. (assembly GCA_964503355.1). GTDB lineage: Bacteria > Thermotogota > Thermotogae > Mesoaciditogales > Mesoaciditogaceae > Mesoaciditoga. Next base: position 42,863 of record CAZCZS010000002.1, read on the forward strand.
AATTTCTCTTTGTCCACCTTCTCATCTCTGAATACGTTCAAATTGTTGAGAATATCTTTTTTGATCTTCTTTATGTGGTCGACTATATCGGCGTTGTTTTTGAATTTTGCGATGAACTCGTCAAAAATCGGATCTATGGCGAATTTGGCTATCTCTTCATCGAGTTTCTCTATCTTAGATTGAAGCTCTCTATCCAAGTTCCTGGATTTGTGCATCGTTCCATCGATAAGTCTTTTCACTTTTAGAATGTTGTCCTCGTACTTTTTCTTTATCTCAGGTGCCAATTTTTCGTACTCTTCCTGAGTTAACGGCTTACCGTAAGCCACCGGTACGGTCATTATCCCCGTTGGACCTATTTGAACGGCAAAACCGAGTTCCAAGCTTTTTTCGTTGAGTTCGTTCCATATCTCCTTTTTCTTGGTGGCGTATTTTTCTTCCAATTCCCCGTGTTTCTTTTCGTAATCTGCACTGTTAAACGCTTTGGATATGGAATTGACCACTTCTTTTTTCAAACCTTCTATGGTTTCTTTGAACTCCCGTGCGCGACCGGCTTTTAAAGATATAGCCCGTGGTGAAAGGGGATCGACGAAGTTGTACACGTAGATCCAATCGTTGGGAGTCGGCATTTTCGATGCGACTTTTTTCAACACCTCCCGTACAAATGTATGCCTACCACTTCCGGCTATACCAGAAACGAAAACGTTGTAATTTTTGTTATCAAGTCCCAAAGCGTCATTTAAAGCGTCATATGCCCTTTCTTGATAAGCCAAACTTGGTGATAGTTTTATCTGGCGACTGGATTTTGGAATTTCAAATTCAGACAGATTTATTTCCAAATCACTTGGTAAAACTTTTTTCATCGCGTGCAAGCGCACCAATCCACCTTCTTGGTGAAGAAAAATGCGCTCATTCCTCCCTTCTTCGAGTTCGTACAATTGGATATTTCTTCGTTTTCATCGAAAATCGAGACCTATTATTTGAAAGTCCTCCAGGGATAATTTCTTCGAGGTCTTTTCATTATATAACATATAAAGCGGCAGAATGTGAACGTTTTTCTCTTCAGTCAAAATTCCAACTCTAAAATGATGACTCTCCACTTTGTGTTAAAATTAAAGCATAGCGAAAATGGGAGGGGTAATCTATGAAAAAGGTCACTTCAAAGGATTTCTTCAGCTTCAAATTTCTCGGTGATCCACAGATAAGTCCAGATGGCTCGAAAGTTATCTTCACGGTGAGTCAAGCTGATGAAAAGAAAAATGATTACGTTCAAAAGCTCTTCATGTACGATGGAAAAAGCACGAAAACGTTTACTTCAGGCCCGAAAGATGGAAACGCGCGGTGGTCTCCAACATCGCAAAAGATCGCTTTCATCTCAAAAAGATCCAAAGATGATGGAAATGATTTGCTTGTCATAGATTCAAACGGCGGCGAAGCCCAGGTGGTCTCCCATTTCAAGAATGGTGTGGCCAGTGTTAAGTGGCTCGATGAAAAATCCATGATAGCCGAAGTTGTGGAAAAAGAGAAAAAAGATCCCAAAGATGACGTTCATATCATAGATAAAATACCATTTTGGTTCAACGGACAGGGATTCATTTACGACGTTTCAACTCAACTTTACCTTGTGACTCTCAACGGCAAGAAGAAAAAGCTCACACGAGAAAAAGCACCCATAGAGTTTTACGCCCCTTCTCCCGACGGGAAAAAAGTGGCTTTTGTGGAAGTCGTAGACATGGAAAAAAATCCTATGATTTCAGACATATACGTTTTGGAAATAGGCCAAGAAAAACCTGTCAAGATCACGAACTCGAAGTTATCCATAGGCAACCTCGCTTGGAGTCCTGATTCCAAGAAATTGGCATTTGTCGCCTCTGATATGAAAAAAGGCGCTTTCACGAATCCTCGCATATACGTGATGAGTGCCAAGAAAAACGCCCGAATGAAAAAGATATGCGACGTCGATCTGTCAAAATGGAATGCCGTCAATAGCGACAGTAGAGCCTCCTCTCCAACGCCGTTTTATTGGGTAGGCGAATGGATCTATTTCACCATGACGGATGGTCCAGCCGCAAAAATTTATCGGGTCAAATATCCCGACGGTAAAAAGGTTGAAGAGGTGATCTCCGGTCAAAGATGCGTCGACGGATTCAGCATAGCTTCAAGTGGAGAAATGGCATTCATTTCAATGGATTTTACCTCTTTGGATGAACTTCACGTGATCAAAAACGGAAAAGAAAAACAGATCACACATATGAACGCCAGAGCGTTGCAAAAGTTGCAACTTTCTCAACCGGAGCATTTCGACGTTAAAACGTCAGATGGAAGAAAGATAGATGCGTGGATCATGAAACCTGTGAATTTCGATCCGAAGAAAAAATACCCGACCGTTCTCGAAATCCACGGCGGGCCAAAAACCTCATACGGCTATGGTTTCTTTTTGGAATTTCAAATTCTCACCTCTCACGGATACGTCGTCATATTTTCCAATCCTCGTGGTAGCGATGGATACGGAGAAGATTTTGCAAACATATTTGGGGCTTATGGAAAGCGCGACTATCAAGATCTCATGGAAGTGATGGATACGTCGATAAGGCGATTTGATTTCATAGACGAAAACAATTTGGGAGTTACCGGCGGCTCGTATGGCGGATACATGACCAATTGGATAGTTGGACATACAAAGAGATTCAAAGCGGCGGTATCTCAAAGGTCGATAAGCAACTGGATATCTTTCTTCGGTACGACTGACATAGGATATTTCTTTGGTCCCGAACAGCTTGGTGGAGATCCGTGGTCGAATTTTGAAGGGTACACGAAGATGTCTCCTTTGACTTACGCCAAAGACGTTGAAACGCCGTTGCTCTTCATTCATTCTATGGAAGATAAAAGATGTTGGATGGCCGAAGCGTTGCAATTTTTCACGGCGTTGAAGTACTTCAAAAAAGAAACGAAGTTGGCCCTCTTTCCTCAAGAAACACACGAACTTTCTCGTTCCGGAAAACCGTTGCATAGAATTAAAAGGTTGGATCTGATTTTAGATTGGTTTGAATCTCATTTGAAGGGGAGTAAAAATTGAAAGTAGTTACGACCAACTCAAAAGCGCGCAGGAATTTCGAAATTCTGGACAAGTACGAATGTGGTATCGAATTGAAGGGCACGGAAGTAAAATCCCTACGAGCAGGAAGTGTCAACATAAACGACGCTTATTGTATCGTTAGGAAAGGAGAGTTGTTCATAGAAAACATGCACATCGCGCCTTACAAATCGGGAAACGTCTTCAACCACGAACCTTTGAGGCGTAGAAAACTTCTCATGCACAAAAGGGAAATAATCAGATTGGCAAGCAAACTTCAACAAAAAGGGTTAACACTCGTTCCACTTAAAGTGTACTTCAACGATCGAGGAAAGGCAAAAGTTGAAATAGCTTTGGCAAAGGGAAAACACGTGTACGATAAACGTGAAGACATCGCGAAAAGGGATCAAGAAAGGGAGATAAGAAAACAGATGAAATACAAATACTGAAATCTGGGGGTGGAAAAAAATACATCCAAGACTCATCTTGAACGAAGAAGCTTTATTTTACAACGCTCAAAAAATGGCCACTCTCTGTCACGAGAAAAACATACGTTTGGTGGCTGTCACCAAAGTGGTGTGTGGTGATCCACATATCGCGCGGATGTATTTAAAAGCCGGGGTGGACGCCATAGGAGATTCTCGAATACAAAACATCGTCAAAATGAGAAAAAACGGCATCGAAGGTCCATACGAGCTCATAAGAATCCCAATGATAAGTGAAGTGCCTTTGGCCGTTGAAAATTCGGACGTCATATTGATTTCCGAAATAAGGGTGTTGAAAGAGATCGCGAAACGCGCTGCCGAGCTGAAAAAAAGGCAAAAGATCCTCTACATGGTGGATATCGGAGACTTAAGAGAAGGAGTATGGTATCCAGAAGCCGTCGAAGAGATCTCGAAGGCCGTTGAAATTCCTTCTATAGAGTTGTACGGTATAGGAACGAATTTAGGATGTTACGGTGGTGTGATCCCGGATGAAGAACGTATGAGAGTTTTGATAAACGTGGCAAAAAAGCTGGAAGAAAAAGGAATAAAAGTAAACGTCGTAAGCGGAGGAAATACGGCTGCCGTTTATCTTATGCAAAAAGGTACGTTACCTCAGCGAATAAACGAATACAGAATAGGGGAAGCCATTGCCCTTGGAACGGACATCACCAACGGTAAAACCTTTGATTTTTTAAGACAAGATACTTTCACTCTCGAAGCGGAAGTCGTGGAAGTGAAAAGAAAACCATCAATACCTCAGGGGAAAATAGGAAAAGATTCAATGGGAAGAACTCCTCACTTTGAAGACAAGGGAATACGCTTAAAAGCGATAGTGGCCTTGGGTGAACAGGATATAGCCTGCGATGGTTTGATTCCACTAGACAAGGGAATAGACGTTTTGCACGCTTCGAGCGATCACACCGTTTTGGACGTAACAGAATGTGAAAAAAACATATCTGTTGGTGATAAGATAAGATTCAGATTGAAATACAACGCCTTGTTAAGAGCTATGACTTCATCATACGTGGAGAAAACGTGGCTTAAGGGACCAAAAAAATCGTAAAAGGAGAAGCAAAAATGGAACGTGAAAATTTGCAAGAGGTCAACAAAAGGGAATTTTTATCCCTCTTCGATTCCATGAACGTTGGAATTCATATTCATAGAGAGGGAAAGATACTATACGCCAACCCACATATTTTAAAATTATACAAAGTCAAATCACTTGAAGAGGTAAAAAACAAATCCGTCATCAATTTTGTGGATACCGAATACCACGAAGTGTTCAACACGAATGTAAAATCCGTCATGAAAGATAAACTTATTCCACCTGTTTTGGAAAAAACAAAAGACGCTCAAGGTAACACCTTGTGGGTTGAGGTAAACGTTAACAAAGTCCTCTTCGATGGGCAAGTGGCCATTTTGAGTGTTGTGAGAGACGTTACGAAAATGGTAGAAAAGGAAAAAATCCTTTCTCACGTGTACAATTTGGAATTGATAAAGGGCATGGCCGCTCTGTTTAAAAAAGAAAACGTCCTTGAAAGTATAGGAACGAAAACGTATGAATACTGCAAAAACAACGGGATAGCCGATTACATCTACATAGCATCAGTTAAAGAAAATGAAATAGTCATAGAATGGTCTGAACACATCGACGTGACGAAAAAAGTTCTCAACAAAAACCGGGATAAAGGTGTACTTTGGTACATAGCCGACACGCAAAAAGAGCTTTATCTGCCCAACGTTTTCGACTTCGAGATGGGTGATTACAAACGGGTGAGTTTATACAACGGCGCGCTCGACACGCCCCTATCTTATTTTGGAATCCCCATAAAAGAGGGAAACAAAGTGAAGATGATAGTTTCTTTCTTGAAAAAAGGCTACGGAGCATTTTCCGAAATGGACTTCACGTTTTTTAAAGCTTTAGCGGCTCAAATAGAAGTCGCCTCAGAGTTTGATGCCATCATGAAAGAGTTGAAAAGAGAAAGGGAAAAATTTAGAGATTTAGCAATGGAAGACGCTCTGACAGGCGTTTACACAAGGCATTTTTTCAACGAATGGATTAGAAACTACTACGAAATCATCAAGCGAAAAAACGAATACGCTTCCATCGTCATGATGGACATAAATCACTTCAAAAAGATAAACGATACTTACGGGCATTTGGTGGGAGATGAAGTTTTAAAGAGAGTTGGAAAGATCCTCAAGCAAAGTCTAAGAAAGATGGATTTGGTCGTCAGATACGGGGGAGATGAATTTTTGATGGTCTTTCCACAAACGGCCGCGAAAAGAGTGAACATCATATTGGAAAGAATACAATCCAAAATCTCCCATTTGAAAAGAGATTTTGGATTCGAAGTTACACTTTCTTATGGAATTTCATATATAAGCTCTGAAATAGATTATAAGCGGGCGTTGAAAAGCGCCGATGAAAAGATGTACGCCATGAAAGCAGGGCTTTCCAAAGAGGATAATGGGTGAATGCTGAAAAGTATGAGTTATTCGAAAGGAACGAACTCTCTTTGCCCATTTAGATATCCCAATACGATTTCTTTGAAATTAGGGTATCTCCCTATCTCTTTTGAGGTCTTTACAAGTGTTTCATTTTCAACCAAACCGACAACCTCTCCTTCAATCTTTTCATCGGAAGAAATTATTCTATGGGAAGCTTTCGCATCGTCGATGTTGTCAGAATAAAGCACTTTACCTTCCTTTATTATCGCAAATGATGTTGATATTTCCTCAAGTTCATATATTTCGTGAGAAGATATTATGATCGTTTTTCTCTTCTTGAAGGCGTAATCACTTATCACTTTGAGCACTTCGCCTCTGATCAACGGATCAAGATGCTGCGTCGGTTCGTCTAGCAACAGAACGTCTGCGCCAGTTGCGAGTGTAAGGGCGATGTAAAAGAGCGTTTTCATTCCTATCGAATAAGTTTCAACACGCTGTTTGAGATCGAAACCATAATGAAGGACGAATTTAGAGAAAGTTTTGGCGTCCCACCTTGGGTACAACAAGCTCCACATCTTCGCGTAATCGTTGCCGGTGAATCTCCTAAAAGTTTTTCTTTCTTCGTTCATCACAGCGATTTTTTCTTTGATTTTTGGAGTGAATTTTTTATCGAATAGCTCTATTCTCCCACCGTTGGGGAACAAATCACCGTATATGCATCTAAGGGTTGTGGTTTTTCCAGCACCGTTTGGCCCTATAAGTGCGAATATTTCACCTTCTTCAACGGCAAAATTTACCCCGTTCAACACCGGCTTTCCGCAAAAATTTTTCTGTAAATTTTCAACTCTAACGATCATTTGGATATCTCCTTCCTTTCAAAAAGTACGTATGCCAAAATTAAAAGAACAAGGGCAAAGATGAGAGCGGCTATACGATTGCCTTGATAAATCGGACTGATCATAGAATAAGGATTAAAACCACTTGGCGAACTTAGAAAATTGTAAGTGAATTTCCAACCACTTCCAACAGAACCAAAAAAGCTATCGGCTATAAGTACAAGGAATGGGATCACGAAATTTCCAAATCCAAAAATTGCGGAAATCATCGCCACACCGAAATAAGCGCTTGAAAAGATCAGAGTTCCAATCACATCTTTTATCATCGTCCAACTTGATACACCTAAAAGTGCACCTGCGAGCATCTGAGTGATCACGGCAAAAGCTATCAAAAAAATGTAAGAACACCAAAAAACGTTTGAGCGTGAAAAAGGTAAAGCCATCATGATCTTTATCCTTCCATTGTGTATATCCCTTGGCAAAAGGGCCAAAGTTATCATTAAAAACAGAAAAAAGAACCTCCAAGAAAACAATTGTGGAATCAAAAGGAACCACGCCAACATCAGTATAAGACCAGCCCTTTCTTTGATAACTTTCGCAGAGTACGCCTCCATTTTATTCAACATTTCTCCACACCTCCTCGAGAATGAGTATAGTCGTGTTTAAATCTATTCCCATCCTTTTCAGCTCTTGAACGCTTTTTTCCAAAATTTCAATCACTTCTGGTTTTATCACCTCTGACTCTTTGATGAAATATCCAACACCATGCCGAGCCTCCAAGATTCCCTCCATCTGTAACCTCTCCAGGGCTCTCATTACGGTGTTAACGTTCACATCAAACGTCTTTTGAAGTTCCCTGACGGGTGGGAGTTGATCACCTTTTTTTAAGTTCCCAATCATGATCTCTTTTTTTACGATGTTCATGATTTGTAAATACGCTGGAATGCCACTGTGTTTATCCACCGCTCTTAACATCTCTCTCACTTCTTCCGATTTTTCAATATCTTATTACCTTGACCAAGACTCCTTCCGTTTCCCTTTCAAGTTCTCCAGCAAGTTGGGGAATTTTAACGGTTATATATCCACCATCGCCCTTTATCAACAGCGTGCGAATTCCCCGCCATTTATCTTCGTAAGTTATATCGCCAGCGATACCATTGGCATTCAAAGAGAATTCTTTCGTGCTTTTCAACATAAGATGTGCAAACACGCCGTCTGCATTTATTTCAACGCTTTTAGCGTCAATTCCTCCATCGAGATATGCTCCATCGCAATCTACTCTAACGGTATCGAATTTTAGATTTCCAGATAGATAAATTCCGTCACAATTCACGTTGAAGAATTTTATCTTCTTACCAACTTCTCCTTTTAAAAATAGGCCATCCGATTGAATATGAACGCTGTCGTAGCCGTTCTTTGTTCCGATATCTATAACGTAATTTTTATTCATAAGAATACCCTGAGACGATGAAATTTCAACTTTCTTTTCGGATCTTTTCACAGCGAGCACAGATGGAATTTCGATTTCTGTTGATGTCGGATCGAACACGATCTCAAGACCGTTCATGATGTTTAAATCAACGTTTGAGGCGCTTTTGATGTATTTATTCGGATAGACTTTGGCAGTTTTAGACTTGAATATCGAAGAAATTCCATATCTTTGAGCGTAGTACTTCATAAAGGAAAAAGGTAAAAACGAGGAATTCAAAACTCCAAATGGTAAAACTATGAAAACGATTGCCAACACCACAAAGAACACGCCAAAACGAGGAAAAGTTAAACCCAAAAGTATGATCGCGATAACACTTAAGACGATTTTCAAAGAATAGTACGGTACGACAAGTGCCGTCAACGAAAGAAAGAATACAAGAAGTATTTTGAACGTGATCGGATAACGCTTTTGCAATCCTTTCGCCCCCTCCGATATATCAGTGTACTAGTTAACTATAACACAAAATCAAAAAAATGTCAACCCTTTTTACCAGTTAAACACGAAAAAGGCGTTTTTGCAGAATCGCATTTTACCTCAATCGTTCAATACCGTTTTCCAATAATCCAACACGTATTCGTAAGCCCTTCTTTTTATTCGTGCATCGTTCAAGCGAAGTCCCACTTCTTCAATTCGCTTTTTTAATCTTTCTTTTCTTTCGTCTTCTGCTCTAATTTCTTCGTTTAATAAAAGCGATAGTTCCGTTTCAAGGTAAGTTCTCTTCGCACAAAGAAGTTCAAACATCCTTTTGTGATACTCCAATTTGTTCACATCGAGCTTTTGAATTTTTGAGTTCAAGGATTCCATATGATTTAGAAGCTTTGTTTTTCTCCTTTTCAAATATTCCAGGATCTTTGGATCTTGAAAATCCGATTTGTCTTTACTAGGTGAGTTGAACGCTGGTATGAGTAACCGAAAAGATGAAAAATCATATTTTTCGTTGCGATGTTGCAGCTCGAATTTCAAGGTGAGAATTTCATGGGGTAAAACTTCCAATTTTTCTTTTATCTGTTGAATTGGACGTTCAAACAAGTTAACTTTGAAGATCTTTTCCTTTCTCTTTGAAAGATCCAAAACCTGAGGTTTGTCATAAGGATTGAAAAATCGAATTATCATACCCTTCCCATCTTCGGAAATCTTCATAGACGTCAATTTTAGATTCAAAGTTTCAACGTTCAAAAAAGAAAACTCTTCGATTTCCTTACCACCACTCTCATTCACTTTTACCAATATCGGAGGATTGTGAAAAATCTGGGACCATTTCGTAAGGTCAGAATGTTGTATATTCCCTTTTCCCACAAACAAACCAATCTCATAGTTGATTTCTCTTAAGCATTGAGCGTCTGGCGTGTACATAGCCGGTCCAGCGTCACCGATTCTTGTTTTCAAATCGTTTTTAGCCACCCATTCAACGGACCTTAAAAGGGTTATGAATAACTTCTTTTCTCTTACTTCGTATTCGCATAATCCCTTTGCCATTACGGCAAATGTTTTGGAGCCATCACTCATGGCAACGAAGTCCTTCATTGGAAAAGCGTATTCTTTTTCGCACTCTCGTGCTCCTATGATCAATTTCTTTAAATTTTCGGGTATAGGTCTTGAATTGTCCACATACTGATGTCTTTTAACGTATTCAAATGGCATTTCCGCAACAATTTCTCCATCTTCGATCGTGGGAAAAACCATCTTCATCCTGTGATCGCGCGCAACGTTTTTTACACTCAAATTGTATTTAATTATTGGAGTGTTATCAAATGAAATATCGAACTTGATCGGTAAAATTATCCTCTTATCCGAACGTTTATCTTCATCCAGAAATTCCGGTATCTGCATTTGAGTTTCAACCCTTATTTTAGCGGCGAATGGAGTTTTGTACACGAGAGAAATTTTGGCCGGATGATTTTGATTGGTGAAGGTCTTATCTTTTGGTGGAGGCGAATAATTATACTCATCACCAGCGTCACCTTCATCGTAAAAGTATCCAGCATTCTTGTACCAAGTTTTGGAGGATTTATCGTACACGTCAAGTGTCCCATTGGAATTGATCGAAACACGATAAAAATCATTTTCCCAAGAAAACTCCTTGATTTCTTGGATTTCATGGGATATTTTATGCGTTTTGATTTTTTTCATCACTTTATATCCTAGAGAAGGAATTTTCTCAAGAATTATGATTTCGCCGTTTACCTCCAAACAAAGTGTCACTGGAAAAGGATTGGTGTTGAAAACGATCACCGAATTTTTCGAAAATTTTCCCATTATCGTTGAGAGCAAGCGTTGCAGAAGTTTTTTAGAATCGATCATCATTTTTTCGTATCTTTTTTCCATTTGTGCATGAATTTGATCCACACCTACACCAGCTATGTTATCATGGGTTTCGTTGGTTAAAAGTTGTTGCCATAATTCTTCCACTTCTTTATGAGGATAATAACCCGTGTAATACCAAGTAATTGTTCCGATTGGTTCTATCAATTTCGTCAACATGTATTCGCAAAGATAATTCCACATCTTTAAATACACACGTGAAGAAAGTGTGCCGGGAAAAACAGAAAGATATCTTCCTGAAAGTTGCTCTCCTTTTAACATCACAAAGACGGGCTTGCTTTTTTTCACGTCAGAGATGTATTTTGGAGGATCGGATTGAAAAATTCGTTCTTTTTCATGCCCGTTAGGATTTAACACTTCAAATGGATCTTCTGGATGATTGTCGAGATCGTATCCGTTCATGAGTAAAACGTTGGGACTTATCAAAAACGGTTCCATCTTTTTCACTTCATTTTCTATCCTGTGAAAGGCTATTTGAGGATAGATGTTTAATCCCATAAAGTTTCGATAACTGTCTAAAAAATAAGATGCCACCACCTTTGAACCATTTGGACTTTGCCAAAGAAATTCGGATTTCACCTCATCATTTGGAAAGCTTATGCCTCTCCAGACGAATACAGAGTTTAGACCAAACAACTTATGTATCTGAGGAATTTGACCGATTTGTCCGAAATTGTCCAAAAGCCAACCGACTTTCATGAAATTACCGTACATTTTGGCGAATTTACGACCTATTAAGATATTCCGCACGCTTGACTCAGCCCCGGCAATTTTCCAATCTATTTGCGACCAATATGGACCAAAAAAGAGACGTTTTTCTTTTCCATATTTTCGAAGAAGAAGTGTTTTCTTTTCACGCTCTTCGGCTGAAAGCTGGGAGAGGTAATCTCTTACCATTTGCATTTGACCATCAAGTACGAATTTGTAATTTTTGTTTGATTCAAAGAGGGAAAACAATCTATCAAAAAAAGGTACAAGCCACTTGTTCGTGTAATCACTGCTTAGAAACCATTCCCTATCCCAATGTGTATGTGAAACAACATGAATGCGAATCCCTTTCATAGTTTTTTACCCTCCTGTTGTTAATTTTCCACGATGTCCAAGGTGTAAATCCAACGGTGAAATTACCCATATTATACTCACAAACTTCACTGAGTAAAGTTTAAAATTTGCCATGGTTCAATATCGTTATAGCAACACCCACACGGTAAATTCACCCATCATTCTTCGTTTAAAGTTTTAAATATCCTTAAACTTGCATTTCATCGCTCACTTTTCTTCACTATTTTTTCCATTTCCTTTCTATTTATCGATGATGTAAAATGAATATGAAAGATGAAATTCGTCTGAATCTTCAAAAAATGAAGGAGGTTGAAAAGCATGAAAAAGTTGAAAGTGGGTGTACTTGGCATATCCAACCA
>CAZCZS010000003.1:0-43723 GCA_964503355.1 uncultured Mesoaciditoga sp.
TATATACCAAAAACATCAGCTTTAAGACACATCAGAACGAAAAAGGGATACCGTCGGTATCCCTTTTTCGTTACTCTCACGCACAACATGAGTTCATATTCCAAAATAGAGTTTGTATTCCAAAGGATGGGGTACTTTTGATATGTTTCTTACTTCTTCCCTTTTCATTTTTATCCACATTTGCAGAAGTTCTTCCGGAAATGCTGGTAAAAGAAAATCGTGATCTTTTTCCAACTCGTTCAACGCTTCGTCCAAGGAAGCGGGAAGATCTTTGACGTTTGTGGGAACTTGATCGCCTTCAAAGGGTCCTAACCCTTCCTTTCTCGGATCCCATTTGCGTTTTATTCCATCTATTCCAGCCAAAAGCATGGCCGCCATGGTGAAATGAGAGTTGGACGTGGCGTCTGGGATTCTGAATTCTATTCTTCTCTCTTCTTTTGAGGAAACGTACGCGGGAATTCTTATGGCCGAATTTCTGTTCCCCAAGGCGAAGATCGGTTTTGTCGGCGCTTCAAATCCGGGGACAAGTCGTCTGTAAGAGTTCGTGGATGGATTTGTTATCGCAACGAGTGCCGGAGCGTGCTTTAAGATACCACTTATGTAGGAAAGAGCCACATCCGAAAGAGAGTACAGCCCGCTTGGATCGTCGAATATGTTTCTCTTTCCATTCAAGAGCAACTGATGAACATGCATGCCATTGCCCGCGTATCCCTCCATGGGTTTTGGAAGAAAAGATGCGACATAGCCGTTATCCGCGGCGACGTTTCGCACGACGTATTTGAGGAGTGGAATCCAATCCGCCGCGTCTTTCACACTTGACAGGTTGAATTCTATCTCGAATTGAGACGATCCAACTTCATGGTGATGATATTTCACATTCATGCCCAAATCGGTCAAAATGGAAACCATCTCGTTTCTGATATCGTACATGGAATCGAACGGTGGGATTCTGTGATATCCTTTGTCCGCTTCTATCATGGGCTCTTGGGATAAAGGCCAACTTATCTCATCGCTTTCTATTTTAAAGAGAACGCTTGTTGGTGAAACCTCGTGTATCAAGGAATTGAAAAGGTTGAATTCCATCTCCGGCGCGACGATCATATCGGTGGCAACACCTATCTCTTGAGCGTATTCAAGCGCTTTGTTAAGTACGTTTCGAGGATACCAATCAAACGGTTTTGAACGATCTGGCAACCACACGTCGCAGATGAACGAGATCGTTTCATCATCCGCGAACGGCTCTTCGAAGATGGTCTTCACGTCAGGTATGGCCACCATGTCGCTAAACGATGTGTGAGCGTACCCAAAATTAGAAGCGTCGAAACCCACTCCCTTTTCGAAAGTGCTTTGCGTAACGTTTGCGGATGGTAAAGTTACGTGCCTTAACGTTCCGTTCACGTCGTAGATCTTCATATCCACGTATTCGTACTCTTTGACTTTTTTTAAGAGTTCTTGTAAGTTCAAATCGCTCCCTCCTCCTTTGATATGCATATTCCTTTTCCACTTTTTTTGGCTTCATACATCGCTTTGTCAGCACGCTTCACGGCTTCATCTGTAAGAGAGGTGAAACTGGTTATGCCGGCCGAAAAGCTTATGGAGTTATCCAATGAATGTTTTCTGAAACGTTTCACCACTTTTTCCGCTTGTTCGATGGTTACATCTTTCAGTATCAACAAGAATTCATCTCCGCCGTACCTTAGAATTATATCGTTTGATCTCAAAGCTTCTTTTGCCAGAGATGTGAACTTTTTCAACATCTTATCTCCCGCTTCGTGACCGAAGGTGTCGTTTACGTATTTGAAATTGTCCAAATCTATCATGGCCAAAACGCCCTTTGACACGTTGATATCTTTCATCGTTCGCCTGTTTTTCACGCCGGTTAATTCGTCGTTGTAGGCCATCTCTTTGAGTTTTTCTCTCAAATGAAAGTTTTCCAAAAGTAGTTCCATCTCTTTGTAAAATTGTATGAGGAGTCGCAGCATCATGTGAGAAATTTCCCTTTTTGTGAATTTGTTGTCTAGGACGAAAAGACTCCCTTTCGGTGTGGAGGTAAACGGAAGGATGACGATATCACTTTCAATAAGCAATTTTTGTCTTAACGAGGGTGGAATTTCTTCAAGCGGGACGATCTTCAATTTCTTCACGTCAAAGAATTTTCCCTCTTCTTGAAAAAGTAGGAATTTAATGGAAGACAAATATCTTTGCAGTTTTGAATGTGAAAAATCATCTATGAAATTATTCGCGAATTCTTCAAAAGAAAAGTCGTCGTGATCCGTTTCGACTGATAAACGATTGAATTCTTTTTCGTCAAAGGCTCCCAGCGCTTTTTTCCCCACAAGGTACTTTTCGTTCTTTTCAAAGAACAAGACCCTGTCGAATCCAAAACCATATCCGGCCGTTAAAGCCGTCATAAGAAGAAAAAGCATCCTGTCATAGCTTTCACTCTTAAGCGCGTCCGCGATGACGTACGAAACGTTTTCAAGGATCGAGAAACCCTTGACCGCATCGAAAATGCTTTCCATCAACCCAAAGGCCCTTGCCAGTTTTTGAGCTATGTACATCTTGTCGTTCGATTTGTCGTATTTTATCCTCATTATGGGAGAGTTTTCCCTAAAAAGCGTAACGAATTGCTTTTCTTTTGAATTCGTGAACTTTATCTTTGGCATTTCAGCGTGAAGTTTATAGGATATCTTCGCCAGATCCAAAAAGGTCGACGGAATTTCGGAAAATTTTTTTGAAAAAGTGCAGATCATCTTCGTATGGGTTAAGCTTTCAGCTATGTAAACGTATTCTGGCGGAATGTTATGTTTTCTTATCTTTCTTTCCAATTCGCGTCTTAAATTCTCATTTTCCATATTTTGGTATCACACAAATGAATTCCAAAATGTCATCTGAATCGTTGACGAATTGGTGTTTTTCATTTGGTGGCACGAAAACGTAATCACCGGCTTCAAACGGTTTGTTTTCGTTTTCGAGTCGTAAAAAGCCTTTTCCTTTCAAGATGTAAACTTCGTGTTCCCAATCGTGAGTGTGAAATGGGGAAAAACCTCCGGGTTTAACGGTGAAATGCCTCATTATGAAATTCGGCGCCCCGTTATGTGGCCCTATAAGCACACGTTTTTCCACGCCTTTTGCGTTCTTTCCATCGTCGTAGATTTGAGGAGTCACCTCTTGATGTTTTCCGACTATTGCCATTACTTACCCACCTCCCAACAATCTTTGCAGCGTGGTTCGTACTTTATCTGCACGTCCTCTCCTTCGACTTTGAAGATCGGATCGCGCTTCGAAGCCGGTAACCATCTCCCGTTTTTGAAAATGAGTCTTTGAGTTCTCGTTGCATCCTTACCGCACACCACGCACACGGCTTTCAACAACGCTATTTCATCTGCCATGGCGGCTATCTTCATGACGTTTTCAAACGGTTCTCCTCTGAAGTCCAAATTCAATCCCGCTACTATAACATCCGTTCCCGCATCGGTGAATTCGTTCACGACATCGACGATCTCTTCATCGAAAAACTGAACTTCATCGAACGCGACGTAATCCAATTCTTCATCGAGGTATTTGAGAGCGTCTTTTGACTCATCGATTACATCCGCCTCTAAGAACGTTCCAGCTCTGGACACGACTTTTTTCTCTTTCGTTCGTGTATCGGATGAGATTTTGAATATGATGCCGCGTTGCTTGGCTATGTTTCTTCTCACAACCCTTCTTATGAGTTCCTCGGTTTTTCCAGAATACATGGGTCCTATGACGACTTCTACCTTTCCTTTTTTGTCTTTCAACTTCATCCCTCTTCCATGTTATATTGAAAAGCCACGGTTATTATATCAAAGGAAAGATGCGTTTTAACCTTTTTAAAATCTCCTTCAAAGATGCCAGTGAAAATCGGCTTTCGTCGGTGAATTTCATCTCACCACGCTTATTCCGTTTTCTTTTTCAACGAAGATCACCTTTTCGGCCATCTCACGAAAATTTTCATCGTGCGTTATGACGATGACCTGTTCCATGTCTTCAAAAAGTTTCGGCAGGTACTCCGATAGCGCTCTTCTTTTTTCTTCGTCCAAGTTCACCGTGGGCTCATCGAAGATCACGAATTTTGAACGTGAAAAAACTTCGTTCAACGCGGCTCTTATGCACAAGGCCACTATTACCTGTTCCCCACCGGAAAGGTGAGAAAAGCGCCTGTCGGATTTTTTGTCACCAATCGAGGAGATCAGATGTACGGCGTAATCGTTCTTCCACTCTATCACATCCGTTTTGCCGGTTAAAGATTGGTATTTCAATGTGGCTTTGATGGAAATGCCTTTTCTGTAACGTCGTGCCATCTCGCTTCCCATTCCATTCAACATCTTGCGAAATTCACTCACGAATCTTTTCTTGTTTTTCATGATTTCAAGTTCTTCATTTATTTTTTTAAGCTCCGCTTTTTTCTTTTTCAAATCTTGCAGATCTCTTTTCAGAGTTTCGATCTTATGTTTATGTTCTCCAATTTTCATGTTGAGATTTTTCATATCGGCTTCCAATGCTTTAAGGTCGTTTTTCAATTTTTCGCTTTTTTCTTCATCAAAGGATTTTGAAAGCTCTTCAACACTCTTTGAAAGGGCGTTCAATTCCGCTTTGATTTTCTTTTTCTCATCTTCCGTTTCTTTCACCTTTGTTAAAAGATGCTCCAATTCCATGGCGCTTTCAAAATTCTTGTTGTATTCATCGTAAAATGTTTTAAGACTCTTGGCGTTCTCACGCTTTTTCGCCATTTCATCTTTTAGAATTTTCAGTTCTTCTTCCATTTCCTCCAAATTCTCCGTCTTTTTGAGAAGAAAAAGCTTGGTTTCTTCCATTTCCTTTATTCTTTTCGTGTGAATTTCCATTTCCTTTGAGAGCTCCTTTAGGTTCTCTTTTTTTCTTTGAAGTTCCATTTCAAGTTCACGAACGGCGTTTTCGATCATTGTGATTTTCTCTTCAATTTCCTCTTTTTTGACTATGAGCGAACGTCTTTGGGATTCGAGTTTTTGAAAGTTTTCCTGTGAATTTTTCTTGACATTCGTAACTTCTTGAAGAATGTCACGTGATTCGATTTCGTTTGAAAGCTTTTGAATTTTCAAAAGTTCTCTCAACGAAAAAATCATTCCTTTTTCTTCATCTTCCAGTTGCTTCATTCTCAACGTACTTTCGTTGAACATCTTTTCGTTTTGTTTTTCTCGAATCACGATCTTTTCAATTTCTTTGAGTGAAGAGATCTCCCTTTCGATTTTCTCCACTTCATCGTCTATGCCATCGAGTCGTGTTCTGAGAATTTCACGTTTTTCATGAAAATATTCGGAAATATTTTTACCTTCAAGATTTAAACATCTTTCGTTCAAAAGAGGACAAATTCCGTTTTTTAACGATTCCTGGGAGAGAGTGAGGTTTTCCATTTTTTCTTTCAAAGAGTACTTCTCGGCGTTTAAATCATTTAGTTTGTCTTCTTTTTCTTTTAAAGCTTTCAACTTTCTTTCGAGTTCTTTCACCTTCTCGACTGAATTTTCAAGTTTTTTCAAATTTTGAGAGATCTCTTTTTTTCTCGATTCGATGTTGAAGATCTCGTCAGCGAGTTTTTCCACCTTTTCCGAAGTTTTTTTCGCTTCTTCGACGGAGACGGAGAGTTCATCCGTTGAAGAAGAAATTTCACGCTTTTCATTCAAAAGTTTCTCAACTTTTTGACGATTTTCAATGATGTTTTCTTCTATTTTTCTGACCTCGTGCGAAATTTCCTTTTTCCTTTCTTTTGAAGATAAAAGTATGGTGTTCAACCTTTCGATTTCAGCTTTCACGTTTGAAAGTTTTTTATCTTCTTTCCTAAGGGCATCTACATTTTTTTCTTTCATACAAAGAAGCTCTTCATCTTCTTCTATTTCGGCTAAAACCCTTTCGTATTCGTCGTGTTGTTTTTTGAATTTTTCACATTTTCTCTTGGATTTCAGGGCCTTTTTCATCCTTTGATTCAACTCTTCAAGCTCTTTCTTTTTATCCTCGAGCCTTCTTAACCATTCTTTTCTTTGATCGTTAAATTTTTCAATTTGAACTTTGATTTTTTCATTTTTTTCCAATTCTTCTTCTCTCATCAGCTTTAGAGTTGAAAGACTTTTGACTTTTTCTTCCAATTTTTCGATCTCGTTCAAAGCTTCATCCAATTTTTCCCGCGTGTCCTTCAAATTTTCCACCGTTTCCTGAACACTTTCTCGTTTCGTTTTCAATTTGAGCTCCGTTTTTTCCATTTCGTCAACGTATTCCTTTAGTTCATTTTGGGCTAGCTTTTTGTATATTTGCGTGTTGAACAGTTCATCGAAGAACGTTTTTCTCTTCGATGGTGGCATCGAAAAGATGGAGGTGATATCGTTTTGATGTGCCGTTATGACGCGTTTGTACACATCGGCCATTTCTCCATTTATTCCGGTTAAAACTTTTAAAACGTTCAAAACTTCACTTTGCGTTTTCCATGCCAGGCCGTTGGAGGAAAAAAGCTCCCAAGTCGTGTGTTTTTCTTCTATTTTTCTGATTATTTGATATTCCAAATCATCATTGGCGATGAATGAAATTTTTACGATCGCGACTGTCGAGTCGTTGAAGTTCGTTATGAAATCACCGTAATTTCCCTCCCATTTTACTCCAGCTAAAGCGAAACCCAACGCTTGAAGAATGCTGGTTTTTCCAGCGCCGTTGAGTCCCAAGATGAGGTTAAGGCCTTTGGAGAAATCCACTTTCGTTCTGACGTGAGTTTTGAAGTTTTCAAGTTCAACGCTGTGTATCCTCATCTTTTTCACCTCTTATCTTGAGGAAAAGCTCATCCAAAATTTCGAACGCTTCTTGAGAATCAGATGAATCGTGAGCACTCTTCAATTTTTTCAATGCGTGTGCCATATCTAAAGAGTGAGAAGCGAAAAATGGATTTAACCTTATGATTTCCTCTTCCAACGCATCCGTTTCGCTGAACGTCTCCGTCTCATCGTTTTCGCGGATGTTGGTGAAGTTTATGGAAACTTTCGCCTTAAGCGCTCCGTTTTTTTCCAATTCCCTTTCAACGGCGGCGGTGTCAACGTCCAAAAAGGTTCCAAAAGGCACTTTCACGTTCAAAACGTAAAGACACCCTTCCTCAAGTGGATTTTCTTTCAAGGCTTTTTGAAATTCGTTTGAAAACTCCAAAGCCGTTCCTTTGGTAAGCTTAATGGAAGCGGTTATCTTCGTTCTCTTTTGTGATTCGTAAAAACTGGCTTTTTTCTGAAGCGTATCGAATATGAAAAAGCCCTTTTCTCCATTTTCTCCCAGATCCCAATACTCGGGCGCGCCGGGAACGAAAAGTTTCACATCGTTGAAGATCCTTTTAGTGTGAATGTGACCGCCGGCCACGTAATCACATTTTTGAGAGATTTTCTCGATTTCCTCCTTTTTCACACAGCCGGGTACCATATCCGGATCTCCGACGGACGTGTGAATTAAAACCACGTTTTCTTTCGAATCATCCAATTCCGAATTCAAAGCTCTCAGATATTCGGAAAACTGGTAACCTTGATAGCCGATACCATAAAAGCGTACTCCCTTTATCTCGATCCATGAGCCGTTCCTGCCGTTCCAAGGAGGATATGATATGATGCCATTTTCGGAAAAAGGTTTCAGCAGATGTATAAGCTCCTCACGCGAAAGGTATTCCAACCAAGAATTTTCATTCGTCCCGAGAATTCTGTCGTGATTTCCTTCTATGACGACAGCTGGTATTTTCGCGTTCTTGAGCTTTTTCAAAATTTCTTCCGTTCTTTCCAAAACGTCCGGTGACAGTTCCCTTCTGTCGAAAAGATCACCGGCCACCAAAAAGGCGTCCACCTCTTCTTCCATGGCCTTGTTCACTATGAAATCGAGAGCGTTGAAATGATCTTCATATCTTCGCTTCGAATACTCGGATAAAATGGAACCAACGGGTTTCCTACCTAAATGCAGATCGCTGCAATGCAGAAATCTCATCTTAGAATCCCCTGATCTTCCTGGCCAACATCTTTCCGTGAGCTGTCGCGTAAGTTATCGATCTGGTGTAACCGCTGCAATCTCCGATGAACTTCAAATTTTCGTACTTTTCGTTGTTTAATTTGTTGCTGTAAAACTTGACTTCCACTGCGTACAGCAGGTTATCCGGATAGGCTAAACCTTCAACGACATTTGAGAGCTTTTGAATGAATTCGGAAATGGAAAGGGCGATCCTTCTTGGAAGAACCAGATTCACGTCTCCCAAAACGTAAAAGTCCTCTTTTAGAGTCGGTTTGACGCGCCCCAATTTCTTCGTTCTCTTGCAATTGACGAAATCCGAGTAAGTTTGAACCAAAACTTTTCTTCCCCCCGCCAGTATGTTTCCGAGTTTTGCTATGTAAGAGCCGTACCCTACCGGATCGTTGAACGGTTCCGTGAAAGAGGTGCTGCAAAGAATCGCGAAATTCGTGTTTTCGCTGCCAGCCGTGGATGTGGAATGACCGTTAACGGTGACGAAATCGTCGTATTCTTCCAAGACGACTTTGCCAGAAGGGTTGTTACAGAAAGTTCGAACCATGTATCCGGTTTTCGCTCGCATTCTGACTTTGAATTCGTACATCTCGTCGTTCAACTTTTTAACTATGTGATTCGGCACTTCGTATCTTACGCCGATATCCACTATGTTATCCGAAACGACAAGCGATGGATCGCTTTCTATTATCCTTTTGACCAACGCATGACCACTCCTGCCGACCGAAATGACGACGAGATCGAAAAGATCTTCAAAATTTTCGGCTTCCACTTTCACGTTTTTTCCTTGGTTCGCTACGTTTTCCACTTTTGTGTTGAAATGAAAGTGAACGTTTGGAAGAGAAGAGAATTCTTCGTATATTTTTTTAAGGATGCCGGGCAGTTTATCCGTACCAACGTGAAAGAATTCCGATCTCACAGGTTCGAAACCTTCAGAGTAAAAGCGATCGAAAAAGGATGAGTCTTGTGAAAAAGAAATTCCCATTTTGACGTTTTTTGCCTCTTCTTCTTCCAACTTGGAAAGGTAGTAATTCACCACTTCTTTTTGGAGTTCAAGTGGTATTTTCAAATCTCCTCCCATTTCGCTGGATATGAAAAGCTTTCCGTCCGATCGCACGCCACTTATACTCGCGCTGTAAACATCTTTAGAGCGTTCGAAGATGTGTATTTCATGGGGGCTTTTCACAATCTCACTGACAAAACCAATTGCTGCCGCTCCAAATCCCACAACGGCTATCTTCAAAACGATCATCTCCCTCTTCAGTCAACGATTCACATTTTTGAATGCCATCATGATATTACCACGAAAATTCCATTGCGCATCACACACCATCTTTCTTTGGTTCGAATTTTTCACCGTTCATGCACATTTTCTGAATGCGTGATAAGCTTATATGGTATAATTTCCAAAAGCACGAAAAGGAGTGTAAAAATGCGAATTGTCAGTGGAATGAGGCCAACCGGCAAGTTGCACGTTGGAAATCTTTTAGGGGCTTTGGAAAATTGGGTTAACTTGCAAGAGAGTTCAAGTGAAAACTTCTTTTTCGTTGCCGACTGGCACATGCTAACGACGGGCTATGAGGATGTTTCAAAATTGAAAGAGAATACTTTAACACTTGTAAGAGAATTTCTCGCGTGTGGCATTGATCCTGAGAAAAGCGTTATTTTCGTTCAGTCCAACGTGAGAGAACACGCGGAACTTCAATTGTTGTTGTCGATGATAGTGCCTTTAGGTAGATTGGAACGTATTCCAACTTACAAGGAACAGTTAAGAGAATTGAGAGAACGTAACATCTCCACTTTGGGTTTTCTCGCTTATCCGGTTTTACAAGCGGCTGACATATTGGTTTACAACGCCGACGGGGTGCCGGTGGGTGAAGATCAGGCATTCCATCTGGAGATAACCAGAGAGATAGCGCATAAGTTTAACATGCTTTATTCTGAAGTTTTCAAAGAACCGAAAACGCTTCTTTCGAAAGTGCCAAAATTACTCGGCACGGATGGTAGAAAGATGTCCAAAAGCTACGGAAACGTTATAAACATAGACACAAACGAAGAGGAATTGAAGAAAATGATAATGCCAATGATGACGGATCCGGCCAGGAAGAGAAGAAACGATCCTGGAACACCAGAAAAATGCAACGTTTGGTCTTATCACAAGGCTTTTGGAACGTCTGAAGAAAAACTCAACGAAATTCATGAAGGCTGTACTTCGGCTAAAATAGGATGCGTCGATTGCAAGAAGATCTTACTGGAGAGCATGAAGAAGAAGTTGAGCCCAATATGGGAAAAGATAGAAGAGTTAAAAGCTCACCCTCAAACCGTTAAAGATGTCATATCCGAAGGCAACAAAAAGGCCAGAACTGTTGCCGCGGAAACGATGGAAAAAGTTAGAGAGGCGATGAACTTATACCGATAACAAAAGGTGAAAGTTCACAACTCAAGATTCACGCTGGCGAATTCGAAGGCTCAATGGATTTGCTCCTCTTCTTGGTTAGAAAGCACAAGATGAATCCTTTGGATTTGAAGATATCGGAGATAACGGACGAATTCGTTGAGTACGTTAACGGGATGAAGGAGTTGGATATAGACGTCGCAAGCGATTTCATGTTGATGGCTTCGACGTTGATGGAGATAAAATCGAAACTTTTGCTCGAACCCTCCTCTTCCGCCGTTGAAAAGCAGAATTCGATCGCTCGTCGGCTGTACGAGTACGCGCTCGTTAAAGATGCCGCTATGGAATTGCAGCGATTGTACACCCATCACAGCGATGAATACATCGTTACCGTTTTACCTTTAGCGGAGGAAAAGAAAAAATCAGAAAAGGTTCCAGATGTTTTTTGGGAAGTTTTGAAGGCCGTGGAAGAGGAGATAAAGCTCAGGAAAAAGGTTTACAAGATCTCCAAAGAATCTTACTCTGTGGCGAAGAAGTTGGAGGAGCTGAAAGAATTCCTATCGCAAAAGAAAAGAGCCAAGATACGGGATGTTTTGTTGAAAGCCAGAGATAGATTGGAAGCGGTCGTGATATTCGTGGCGATGTTGGAACTTTTGAGAATAAACTACATCTCGCTGGACGTTTCAAAAAGAGAGGTGTTCGTGTACGGACGTAAAACTGAAAGCTGAAGTGGAAGCCATAATAATGGCTTCACATGGAGTGGTGTTGAACGAACTCATGAGATTAACCGGTAAGAAGAGAAATGAGATATTGGAAGTCATTGATGAGATAGAGGAAGAATTTTCTCAACATTACCATGGTGTTGAATTGAAAAACGTGGCTGGAAAATACGCCTTTTTCACGAAAGCCGAGTACGCAAAAAGCGTTTCGAAATTGAGAAGAAAATCGGTAAGCGAACTGACACCGTCGCAGATGGAAGTTTTGGCCATAATAGCGAAAAATCAGCCCATAACCATGAAAGGAATTTACGATTTCAAAGGCACCATGCCTTCTTCTCAGATAAAGGAATTGCTATCGATGAGGATGATAAGAAGAAGAAGGGATAAAAATTCAAAAGGACATCCCTACGTGTACTACACGACGGACGAATTTCTCAAAGTTTTGGGGATTTCCGATCTTTCGTCGTTACCGAAAGGAGAATTCAAATTTGAGAATACAGAAATACCTTCGAATATGCGGGGTGGCGTCGAGGAGAAAAGCTGAAGAACTTGTAAAAAGCGGGCGAATCACCGTCAACGGTCAGAAGGTGGAAAATTTCGTCCAAGTGAGCGAAAAAGATGAAGTGAAGTTGGACGGGAAAAAGTTGTCTCCACGCAAAAAGGTGTATTACATGTTCAACAAACCCGTTGGTTACATAACCACCAAGCGCGATCCGCAAGGAAGAAGGACCATTTTTGACATTTTAAATGTGGAAGATGACGTTTTTCCGGTTGGAAGGCTGGACAAGGATACATCCGGATTACTTTTGTTGACGAATGACGGCGAAATTTCCCAGTTGTTGCTTCATCCACGTTATGAAGTGGAAAGGGTGTACGTTGCGCAAATAGTCGGCAGCATTTCATCGTCGACTGTTGAGAAGATGAAAAAGGGCATAAAATTGCCGTTTGGTTACGTTTCGAAGATGAAGGTTGAAACGACCAGAGCGATCAAGTTGATCGACGGAGAACGTTCTGAAGTGCGAATAACAATTAAACAAGGAAGAAAAAGGGAAATAAGAAGGGCCTTCAAATTCGTTGGTCATCCAATCGTATCACTTAAAAGAGTTTCATTTGGCCCTATTTTACTCGATGAATCGTTGAAGGAAGGGGAATACAGAAAGTTGACTTCCAAAGAAATCGAAACTTTGAGAAATATGAAAAAGAAAATGAGACCCTTCACAAACAGGGTCTCACTTTGAAAAAATGTTGAGGGGGGATAGGGGGGTATCCACTGTCGAAAGGATGATAACATATCTTGTGTGTCATTTAAGTTATTTAACAAAAAAAATGTGGTGAAAATATATTTTCTAATGAGAGGAGTGCGTGTGGATGAAAAGAAAATTTTTCTTGTTGTTCATATTGATGCTGGTAGGTGTTGTTATGTTGACCTCGTCGATCGCGGCAAGCGTGGATCAAAACGGGGTGGACATGCTCATGGGAGCGAAGAACGCTTTGCAGTTGTACAAACAGTACGGTGACACTTCGGGCGTTTCGAACGTCATTTCGCAACTTGAGCTTTTCCTTTCGAAATACACGGAACCGGCCCAATACATCGGACAGGCGTATGAACTTTTGGGAGATGCTTACTATCTGTTGGGCAAATACGATCTCGCGATAGAGAAGTACAAGAAATCTTTGACGTATCTTCCGAAGAATTCGATAGATTACGAATACACGGTGTACTCGTTGGGATATTCTTACATGAGTGTTGGTGACAATTCCGATGCCATTTCGTATTTTTCGTCTCTTTACAATTCACCGAAATACGGTGACGAAGCGAAAGTGCTAGTCGGAAGCATATACGTCAACATGGGTAAGTACTCTCAAGCCAAAAAGATACTTTCAAAAGTTCAGACCAACACTTGGAAAGCGTGGGCGACTTTTTACCTTGGAAAGATCGCCTTCAACACCAACGATTTCAAAAGTGCGCACAAATTGTTCACGAGCGTTTCAGACTACTCCAACGATCCAAACGTCATAGAACCGGCAGCTTATTACGATGCCTATTCTCTCTTGAATATGAAAGAGATAAAGGAGGCAATAAAAACCGCAAACGATGCCATAAAGAACTATCCTCCAACGGTTTGGAGTGCCGATCTTTACACGATCTTAGGTGAGTCGTATTACCGAAATGGCCAGTATTCACAAGCCCTTATTGCCTTTGAAAAAGCCGTTCAGCTCGCTCCAGAAAACGAGAAACTCTACAAGGCGCTTAACGCCAAAGCGTGGACGGAATACAAACTTGGAAAATACAAAGACGCCATTTCAGACTGGGAAACCGTTTTGAACAGGGCGATGGATACCAATTTAAGACTTTCAGCGGGATTAAGCGCTGGGGCGACTTATCGTGAGCAAAAGGAATTCGATCAGGCTTTGAAACTCTACCAGAAGATGGAACCGATATTCACCTCTCAAAAAAATCAGATAATACTCCAAGAGGGAAAGACTTACCTTGAAAAGGGAGATTACGCGACGGCGGTGACTATCTTCAAAAAACTGGCAAGTATCGTGGATCCGGTTAGCGATTCTGCCGCCTATTGGTTGGCGTACACTTACAACGTTGAAAAGGAATATCAAGACGCGATAAAGACGTTGAACGCTCTGATAGCGAGCACCAAGGATGTCAACATGAAAGCAAAGGCTTACATGTTGAAGGGTGACATATACTTTGAAAAATCGGATTACAAAGACGCGGAGAGTTCATATGAAAATGCGGTAGCGCTTGGGACCAATGAGACGAAGAACGTGGCTGAATACAACCTCGCTTTGATATATTACAACGAAGGCCTGTATTCAAAAGCTCTCACGTATTTGAAAGATGTCATGAATAACAGGACTTTGGATCCGGATCTCGCTTTGAACGCCGCTTATTACCTGAGTCAATCCTACGTGAATTTGAAAAATTACGCGTCAGCTTTAAACGTTTACGATTGGATAATAAAATACGATTTTGAAGGACGTTACACCAACAGCGTGTACGTTTTGAAAGCGGTTGCGATGGAAAAACTCGGTGAGTATTCGAAGATTCCTTCATACGTTGACAGTGTGATCGACAAAGTGAGCGATCTTTCCACCAAAAACGATCTACTTTTCCATAAAGCGTACGCTTATCTCATGAACAACGATCTGAAAGACGCTCATTCGATTGCCTCGTCCTTGCTCAAAAAGAACATGTCCACCAACGCGATGGGAGGCATTCTCTACATAGAGGCCAAATATTACCAATCCAAGAACGATGTGAACGAAGCGGCCAAGTATTTCAAAGAAGTTTACACGAATTATCCGTCAAGTAGCGCCGCTCCAGATGCCGCTTACGAGCTCGGCATGATGTATTACAGAATAGGTAAATACTCCAGCGCTAAAGACGCGTTCTTCAATTTGGTTTCACTGTTTGGAAACGACCCGCGCGTGCCGCAAGCCTTTTATTACATAGGAATGTCCTATGAGAATTTGGGGCAGATTTCCGCCGCCGCGCAGGTTTACCATACTATACTGACGAAATTCCCAAATTCTGGCGCCGCTTCTTTGGCCAGAAAAAGGCTTTCCGCTTTGGGAAAGCGGTGATAAATGTGAAGGGCTTTGCTTTTGTGGCGGTCTTTATGTTGATGGCCGCCACCATTCTGGCCCAACCTATCCTCTTGGAGATAAACACGAATTTCACCGCACACAAGTTGGAGCCGGGAGGGAATTTCGCATCTGAAAAGTTGAAGGTAGCGCCTTTAAAGACGATCGGAGAAATTCAGATACCTCCATTGCGTATTTCGCTGTTGAACGTGAAAGGTTTTCCCAAACCGATCCAATTGGAAAGGCCTTTTCCGTTTCCGGGAAAAGCTTTTTCGGTGGAAGTGATTCGTGAAAAGCCTCTGAAATTCGCAAAAGTTCTTCCTGAAGAGAATTTGATCGGCGAAATAAAGGTGAAAGTTCCGTTGACCATGCTTTTTCCGAACGTGGAGGTCAAAAAGACCAAGGTGAGATTTGCCAGAGCGTTTAGAAAAGTTGAAAAATTCAAAGTGTCCCAGTTGAACATCACAAAGGATATTCGCGTGTCCATATCCCAACTCAAACCGAAGCGTACGATGAGAAGTTCTCTTTTGATACTGGAAATGAAGAAAAAGGTGAGCGCTTACTCTCCACTTGGAGGATTGGAGACGATAGGAAAGTACCTTGAAGAGGATAAGTACGCCTTTTGGGCAAATCAGGATTACCTTGGCATGCAGGCAAACACGCCCGTGATGTCCAATTGGGTGGCGTACGATTACCACAAAAACCAGATAAGCGATCTTTCCTTATCGTTTAACGCCGGGCCTTTCTCCACACTCATTTCAATGAAAAATGGAAACGTGGCCGCCCGTGTACATATGGGATATGGTTTTCTCGTTGGTGCGAGCATCTCTTCAGATTCAACGGTTTCGATCTTTTCGAGCTTGCCCATCATCTTTGGAAATTTCGCCAGTGAAATTGGTGGAGAGTACGTGGTTAATTCTTCGCCGGTTATCTTTCATCCTTCGATAGATTTAAGATACAAGATCGGTGATTTCTTACCGTACGTTTCCTATTCGTACCAAAATGACATTCCGGTTTTACATACCGGCTTGATGAGAGGCGTGGCGAATCTGGACACTTCCGTAACGATGGAATCCAGCCCCATCATTGGAGTGAGCTTCAAGTACTTCGGACCTTTTGGGGTTTTCGGAAGTGCCGTCACGGCAAATCAAGGTGTGTACGATGCGAATATGAATTTCAGCTCAAGACCCTTTGGGTTCACACCCGTTCAGTTTTTCTTCGATACGAACGCTCACGTGGATTCTCTTGGAAATTACGAAGTTAGCGGAAAATTAGGTACAACATTTAGGCTCTTTTTCTCGTACTTGAACGCCTGGTTGAAGGGAACGTTCAACGGTGTGAAACCAGTA
Source organism: uncultured Mesoaciditoga sp. (assembly GCA_964503355.1). Taxonomy (GTDB): domain Bacteria; phylum Thermotogota; class Thermotogae; order Mesoaciditogales; family Mesoaciditogaceae; genus Mesoaciditoga. The sequence continues at coordinate 16,092 of CAZCZS010000003.1, forward strand.
TTCACTTACGGTATGGAGGTAAGCTTTTGAGCGATAGAGAATACGATATATACGTTCAAATTTCCAAAGAAGACGTACACACGTTGAATTACATACTGGAAGCAGAAGATAACCTTATAAACGTCAGACATATCGATCCGGCTTCTGGTCTTTTGAAGATAATAGTCGTGGATGATGCCTTGGAAGACGTTTTGAAATTGTTGAATTCGTTGAAAGATGAATTGCACTTAAAAGTGGTGAAATATGAGCCGAATCGTGGAGTTCTTTAGAAAACCAATTCCTCGTGAAGTTTTGAAAAGCGTTCACGATATTCCGTACGACAAGTTCAAAGCACTTGGTTTCGATACGTTTATATTCGACTACGACAACACTCTCGCGCCATTTAAAAAGAAGGTCTCAGATGATGTCGTGGAGATGTTCGAAGAGTTGTTGAAAAACGATTTCAAGGTTGCCGTGGTTACAAATGGCCCTTTTGAAAGGGCACGAAATTTGAAAGAAAAAGTGAACGAATTGCGTATTTTCGCTAAGGCGAGGAAGCCCGGACTTAGGACGTTGAAAATGGCTTTAAGGAAGATGAATTCCGATCCCAAACATACGGTGCTCGTTGGAGATCTCTTTTTCACCGATATAATAGCGGGAAATAGACTGGGAATGTACACCATATTGGTAGCGCCGTACCCGGGAGTGGGTTTTTTTCTCAAAACGATAGCCATTTTGGAAAAGATATCGTACAACGTGATCTTCTACACGTTTGGGTGGCCTTTTCGAGTGAGTGAATTGGTCGCGCCAAACGAGTGGAAAAGAAGCATCTTCGAGATAGATTACGATACCCTTATCTCAAATGGTGTGAAGATGTTCGTCTTTGATATGGATAACACGTTGGCCAAGTGGAAAGCCGAAAGACTCGATGACAAAACGTTTGAACTTCTACAAGAACTTTCCAAAAAAGCCAAAGTCGCGATATTATCAAATGGAAGTTCCCCATCGCTCAAGTGGATGGCAATGAATTCCGATATTACGGTTGTGAGGAGTGCTCATAAACCACTCACGCGCAAGCTTGTCAGGCTCATGAGAAAGTACAACTTGTCTAAAAGTGAGATAGTGGTGATAGGAGATCAGCTTTTCACAGATGTCTTGGTGGCCAACTTGGCCGGAGTTTATTCCATAAAAGTACGACCAATTTCACAAGAAGAGATATGGTTCACGAAGATACTGAGATTTATGGAAAAAGCGGTGAAACCTTTGATAAAGCCAAAACCGAAGATCAAATCCAGACCAAAAGTGTGATGGCAAGGTAGGGGTGAGAAGAATAGGGCCGACTGTCTCTAAAAGTAAGGTCATACCGGAAATTTCATCTTTACTTTCTTCTTTTACCTTAAAACTCAACGCTGCTGAAAGCGTGTACGATTGTGTCGAAGAGTTGAAAAAAGCGTCTGCTAATTTTTTCGACATAAGCTGGTATTCTTTCATATCTCTTAAAGAGAAATTCGGCAAAGAGGTGAACAGACAGATACTGGAATTCGCCATTTGGGCGTTGAAAAAGCATCGCCTTTCGGTAACTCCAATAGGAGAATTCATGGTGATGTTCGTTCCACTTTTCAGCCGAACGCAGGATATAGGCACGTTGATCTTCGGTTTGAAAAGCGATATGAACGAGATAACGAGGGGAATAACGGATATAGAGAGTTTTCTGGCCTTCGAAACTTCCATGGTCATAGAGAACATGTTCTTGACCAAAGAACTTTTGAAGAAAAATCAAGATATCGCCGAATCGAAATTCTACCTTGAAAACGTTTTGAATTCCTTGAAGTACGCGGTGGTAGTGGAAGATGTTTACAGAAACGAAGAATTTTCGAACATTCCCTATCGTAAGCTCATAAGTGAAAATCCGGATCTAAAAGAGCAACTCAAAGAAATGATCAACATGTCCTTCGCAGATAGAAGAGAGATCTCTAACGAAGTGGAGATCAACAAGGTTTTTTACAGCGTTCACGTCGTTCCGGTGAAACTTTCTTCCGGTTTGAAAGTGGTAGTCTCAATTCAAAACATAACGAACACCAAAGAGTTAGAAAGACTTCAAAAGATAAACAGGATGAAGAACGATTTCGTTGCGAGCATTTCTCCCGAGTTGAAAACACCACTTTCAGCCATTTTAGCGTATTCTGAGACCATTCTCGATTCTATAGAAGATCTGGACGTGGACACGTTGAGACAATTCATAGGAACGATCAAAAACGAGGGAGAACATCTTCAGTCCATAGTGAGCGATATGTTGGAATTCTCAAAATTGGAATCCGACAGCTTTCCGATGAATTTTAAAAGAATAGATCTTTTGAAAATTTTGAGAGAAGCTTACAAGGGATTAAGGGCAAGAGCGCTCGAAAGCAACATAAAATTCGAACTCTCCGTTCCGGAAAATTTGGAAAATGCGTACGTTACGGCCGATCCGAAGAGGATAAGACAAGTGGTTGACAATTTGGTGGTAAACGCTTTCAAATACGATGACAATCCCGAACCACTTGTGAGAATAAAATTGTACGATGAAAAGGATAGATATGTCGTTGAGGTTTACGATAATGGAAGTCCTATACCAGAAGAAGAAAGAGAACAGATCTTTCAAAAATTCTACAGGATAGAGACCATGAAAGCGAAAGCTTCTGGAACGGGTTTGGGACTCGCTTTGGTAAAAGAGATCGTCGAAAGACATCATGGTAAGATATGGATAGAAGATGGAGACGGTTGCAGTTTTAAATTTTCACTTTTGAAGAAGGATTGGCTAACATCTTAAAGGTTAAAGGGGGAACGTGATGGCCAAAACCTTGAACGAAATTCTTGAGGAACTTGACAGTATACCGACGCCAAATTTCGTCGTATCAAAGGTTATGGAATTGGTCTCACAGCCGAACGTTTCGGCGTCGGAATTGACAGATGTGATAGAAAAAGATCCAAACCTGACGGTTAGGGTTATGAAACTTGCCAACTCAGCCTATTACGGTTTGCCCCAGAAAATAGCCACACTTTCCCACGCCGTGATGATCTTGGGATTCAAAACCGTTAGGAATTTGGTCACCAGTATTTACATGCATGACGCCTTTTTCTCTTCAAAGCTTGGTACCGATAAGATAAGCGCGGACAAGATGTGGTGGCACTTGATGGCAACGGCGATGGCCACAGAAAGTATATCCAACGTTGTGGGTTACATAAACAAGGAAGAAACCTTTTTGGTTGGGATGATCCACGATCTTGGAAAGATGGTCATGGCTAAACTCTTTCCGTCTTACACGGACGCGATAATCGAATTGTCTTCGAAAGCTTCCATGACGTATTTCAGCGCCGAACAAAAGCTCGAACTTCCAGATCACGTCTCAATAGTGAAACATCTCATCGAAAAATGGGGATTTCCACAAGAGATAAGAACGGCCGTGGCGTTTCATCACGAACCCGAAAAAGTGGAGGACGAAAATTTGAAAGATATAACTTACATTTCCCACGCCGCGGATGTCGTTGCGAACATATTGGATCCACACGCCGCTGGAAATTACGCTCTTCCCATGATAAACAAAGAAGTGTGGGCTTATTTAAAACTGGACGGTCCCACTTTTTTGAGCATCACCCGGGAAGTGAGAGGAACCACGAAAAAAGCCGCGGAATTTTTCAATCTTTGAAAACTCTATTGGAAATCATCTTCAACAATTCTTCGGCGTTTTCAACAACGAGAACGTTGGAAACGTGCGTGCGCTTTTCATATCGTTTGAATTCTTCCAAAGAGGTTTCTCCGGTTAACACCAACACACCACATGCTTCGCTTTTTCTGACCATCTCTACATCGGTGTAAAGCCTGTCTCCAACGTACACGATCTCTTCCTCGTCGACATCGTACTTGTTCACAAGTCCCTTTATCATGATGTGATTGGGTTTTCCACCAATCCATAAGGGCTTTCTTTGCGTTGTGAGTTCGAAAATCTTGGCAAAAGAGCCGGCATCTGGAATGTATCCGAAATCCGTGGGACATCGTAAGTCGGGATGTACCAATATATAAGGAATGCCTTCGAATATCAAACGTGAAACTTTTTGAAGCTGAGAATAGGTCGCGTCCGTGTTGAACCCCACGACGATCACGTCTGGTTTCACATCATCGAAGATGAATTCCTTTGAAAGATACGATCGCACTCTCTCGTTTAAGAAAGGGTATATCCTTTTGAAGGATCTTTCTTTCAAAAAAAGTTCCATGGAATCCAACGCGCTCATCAAGCGAGATTCGTCTATTTTCATGTCGAAGATCTTCGAAAGATGCTCTGCGTGCAGGGCGTTGGTTTTCGATGAATTGTTCGTCATGAAAACGACTTTTTTGTGCTTGAAAAGATATTCCAGAAGTTCCTTAACCCCTTTTAAAGGTTTGGAACCGAGGATCGTTGTTCCATCCAGATCAAAAGAAAAGAGGCGTGCTTGGCGTATTTTTTCGATCAAAGGGTTGGAATTCAATTTCCTCCGCCTTTCACTTTTGATTTCATCCATGTTACCAAAGCGTCCAAATTTCTCGTTTGAATGAGAACCTTTCCCATTCCACTGAAATTGCAAACAAGTCCTTCGCCGCTGAAGAAGAAAGATTTCCAATTTCCGGCCTTTCTCACTTTAAAATTTAAAGACTCCTCGAACGCCACTATGTGGCTTGTATCTATTATGTAATCACCTTCTACGTACTTTTCCACGATCGCCCCATATGAGCTGACGAAAAGAGTTCCCGTCCCCTTTATTTTCAAAAGAAAGAGGCCTTCTCCACCGAAGAAAGTTTTCGCGCCACCCCATTTCGTGTCTATTTCTATATCACCAACGGAAGCCAAGTAAGAACCAGATCTCACGAATATGGTTTCTCCGTTCAACTCCAAACTTTGAACGTCGCCAACCATCATCGGTGCTAGCAAGATCTCGCCCTTTCCGTTTTCCGCGTAAAAAGTGTTCATAAAAAAGCTCTCTCCACCAAGAACGCTACGTTTCAAAGAGGAAAGTATACCTCCCCTTGCCTTCGTTTGCATGGTGATGTTGGAAGACATGGAAACCATGGCTCCCGCTTCGGCGGTTATTCGTTCGTTTTCCTCCAATTCAACTTTGACCAAACTGTACGATGGTTTTCCAACGATTTCATACCTCATATTTTCACCCCTCAACCTCCAATTTTTTTAAAACTCATCATAAATTATGATATCATACAAACAAACGAGAATAAAAAAAGAACGCATCTTCAAAGATGCGTTCTTTTTTGTTTGATTTCGTTTCAAGCTTTTTTCTTGGATGAGATGTACTCGTCTATCGCTTTCGCCGCTTTTTTACCGGCTCCCATGGCCAATATAACCGTGGCCGCACCCGTGACTATATCTCCACCGGCGTAAACTCCCTCAACGGAAGTCGCACCGGTTTCCGGATCGGCTTCTATGTAGCCGCGTTTGTTCAATTTCAATTCAGGGAATGTGCTCAAAAGTACTTTGTTAGATGTCTGACCTATCGCTTCTATAACCATATCAGCTTCTATCGTGAATTCACTTCCCTCTATCGGAACAGGTCTTCTTCTTCCGGATTCATCGGGTTCACCAAGTTGCATTTTCACACATTTAACGGCCTTGACGTTTCCATTTTCATCTCCTATGTACTCTATTGGATTGGTGAGCCAATGGAATTCAATTCCTTCTTCCAAAGCGTGATGGTATTCTTCTATTCTGGCCGGCATTTCTTTTTCGCTTCTTCTGTACACGATCATGGATTTCTCGGCTCCCAATCTCAGCGCAGAACGTGAAGCGTCCATGGCGACGTTACCCGCTCCGACAACGACAACTCGCTTTCCAATTCTTATCGGTGTGTCGTATTCCGGAAATTCATAAGCGTGCATAAGGTTGATTCTTGTCAAAAATTCGCTTGCCGAGTAAACACCGTTTAAATTCGTGCCAGGAATATTCATGAATCTTGGTGTGCCGGCGCCAGTTCCTATGTAAATCGCATCGTACTCTTCCCTGATTTCTTGCACGGTTATGGTTTTTCCAACCACGACATCGGTTTCAACGTTTACACCCAATTCCTCTATGGCTTTGACCTCGCGCTCCACTATCGTTTTTGGAAGACGGAATTCCGGTATACCGTACATCAAAACGCCTCCCGGCGCATGAAGCGCCTCGAAGATGGTCACTTTGTATCCTTTCTTGGCCAAATCCGCGGCGACGGTCAATCCCGAAGGTCCTGCTCCTATAACGGCGACTTTGCCCTTTTCGCTCTCGTTTTTCTTTGGGGGCTCTTCCACTCCCTCGTGAGAAGCCGCCCAGTCCGCCACGAACCTTTCGAGTTTTCCTATCGCAACCGGTTCGTGTTCTTTCATAAGGCCAACCGTGCATCTTCCCTCGCATTGGCTTTCCTGAGGACATACCCTTCCACATACGGCCGGAAGGTTGTTGTAGTTTTTGAGGATCTTTATAGATTCCGAAAGATCGTTATTCCTCAACGCCAATATGAAGCCCGGTATGTCTATGTTCACAGGGCATCCCGCAACGCACGGATGGGTGGGACATTGTAAACATCTGTTCGCTTCCGTTATGGCTTCTTCAAGCGTGTAACCCAACACGACTTCTTTGAAGTTGTGATTTCTTACCTTCGGATCTTGTTCAGCGATTGGTGTTTTGTTCTTAGGGATGTTGAGAGCCATCACATCTCACCTACCTCATTCAGGTATTTTTCAAGCGATATTTTTTCTTGATCTTTGTATTGTTTGAGACGAGTCATCAACTCATCCCAGGCAACACCGTGACCATCGAATTCCGGACCATCCACACATGCAAAACGTATGTTACCGTTAACGGTAACCCTACACGCTCCGCACATTCCCGTGCCGTCAACCATTATTGGGTTCAAAGAAACCCATATCGGGATTCCAAGCTCTTTCGCCGTCAGGGCCGAAAACTTCATCATTATCGTGGGACCTATTGCCCAGGCGTAATCGATCTTCTCTCCGCGTTCCGTCAGCATCTTCATTCCATCGGTGACGACGCCTTTGATACCTTCCGAACCATCATCAGTGGTGATTATCAGTTCATCTGAATACTTCGCGCATTCATCTTTCATTATGACAAGTTCCGAAGTTCTTCCGCCCAAGATGGTTATAACCTTGTTGCCGAGCAGTTTTAATTCCCTGAGAATGGGAAAGAGCGCCGCTATTCCAACTCCACCACCTATCATCAAAACGGTTCCGTATTTCTTCACTTCGCTTGGGGTTCCAAGCGGACCGACGACGTCTGCTAGTTTGTCGCCAACGTTCATGTTGGCCATAGCGTAAGTGCTTTTTCCAACCGTCTGAAAGATCAAACGTATGTTTCCGTTTTCTCTATCAAAATCGGCGATGGTCAACGGAATTCTTTCACCCTTTTCGGAAGTCCTTACCACCACGAATTGTCCTGGTTTTGCGTGAGATGCGACTCTGGGAGCTTTTACCCACATATCGTATTCTTTTTCCACTATTTTCTTCTTCTTCAAAATCTCAAACATCTAAACTTCCTCCCTTACTCTCTTGATGCAAGGTACATGTCTACACCTTTCGCGGCACGTAACCCCGCTCCAATAGCACTTATTATATCCTGTCTTCTGTTTGAAAGATCTCCACCAAAGAACAACCCTTCTACACTTGTTCTTCCGAAATCGTCGACGGGTACTCTTCTTCCATCAAATCCTATCTTCTCTTGAATGTCTTCAGGCAAGAAATCGAGATTTGGATGTTGGCCGATGGCCGCAACGACGTAATCGACTTTTACCTTTTTATGTGGAGAATTTTCATCGACGACCGGTCGTGGCCTGCCTCCTTTTGGATCGGGTACCAAACTCGCTATGGCGTATTCCATCTCTTCGACGGATTTTTCACCGTATATCTTTATGGGAACGCCGGCTTCGACGAATTCCACTCCCTCTTCACGTGCTTCCTTTATTTCTTCAACATCTGCTGGCATGTCGACTATTCTTCTTCTGTATATGACGGTAACCTTCGCACCGAGTCTTATGGATGATCTGGCCACGTCCATGGCAACGTTTCCGCCGCCTATAACGATCACGTGTTTGCCTTTAAGATCTGGTGCTTTTTCCTCGTTAACCAAGTGCATGAACGTTAGCCCTTGCATAACGCCTTTTAGATCTTCGCCCGGTATTCTCAAAGTCATGGGTTTGGAATTTCCAGTTCCTATGAAGACAGCATCGTAATCCGTCATAAGCTTTCCAAAGGGCACGTCTTTTCCTATTCTCGTGTTCGTTTTCAATTCTATTCCCAAAGAGAGTATGGCGTTTATATCCTTCATGAGATCTTCTTTGGGAAGTCTGTACTTCGGTATTCCCCACATCATCGCACCGCCAGGTTTATCTTCAGCTTCGTATATGGTAACATCATAGCCAAGCAATTTCGCGTAGTAACCAAAGGATAACGATGCCGGTCCAGCTCCTATGGCGGCGAGCTTTTTACCATTTGGTTTTTCCATCTTTTCTTCCACAACTTCAAAGTAATTCTCAACGTTGCTCGCCGAATAAGCTTTAAGCCAACGAATGGCCAAAGGTTCACCTTGAATTCCGACGACACACGCCTCTTCACATTGATGAGTACAGACTTCTCCACAAACGAGCGGTAATGGATTTCGCTTGTATATCCATTTCAAAGAATCCCTTGGATCTTCTTCGGCTATGGCGCGAATGTATTCCGGAATGTGCAACTGGTTTGGACATGCTTCCACACAAGCGCCGCATCCAAGACATCGGGTTGCCTCTTTTTTTGCTTCCTCTTTTGAATAAGTGTGAACGAACTTCGCGAAAGAGAGTTTTCTCTTTTCAGCAGGCTCTTCACGTGGATCTAACCTCTCAAATTCTATGGTTTTTCCGAGCAGGTCGTCGGGACTTCTAACGTAACCCGGATTGTTTGCGAAGGTTTGATCTGGTCTCCATATGAAATCTTCTTTCACTTTTTCCGGTTCTTCTTGGACTGGAATGGAAAGATCTGGATGAAAAGCGTGAATGTATTCTCTTGACATTTGAAGCGAACCGGTTGGACAGACGTCAACACATTGAGCGCAAAAACAGCATCGACCGTAGTCTATGACGGGTCTTAGAGTTTTCGCGAATTTGTTCGCCGGTTTGACATCATCAGCTTCGACCATGGTTATCGCGCTTGCCGGACAAACGGTGGCGCAGTTACCGCATCCTATACATTTGGAATGATCGTTCGTGTGAAAACCTCGATATCTCGGTGATACGCCTTCAATTTCAAAAACATCCAGATCCTCTTTCGGATAACGAACCGTGTGTGGTTTCTTAAAGAGATATTTCAAAGCACCCAACGGCGCTAAAGCGTTTTTCTTGGAATTCATCACAGATCACCTCACCTGTCGAAATCCGGTGGACATATATCCATAGAATGAATCCAGACCGGCACATCCTCTATTCTCATGTTTTTCATGGCCTTCAACGCGTAATAAAGTCCAGCGGAATAAGATGGACCTCTCACGTAAACTCTGTACGGTTTTACATCACCGTTTGAAACGATGTAATAGCCAAACTCACCTTTCGAAGATTCCACTTTTGAATAGTACGCTCCGGCTGGAACTCTGAATTGGAATGGATTTGGTATCTTTTCCCTGTAGGGTCCATCTGGTATCTGCTTTATACATTGTCTCAATATCTTTATGGACTCTTCCATTTCCAATCTTCTTTGTAAAAACCTCGAATAAGCGTCTCCATCGCCGGTTTGAGGTATTTCGAAATCGAGTTCATCGTAAACAAGGTAAGGTTGGGCTTTACGTATATCCCATTTAACGCCAGAAGCCCTCAAATTTGGGCCTGTTATTCCATTTTCTATGGCTTCTTCGGCTGAAATATACCCCACTCCCTTTGTTCTCCTTTGGAGGATGGGATTTCTGAATATAAGATTATCGTATTCGGGCAATCTCGATTCCAGATAATCCAACAACTCGGAGAGTTTGTCAAGCCAGCCGTCGGGGATGTCCATTTTCACACCACCCGGATATTGGTAGATGTGATAAACACGTCCACCCGTCAACCATTCAAATAAGTCGAGGATGTAATCACGATCTCCTATCGACCAGTTTGGAGCGGTGTAAAGACCGGTGGCACCTCCAACACCGGCAAAAGAAAAGAGATAAGCTGCTATTCTCGCCATTTCCAACACTATGACCCTTATATATTGAGCCCTCTTGGGGACTTCTATCTTTGCCATGTGCTCCACACCCATACAGTAAGCCACTTCGTTGACGTCTGGCTCTGGAACGCATATTCTGGGAATTAAAGCCAGATTTTGAGTCCACAATCTTCTCTCCATTAACTTTTCAAATCCACGATGAAGCAAACCGGGATCCGGGGTCACGTTGGCCACTTTATGACCTTCCATATCCAAAACGTACGAAAAATTTCCGGAAATACCAGGATGGTTTGGACCTATGAAAAGTTCGTACGTTTTGTACTTTTCATTTGTATTCGATTCGTTTAGGGGCCTTAATTCCATGGCTCTCATCCTCCTTGAATTCGAAGAGTTCTTGAGAAAACGCCAACGTGTCGAAATCTTTCCTCAAGGGTGGTATATCCAACCATTCATCCAAGAAGAAAGGTTTCAAATTCGGATTGCCCACGAAGTTTATACCGAAGAATTCGTGTATCTCCCTCTCGTAAACCTGGCACAATCCCCAAATCGACATCATGGTTTCCATCTCTGGTTTGTTTCGAGGAATTCTTACTTTAACCAGAGCTTGAAGCTTTTCTGCGTAATTTTCTAAATTGTAGACGAGTTCGAATTCCTGCTCTTCTATCCAATCAACACAGGCGAGATGAATGAACGTTTTGAATCCGATCGATTTCAAATAAGAAAGAACTTCCGCGGTTCTCTCTCTTGGAACGGAAACTTCGAATTGCCAATTTTCAAGCGCCCGCGCATCGAGACCCATCTTCTTCATCTCTTCAATCCTTTTATCAAGCACTTCTCGTCACCTCTTCAGGTTTTTGCAAAACGGGCTTGATTCTTTTGAACAATCGGTCTTGGTTTGCCTTGTACCAATCGTAATTTTTAACGTATTTTTCGTACCCTTTTGCCTCACCCTTTTCCACCAATTCCCTTAGTCGCTTGAACGCGTCGAGAATGGCTTCAGGTCTTGGCATACATCCGGCGATGTAAAGATCTACCGGCAGATATTTGTCCAGTTTTTCGATCACGTTGTAAGAGTCCCAATAAACTCCTCCGTTTATGGTGCACGAGCCGAATCCCAAAACCCATTTTGGAGCGTGCATCTGTTCGTAAGTGTATATGAGCCTTTTCAAGCTTTTCAGCGAAAGGTAACCGGTAACCAACAAAATATCAGCCTGTCTTGGTGTTGCCATGGGAATTATCCCAAATCTTTCCATATCCCAGCGTGAAGTCATCGTCGGAGGCAACTCCATGGCTCCACAGCCTGTACAATAGTGCAGCATCCAAAAAGAACGTCCTCTGAAGAAATTCGTCAAGCTTTCCCATTCAGACATCATCGTCACCTCCTCAAAGCACCACTATAAGCGCTTGAATCACACCGAGCAAAAGTGGCACTTTCCACATGAATTTTACACCATCTTCTATTTTAAAGCGTGGCAAAATCGCATTTATGAGCAAAGCGATGAAGAACAACTCGAATTGTTTTACCACGAATATCCATATGTTGGAAGCTCCACCGAGAAACAGATCGACCATTATTCCGGTTTCAAGGTATATGCCAACGGCGTGTTGGAGCATTCCAAATCCAAGGTATTTTCCACCAAGTTCCACCATCGGTCCAGATGCGATCTCGGCAGGTGCTATTGCCATATCGAAAGGTTTCTCTCCCAACATTCCTTGAAGCGCAATTTCGGCCGCAAGGAAACCAAACGGAAGTCTCACCATGTTCCAATTCAAGAATCCACCACCTTGCGCAGCCACTATGTTCGTCAAGGAACCCGTTTTGGCGAAGATGTAAACTGAAAATATGACAGCCGCGAATGGAACCTCGTATCCCATCATCATGGTCAAGGCCCTGGCGATACCTATTGTGGCGTTTGGGTTTCCTGAAGATGAAACTCCCATTGCCATTCCCAAATAGGCCATCGTCATCAAGTAGAGGATCATTATAAGACTCGAATTGTGTGGAAAGAGGTTTATCTGGCCCATCGGCAGAAAAACCACGGCCGCTATCAAAGCGGAAACGCCGGCGACCAATCCCAAATCAAAAGCGAATCCGTGACTTATAGAACTTTTGGAAAACAGTTTGAAAATGTCTATGAAGTTCTGCAAAACGGGTGGCCCATACCTTCTGTGTATTCGCGCCGTGATCTTTCTGCCTATACCCATGAACAGAAGTCCAACGGCGATCGAAAGAGCTCCAATACCGACTATACCTTCAAGCAATTTAAGAAAAATCATGCTGCCCACCCCGCTATCACGAATATTATCAATCCAACGACGGCGAAAAAGGCGTACATCTGAGCGTTGCTAACGAATATCTCTTTTATCGCCGAAGAAGTGGCCACGGTCCAATCAGCCAATCCTCTGAAGAATCCATCCACCTTTACTTTGAAGAACGGAGCGAAAACGCTTTCAACCGGTTCGTAGAATTTCCAGCTGAATTGATACGTTTCCGGCGTTAAATTCCATTCTTCGGGAAGCTGACCGGCAGTGTAATTATCCTCTTGTGAAACGTATTTGTGTTTTGCACTTATGAAGAATAGGATGAAGCCAAAGGTGAAACTTACGGCCAACGACCATCCTATTATCGGCATGTAAACGTTTGAGAACATGCCCGTCACGTAACCGTTCGACATCACATGCAACGGTTTCAATCCCATAGAACTGACGATAGCTCCTATTGGCCTGAGAATGTATCCGGGTTGCAGACCGAAGAATATCATAGCGAACATCAAGAAATATTCCACTATCTGACCTATCACCGGCACTTCCTTAACGTTATCGTATCTGTGAGAACGTTGACCAAGGAAAACCGAGTGGAAAGCTTTGAACAGGTACATGAAGGCACCGGTTGAGGCCAAGAAGAGCATCACGGTTGCAAATGGAAGATGTTGCTTGATCATCGCCTGGTACACCAACCATTTCGAACCGAAACCGTTAAACGGTGGTATTCCAGCGGCAGACGCTATTCCGACGAAGAAGGTGAAGAAGGTAACCGGCATCTTTCGCCACAAACCACCCATTTCGCTCATTTTGGATGTTCCGGTTCTGGATATGACGGCCGCTAAGGTTATGAACAAAGCTCCCTTGAAGAGCAAATGATTGAACGCGTGGTATATACCAGCGGTAACACCAACGGGTGTGAAAAGTGCGATCGCCGCGACTATGTAGCCTAAATTGCTGAATGAAGAGTAAGCGAAAAGTTTTTTTACGTCGTCTTGAAAGAACGCCAAAACGGTTCCGACAACCGCCGTTATGACGCCTATCCACATGAAGATGTAGTTTACCCACGGAAGGCCAAAAGCCGTTGGAACGCCTTTTTCCATCAACGAGATGGGTAAAAAGAGCAGCATTCCGTATATTCCATACTTGCTCATAACCGCGGATAAGAAAGGTGTAAAAGTGTCAGGTGCCCAAGCGTAAGCCATTGGAACCCAAGTGTGAAACGGGAATATGCCCGCTTTTATCATGAAAGTTACGAAGAAAAGAGACACTATTCCTATTACCCACCATGGATGAACACCGACGATGGATGAAAGGTAAGCCACGTTCGTTGAGATGGCGAAACTTCCGGTCAATCTCCATAAGGTGAATATTCCGAAAAACATGGAATACGATCCGGCTATGCTCATCAAAGCGTAATAAAGAGCAGCGTGACGTGATGCTTTCTCATCTCTTCCACCCAAAACGGAAACAACCGAGGCCCATCCCATCAGTTCCCATGCGAAGAAGAAACCGATCATGTCATTCGTGGTGAATATCCAGTTGTTCGCGGCCAATATCAAAAGAAGCAAAAAGCCTTTCATCTTCGACTTATCGATCAGCGAGTAGAAAGTGAGAATCGTTCCGAATATGACGCTTATGTACAGCATGAATATCGAAAGATGCGTCACGTTCCAACTTAAAGGCAAAACTTTGTTCATGAAATTCAGGTTCACAGAGTAACTTTGGCCGACATGTGTGGAAAAAACCAAAAACAGCGTTATCACGAACGTCGAAAAGGTAACTATTCTATCAAGAAATTTCACTTTGTAAAGGATTGCGGCTATAGCCGATCCGATCAAAGGTGTGAACACAAGCCAAATTACGTTGTAATTCATATTTTTCAACACCTCCCCGTCAGTGTGCCGCTATCGTTGGGATAACGTTTAGCACGTATTCACTCATCTTATGGGTGAATTCATTCGCCGCTTGCGTTGAGAAGTTTCCAACGATCTGAGGGAACACACCGATGGCAACTATTGAAACTGCCAATATGAATATCGGAATGGCTGGAATCATAGGAGTTTTTATCTTTGGAGCTTCCACATCTGATGAGAACATGTAAGCCACTATTCTCAGGTAGTAAAAAGCCTCCACAACGGACGCGAATAGCACCAATCCTATTATGAAGTCGTACCATCCACCTCTTTGAACAGACGCAGCCACTATGGAAAACTTCGACCAGAAACCTCCGAAGAGCGGAAAGCCCAACATGCTGAACGCGCCGACACTGAAAGTCAAAGCCAAAAATGGATTTCTCTTCCATAATCCTCTGAAGTCGTCGATGTTTTCTCCGACACCAGCTGCCACTAGCACGCCGACTATTAAAAAGAGCATCGCTTTCGCTATCGAATGATTCACAAGTTGGAATATTCCACCGTAGACTCCCAATTCACTTCCAATTGAAAATGCCACGGCTATCAAACCCATTTGAGCCATCGATGAATAGGCAAGCATCTTTTTGACGTTCTTTTGACTGAGCGCTGAAAGTTCGCCTATCACCACAGTTGTGGCTGCAAGAATGGCTATGACGGCCATGAGATCTATCTTCCCATAAGTCGTGACGTAAGTGCCGCTTTTTCCAAAAACGGTCATCGCTATTCTGAACAAAGCGTAAACCGCAGAAACCGCCGCTATACCACTTAAAGAAGCGGAAACGCCATTTATGGCTCCAGTGTACGTATCGGGTACCCAGCCGTTGAATGGGAACAATTCCGCCTCAACCGCCAAGCCGGAAATTATCAATATTCCAGCGAAGGTTAAAAGACCGGGAGTTGTCTGGTTTATTCTTGCCGCTATTTCGGCTATGTTCAAAGTTCCAAGTTGCGTGTATATCAAGGTTACTCCCATGAGATACAAAGTGGATCCTATAGAACTTACGACCAAGAACTTGAACGCTCCACCGAGCGCCCTTCTTTCAGGCCCAAAAGCCGCTAAAGCGTAAGAAGAAATGCCGGTTATTTCCATGAAAATGAACAGGTTGAAGATATCTCCCGTGAGCACGATACCGCTGGCTCCAGCGGTAAACATGAGAAACAGTATGCTGAATCGAATGACATCTCCTCTTTTTACGGCCCATAAATTGTAAATCGCTATCAACAATCCGATGACGGATATGAGAGAAACCAAAAGGGCGGCTACCGGACCGATGTACAGGTTTTCACCAAATGGGGGAAGCCAATTTCCCATAACGACAATGGTGGGGAATTTGTGAGTCAGCAGTATGTAAAGGCTGAAAGTGGCGTTAAATCCTATGGTTAAGAGTGTAACCCATTTCGCCAATTCCTTGGAAATCAATCCAAAGAGTGGAATCGAAAAGGCGAAAAGTAAGGGAACACCTATGAGTAACGCTGCGTTGTTAAATATGTTCATCTTTTCGCCTCCTTGATCTTTCTAACATCCAAAGTACCGTATTTTTCGAAGATCTTAACCGCTATTGTAAGTGCCAAAGCCGTTGTTCCCAATCCTATAACGATAGCGGTGAGCACGAGCGACTGGGGAAGTGGATCGGCACTTACCACCTTTCCGTTGACCACCAAGTGATTAGTCGCCGTGTAAATCGGCATAACGGCTTTTGGATGCCATGCTATGGCTATCATGAAAAGGTTGGTTCCACTTTCTATTATGTTCAATCCAACTATGATTTTGAATATGTTTTCGTCCGTAAGGGTGATGTAGAGACCTATTCCAAAAAGCGATATCGCGCCTATAAGATATATCCAATTTTGGAGGAACACCTGCATCATGACCACTCCTCTTCGGTGTCGACGATCATGGAATTGACAACCGCCGACAGTTCTGCTCCGACTTTCATGCCTATGGCGATGTATATCAGTGCTATGAAGCCGGCACTGTAGAGATCACCAATCGTACCAGTTGGCAAGAAGTTGGCCAAAAACGATTTCACGCTGAACAAACCGGTTAAACCTATTATCACGAAGGCCATACCGGACAAAGATTCAAAGACTTTCAATCCCAAATGATTCGGTTCATATCCGTTTTTACCAAGGAAAAGTCCCAGGATTCCAGAAGCTATAACCGCGCCTCCGGGAAAACCTCCACCGGGCGTCAAGTGACCGTGAACGAATATGTAAATACCGAAGAGAAAGATAACCGCGAACGCGATTCTCGTGCCAACGTACATTATCAAACTCGGTTCCGTCTTTTTCTTCCTCTTTTTTTCCTTTCCAAAAAGAAGCATCGCAACACCCGTTGCGGCTAAGAAAAGCACGGTAACCTCTCCTAACGTATCGAAACCACGGTAATCTACGACGATAGACGTTACAACGTTCGCAGCTCCATCTTCAAGATTAGAGCTCTTTCCAAAGACTATAGGCGTGTACGGAACATCGCTGCGAAGTGGCTTCATACCTTTTGTAAAAAAGTTTCCAGATTTCATCAACTTCGTCGCGGTTTGAACGTTTTTAAGCACGTACAACCTGGAAACCCGTTGATTAACGTTGACGCTTGGTCCTTTTGGCATTTCTTTAAAAGCGACGAAAAAACCAGCCAAAAGAATCGCAACGACGAACAAAGCCGTTATTTTCTTGACAAGTTCAGGAGTGTCATTCCTCATCTGCGGACTCTCCCTTCTTAACTTTTTTCAAGGCTATCACAAAAATCGCGGTTGAAAGTCCCGCTCCTATCGCGGCTTCGGTTATCGCGACGTCGGGAGCTTGAAGGAAAAAGAACAATCCGGAAACTCCCAAGCTCACAAACCCCATCGATATTATGGAAGAAAGCAGTTTTTTCGAAAAAACCGCTATGAGAGCAAGCGCAATTACGACGATCACAACGAGAGTGGCGACGTATATTATCATTTTTCTTCGCCCCCTTCGGGGAATTTCCATCCTCTTTCTTCACATTTGTCCGGATCGGTTCCTGGATAGAGTTTGACGCCAACCCTGTAAGAAGCTCGCGCGATCGCGTGGCTGGATATCGGATTCGTCATCAAAAGAAAAACCGCCAATGCCGCCGCAAAGAGTATCCATCCCTTGACTATCAACCCAACTCCTATCGAAGTGGCAACGACTCCAAGCGTTGTCGCTTTGGTTCCAGCTTGAAGGCGATTAAAGAGATCTGGGAGCCTGAATATACCCAGCGCTCCGAGAAAGAGAAAGAAGACCCCTATGAACACGAAGACGACTCCAAGCCATCCCAAAAAGGCATCAAGCATTTCAAAGCCCCCTTTCGAGGTATCTCGCTATGACCAAGCCACCCAAGAACGATAGAATGGCGTAAACCATGGCAACGCTGAGAAGGACGAATTGGAAGAAGAAAAGAGCCAATATGACCCAAAAACCAGTTGTTATAGTCGTCCAATTATCAAGAGCCACCAAACGATCGGAATTAGTTGGACCCATGAGGCCTCTTAGAGTGGCCAAAACCGTCGCCAACGAAACCGTTGCAAACCATATGATCCATATCGCCGTTGGTATGTGGATTCTCATTTGAACATCGCCTCCAAGATCTTCTCAAAACTTCCGGCTATTTCACGCGTGGCACCTTCGATGTCTTTGGATTTCACACTTATCCAATGGATGTAGAGGTACTGACCATCGATGTCCAAAGACAAAGTCCCCGGTGTAAGGGTTATGGAATTCGCCAGCCATACCTTCGCCACTGGAGATTTGAGATTCGTTTTGATCTTGACGATACCGGGCTTTATCGGCATCTTCGGATTCAAAACGATGGCAGCCACATGCAAATTGGCCTTTATCATTTCCCATGTGAACACCGGGAGGTACCAAAAAAGAAGCACACCCAATCGCGGGATGTTCCTCACACCGGAAACGCTTAACTGTTTGTAAGTCAGCAACGCTCCCAAAAAGGCTATGATCGTTCCCGCTTCCCATTCGTGAATGGAAAAGGGATACGTGAGGACTATCCACAAGAAAAAGTAAACTATCACGGCGTAAATGTAACGACTACCGACTGAACTCTGTACTCTTTCCACACTACCACCTCATTTGTGAAAAAGTTCTCATTATTTTGTGTAAAAAACTCAATGATTTTCGGTTGTATTATACCCCTCATGGGTAATCGTTCAAAACACTTTTGAACGATCTTGAAACAATTGTGGAAATCTATTGTTACCATTCCAACGTTGAAATGTGTTTTTTCTTCACACGTGAAGGATATAATAAAAACACAAAAACGAAAAAATACACTTGCGATATGGAGGGAGTAAAGTTGAAAGAGAGAAAAGAAAACTTGAGTCAATTCACATTTTCAATGCTTGCGATCGTCGTCGGAATAGTTGCTGGATTTGGAGCGGTATTTTTCAGGGCGTTGATAGCGTTCATTCATAACGAGATGTTCTTTGAAAAGTTCTCGTTTTTTTACAATTCGAACGCACATATTCCTCCATCTGTGTGGGGAAAATACGTTATTTTCGTGCCCGTCGTTGGCGCTTTAGGAGTTGCTTTTTTGGTGAAAAACTTCGCTCCTGAAGCGAAAGGACACGGTGTGCCTGAGGTTATGGATGCCATCTATTACAACAAAGGGAAGATAAGACCGATAGTTGCCGCCATAAAATCGTTGGCATCGGCCCTTTCAATAGGTTCGGGTGGTTCCATAGGACGTGAAGGGCCTATAGTACAGATCGGAGCCACCTTCGGTTCGATGATAGGACAATGGGTCAGAATGCCAGCGTGGCAAAGAATAACGCTGATAGGTGCCGGTGCAGGCGCGGGGATTGCGGCGACGTTCAACACCCCCATTGGTGGATTGCTTTTTTCCATAGAGTTGATGGTACCGGAATTGAGCGTTCGCACCTTCATACCGATAGCAATTTCGACTTCGACGGCAACCTTTATAGGCCGAATATTCTTTGGAAACACTCCCTCTTTTATCATACCGGCATTTGCGATACCGAAAGACCAACTCACGAACCCTTACATTCTCTTAACTTACATAGGACTGGGATTGATCGTGGGAGGAGTTTCCGCGATCTTCATAAAATCGATCTACGGATTTGAAGATTTTTTCGACAAAATGCCGGGCAATTATTACACAAGACACGCGATTGGAATGCTCGCTCAAGGTATATTGATATACCTTCTCTTCGTTTACGCGGGACATTACTACGTGGCAGGCGTCGGATACAGCACCATTCAAGATGTGCTTACGAACGTACTTTTGAATCCGTACTTTTTGCTCCTTTTGGCGTTTTTAAAACTTCTTGCCACTTCCCTCACGTTGGGTTCAGGTGCGTCTGGGGGAATATTTTCGCCTTCACTTTTCATGGGGGCCACCTTGGGAGCGATGTATGGTTCTTTCTTGAACATGATACATCCAGCGTTGACCGCAAATCCCGCCGCCTTTGGTGTTGTGGGAATGGCTGGAATGATCGGAGGTACTACTGGCGCTGCGATCACGTCGATAGTGATGGTGTTCGAAATGACTAGAAATTACAACGTTATCATACCGATGATAATAACAGTTGCCATAGCGGACGGTGTGAGAAGGGTACTTTCTTCGGACAGTATATACACCAAAAAACTCACGAGGCGTGGCCATCTTATACCTGAGGTGTTCCACATGAATATTCTGTTGGTGAAACGGGTAAAAGATATAATGGAAAAACGCGTTGTCGGTATTCAAAAAGATATGACGATAAAGGAGGTGTTAGAAGAACACGGTGAATCCGGCGTGTTAAGCTTAGTGGTCAAAGACGGACAAACCGTGGTAGGAGTTGTTACCATGAAGTACTTGTTGAGGCAGCTCAACAAAAACGTGAAGATAGAACAGGTTATGACGAGGGATTACGTTATAGCTCAAGAAAGCGAGACGTTATTTCACGTGATAGGAAAGATGAGGAAGAAAAGGTGTCCAACCGCCTTGGTGACGTTGAACGGTAAATGCGCATCCATTTCGGATGTGATAGGAATAATAACAAAAGAAGAGATAGCGGAAGCGGCCGCGGAGCAGGTGGAACTCTTCACTCAGTAGACAAAGAAAAAACAAAGCGTGTAGCGCGTAGTAAATGCAAAAAGTGAATAAAAGCGCCTGTTGTCACGAACTACTTACTTGGAATTTTTCTTGAATCACTACGCGAAATGGCTTTTGAAGTGAAAGAGGTGAAAATTCAACGAAAAAAGCGCTTTTGGTGGCATGCTTTTTCATTTTTTCCTTGGCAACATTCAATTGCTATGCGGCTTTTTTTCCTTCTCCGAAGGCATGGGCACTTGTGCTTTCAGGAGGAGGGGCGCGTGGTGCGTACGAAGCCGGCGCGCTGAAAGCCGTAAAGGAGATCGGGCTTGACGTGGAAGGTGTTTACGGAACTTCTGTGGGAGCGTTGAATGGTGCTTTTTACGTTCAAGGAGCGTTGAACGAACTAGAAGAAATTTGGCAAAAGATATCGTTCGAAAACGTCGTGACCCTTCCTTTCGATTTCAGCTCGACAACTTCAAACTTTTTCAAGGTTTCCCAGATCATTTCAACTGGTGGATTTAACGTTACGCCGTTGAAACTTCTCATCGCCGAGCATTTGAATGAAAAGAAGATAAGAGAGAGCGGGATGGATTTTGGCCTTGTCACGATAGACATTTCAAATTTCACGCCTTTACACTTGTACATTGATGAAATTCCCACGGGAAGTTTGATCGATTATCTGATGGCCAGTGCGAATTACCCTCTGTTTCAGAGATGGAAAATAGGAAAAGATCTTTACATAGACGGAGGATTTTACGATAACGCGCCTGTTTCAATGGCTTTGAAGAGGGGATTTAAAAAGATATTGCTTGTGGACGTCTCGGATATTCCCATATTCATTCCGAGAATCCCAAAAGGTGTTGAGATGAAAATGATAAAACCCTCGGGTCCCTTGGGAGGAGCGATGGAATTCGTTCCATCGAAGGAAAGCATGTGGGAAGAGATGGGATATTTGGATACCATGAAAGCCTTTGGAAAATTCGTGGGAAGACGCTATTACATATATTCGTCTTCAAAGAATATCATATTGGACACCTTGCTGAAAATGGACATCGACAAGTTAAAAGAGATCGCCAAGATAATAGATGTGAACGTCAATGGATGTTCTGTTGATTTTGCGGTTTACGAAAAGATCGTTCCAAAACTGTTGGAGTACTTTCCCTCAAACTCGTTTGAAAGTCTGAACATTTCGATTTTGGAATACACCGCCAACTACTTGAAAATCCAACGCTTGAGGCCTTACACTCAGTTATCGCTTTGTGGAGTGATCTCTCAAACGAAAATACCGCCGCCGTCTTTTTGGAATCTTTTTGAAAACGGTAAAAGTTTGAAGATGGTGGAATTCGTCAAGGCAGTTTGCTACGAATTTGAAAATCGAAATTAAAGATCGTTGAATTTTAAGTCGATAATGTGATAGAATCAAGCGAATCTTCAATTGAAGAGAACAATTCTATGGAGGTGAATTTTTAAAATGAGAAAGAGAAGAGAAGGTTTTACGTTGGTTGAGCTTCTCATCGTCATGGCCGTCATAGCCGCCTTGATGGGAGCTTTGGTGCCTGTAGCGTTGAACGCGATAAATCACGCGAACGCCACAAGAGTGGCAGAGAATTTAAGGGCGATTCAGAGCGCCGTCCAAAATTACGCCTACAGCGAACACAAGATCCCGTCATTAAGTACGCTGATAGATGATAACTACTTGACTGGACACATCACTTCATCAGATTATGATATTTATTGGGGTACAGGTTCTAATGCTACAGAGATAACCAGCGATACGGACATTTCAGGTGCAAGTATGACCATAGCCATAGTGTACAAAGGGAGCGTTGCGGGAGCTCTCATCAACAAAGCTTGGTCGGAAGCTACTACTGTTGATGTTCCCGATAGTGGTAAAGCTATGGTTACAACCGTTATCGCCAAATATTGGTGATCTAAATCTCTTATCAAACAAAACCTCGCCATCGGTGGCGGGGTTTTTATTTGAATGTGAGCGAAGTGTGAAATCCTGAATCAAGTTCGATGATTCAAAAGATCAGATTATGAAGAGAAAAGCGATTTTCATTTTCCATGATATACGTTCGATATTGTTGTAAAATCGGAGCGTGATTTGGGGTATAATATCCAACAAGCATATGAAAGGAATGATTGAATGATAGGTATCATTTGCGATTCTGGTACGGATCTTCCGGATGAGCTCATGAGGGATTCGCGTGTAAGAATGGTTCCACTGAAGGTGATTTTAAAAGACAAGGTTTACAAAGATAGGATAGAAATAGATGAAGAAAAAGTACTGAATTTCATGCAACACGATTTCCCGAAAACTTCTTTACCCACCAGCGATGAAGTAAAAAATGTTTTACGCGAAATGGTAAAAGATGGTTACGATGAGATAATAGGTATAAATATCTCCAGCAAATTGAGCGGAACTCACAACGTTTTTAAAATGGCTGCGGCGGACTTTGCAAAGGAATTTCAAGACGTGAGGATAGAGATCATCGACTCTTTAAACATCTCCATGGGAGCCGGGTTTTTGGTTTACAAAGCCTTGTTAGCGGTGGAGAACGGCGCGGATTTTGAAGAAGTGGTAAAGCAGGTAAAGAATTCTGTTAAAAAATCGAAGCTCTTTTACACCATTCCAACGTTGAAATTCTTAAAAGCTGGCGGGAGAATAGGAAGAGTAAGTGCCACAATGGGAGAGATACTGAATTTAAAGCCCGTTATATCCGTTGATGATGAAGGAGTTTATTACACCGTCGCAAAGGCGAGGGGAATGAAGAGAGCGATCGATAAAATGATAGCGGATGTAAAGAATTTTTCCTCGTCAAAAAAAGTGTTAGCGCTTTCGATCTACCATTCGGGAAAAAGCCCCAAAACTCTTGAATTTGTGAACTCGATCGAAGAAGAATTGAAATCTTTGAACGCCCCCGTTATTTTTAAAAAGAGCACCACTCCCGTTTTGCTTGTACACGTTGGTGACGGTTTGATAGGGGTTGGAGTTTTAACGGAATGAATCGGAATATTTGGATGATGACTTCATCTTTCTCTTCTCATCGTACATTTTCTTATCAGCAACGGCTATGAATTCGTCTTGTGAGTAAGCGTAATCGTATTGAGCGCATCCGTGACTGAGCGCTATCGTGTAAGGCCTTTTTGTGCTCTCATTTTCGTCTTTGATCGCTTTTTTTATCTTCGACCATTTCTTTTCCGAATTCTCTATCGTACACGCTGGGAAGATCAAAAGAAATTCATCTCCGCCAAGTCTACATAGGACATCCGATTCTCTTATGTTATCCAAGATCAGATTCACGCTTGTATTTATGAGTTCATCTCCCGCTGCGTGACCAAAAGAGTCGTTCACATGCTTTAAATTGTTTATATCAAGAAAACATATGGAGAGCGGTTGACCGCTTCTAACTGAGGATTTCATTTTTTCTTTCAATATCGCCAAACCGGTGCGTCTGTTGTAAACTCCGGTGAGCTCATCGTAAGTCGCGTATCGTTTAAGCTTTTCCTGAGTCTCTTTTTGTTCCGTTACGTTTGACATTATTCCAAATATCTTCAACGGTTTTCCGTTTACATCTCTTTCTATTGTTTTGCCGTTTATCGAGATCCATTGCCAGCTGTTGTCTTTTGAGCGTATTCTGTATTCCGTTTGAAATCTCCCCATTTCTCCTTTTAGATGTGATTTGAAAGAAGCGAAGGCTTTATCGATATCGTCTGGATGTATCATCTTTTTGAATTCCTTGAATGGTCCTTTGAATTTTTTGTTTTTAAATCCCAATTGAGTGAACATTTCTTTGGATATCTCTATCATCTCATTTTTCACATCGTATTCAAAAACTGAAATCTGGGAGGCTTCCAGTGCTAACTCGTATCGTTGCATTATTCTTTTCATATCTTCTTGAACTCTTTTCAACTCATCCACATTCAACGCCGATACCAGGAGCATATTTTGACCAAAAAGTTCTATCCTTTTTGAGCGGAGATCCACCCACTTTTCCTCTTTGTTCTTGGTGATTATCTTCACGGCGTATTCTTTTATGGCAGGTGCCCCGTTTAACCTTTTGATACCTCTTTCCTTCACCATTTCAACGAAATCCGGATGAATGAGTTCCCAAAAATGCATTTTTAAAAGTTCATCGCTCGTGTAACCGCTCATCTTGCAAGCCATTTTGTTCACGTACGAGAACGTGAAATTGGAATTCACCAACACTATTCCCACAGGTGAAAAGTCGCTCATCAATTTGAATTTTTTGTTTGTCTTCATCAATTCTTCTTCCAATAATTTTATTCTAAAAGCGTTTGAAGCCAAATTTTTGAATAGTTTTGTAACGACTATTGAGCGAGCGCTGAAGTGTTTTTCTTTTTCTTTTAGAATGTCTATACCCATCCCCGCAACATTTTGACCGTTTATTCTCAAATCGAATACCAAGGATTCTTTCAACGGCTTTATAGCGGAGGCGAGTTTACGTTTGGTCTCTTTTGAGTGCAATTCCAACGTGTCTTTTACAAGCAACACCTCGTTTTTCGGCAAAAGAAATTCTTTTTCATTCAGTTTAAGTTTTTTCAGAGCTTTTAAATCGTGACAGACGGCGTCGACAAACCTAACTTTTCCATTCTTTTCGTAAACAAACACACTTCCGCAATCCGCTTCTGGTACAAGAATCATGAGTTCTCTTAGTAAAGAGGATAAAAACTCATCCAAATCTTTGTCAAAAGGATCTAAATTCACCAAAAATTCTATGAGGTTGTTCATCTTTTCAATTTTATTTAAATGATTATCATTTTCCATTTAAGTCTCCTTTCACACAAAATGTTTATATAATTATAACATTTTCTCCTGTATTTTGAACAAAAAAATCTGATGACGAGCCTAACTGTTTTGTAGGAACAAAAATTGAAAGAGTCAGTTATCCTGTGATATGATAAAGTCAGTTTTCAATTTTGCGACACGTGAAGCGAATAGGATTTTAAGGTGTGAATTGAAGTTGCAAAATGGTGAAAGAAAAAAGGAGAAAAAAATGATAGACTCGTCTGATAACGAAAGAATTCCATCCAACATGAAGAGCATGATAGATTTCCTATCCAATATTGATCCCTTTAAAGAGGAAGAATTGTTTTCAAGTATCTTGAAAACGGCCATGAAAATGGTTAAAAAAGCGAAGAACGGTGCCATTTTTCAAATTAAAGATGGAATTTTAACGGTAAAAGCTTCAATGGGATATGGCAAATTAAAAGTAGAGAAAAAGATGAATGTCGATTTATCGTCATTTGATAAGATGACGCATCAGTGTGCTATCGATGAAGAATGGAAAGAGATACTCCAAGAATCACTTGGAAGGGATTTTAATTCTTCAGTAGTTTGTACTTTGTTTTCAAAAGAAAACGAGAAGATCCTTCTCATGTTGGAAAATCGAGAACGAGGCGAAAGATTTTCTATGGAAGATCTTGAGTTGATGAATTTGTATTCAAAGATATTGACCAATATTTTGAAAATGAATAGAATAAGTGAAGAGCTTCTAACGGAGAGAGCCATTTACAAGTCAATAGTTGAAAGAAGTCACGACGCGATCATAGTGTTCAAAGATGGGAAATTGCTCTTCACAAACGAAGAAGCTGTGAAACTGGTTGGATATTCGAAAAAAGAATTGATAGAGATGAGCGCTTGGGATTTAGTTCATCCAAATGACAGAAAGAGACTTATCACTTACGCGGAAAAAAGAAAGAGGAACGAAAAAGCTCCACAAGAGTACAAAGCTGCCCTTTTGACTAAAAATGGAAAAATGAAGATCTGCCATTTCAACGTGAAACGAATCTCGTTTAACGGAATGCCCGCTTTGTTGGCCTCGATAAGAGACATAAGCGATGAGGAAAAAGCGAAGAACAAATTGGAATTGGCGAATTTAGAGATAAGAAACGCTTACGACAAGCTTGAAAAGCTGAATCTGCGATTTCAAAATGTGACGAAGTTGTTGGCAAAGATGGGTATTTCAGATATGAGTGAAAAAGAATTTCTTCAACAAGTTCTCAAAAGTGCCCTTCAAGTTGTCCCTGTAGCGAAGTACGGCTCGATCTCCATTCTTGAAGAGAAAAAGTGGAAATTCGTGGCGGCTATTGGTCATGATATCAAGAAACTTGAAAAATTGGATTTAAACCGCGACTACGTCTTTAAGACTCAGGGAAAGGGAAAGATAATTCAAAACATCTTTGAATTTGATAAGAGAACGATTCCTTCTCCCTTACTTCAAAAACTTTTAGATGCCGTGCTTAAGGTAAAACAAACCATAATAGCTCCTTTGGATCTTTCAGGTGAAGAAGAAGGCTTTTTGGCCATAGATATTCCTCTTGAAAGCGAAAGTTTCTTCTCTCAAGAAGATGTTAAAACGGTTGAGAATTTTTCGAAAATAGCCTCGGCGTTCTACCTTTTGAGAAGGTATTCGAAAGCCCAAGAAGAAATGAAAGATAAGATCACGATGGTACTCATCAAAGGACTTGAAAAATACGATCCCTATACCGAAGGTCATTCGCAAAGGGTGGCGTTGTATTCGACGAATTTGGCCAAAAAGTTGGGTTTTAAAGATAAAGACATAAAAAGAATATGGCAAGAATCCATTCTTCACGATATCGGGAAACTCTTCGTTCCTTTGAGTATCTTAAACAAAGAAGAAAAACTCACCGTTGAGGAATTTGAAGAGATAAAAAAGCATCCAATTATAGGCGCTCAGCTCATAGAAGAAGGCGCTCAGCTCTTTGATATCGCATTCGCGATAAGGCATCATCATGAAAGATGGGATGGAAGGGGATATCCAGACGGACTTGCGGCGGAAGAAATCCCAGTGGATTCAAGAATCATGGCCATATGCGATGCCTACGATGCCATGGTGAGCGATAGAGCTTACAGAAAAGCCAAGAGCAGAGAAGAAGCTTTGAAAGAGATAAAAGAGAACGCCGGTAAGCAATTCGATCCGGTCATGGTAAAAGCGTTCTTAGAATTGGTAGAACAAATAGAAGTGAAGTCTTAAATTCCAGAAGAGGCGGTATCTTTGAAAGTTGTCATTGCGGATGATAGCAAGATGTGGCGCGCGATTCTAAAGGATTTTCTGTCTTCTAACGGCTATGAAGTTGTAGTGGCTGAAGATGGTCTACAAGCGTACTCGAAGATATACGAATCTTGTGCGGATGCCCTTATTTCTGATGTCGTGATGCCGGGTCTAAACGGATACCAGCTTTGCAG
>CAZCZS010000004.1:0-39805 GCA_964503355.1 uncultured Mesoaciditoga sp.
TAACTCCTAAATTGTACGCACGCATAAACGCTCCAAAATTTTTCGGGCGCTCTTTTCCCGTTATAAAGATCTTGGATTTCATCTTTCGTCCGATAACGTGGTCTTTCACGGCTTTTTCTGTATTTTTGATAAGAATATTCGTTGGCAAACCAGATGTCGAACCTTTCATATCCCACGATGAAATCTTGTTTAACATAGATATGGGTAAAGAGCAAGGAATAATAGAAGAACAAGAGAGCGTACTTGTAAAGGGTGCGTTAACGCTGAAAGACACCTATGTAAGAGAGATTATGGTGCCACGTGTTGAAATAGTGGGTATCGAATTCGATAAAACTTTGGCAGAGGCGGTTAAAGTATTCGATGAATCGAAATTTTCCAGGCTGCCGGTTTACGAGGAAAACATCGATCAGATCATAGGAATATGTTACGCTAAGGATATACTGTCGATCTTGAATTCCTCCAACAAATCTTTAGAAGAGATAAGGGTAGAAAACGTGATGAGAAACCCTTACTTTGTACCTGAAACCAAAAAGATAGACGATCTCTTGCAAGAGATGAGACGCATGAAAATGCACATTGCCATAGTTGTTGACGAGTACGGTGGAACGGCGGGACTTGTCACGTTGGAAGACGTTCTCGAAGAGATGACCGGTGAGATCTTCGACGAATTTGATGTTGAAGAAGAGGGTACATCCATAGTCAAGAAAGACAAATACACCTACATAATAAGTGGTTTGACTCCTCTCAACGATATAGAAAGGGAATTGGATGTGGAATTTCCAGAAAGCGAGTTCGAAACCATTGGAGGATATCTTTTGAAAGTTTTCGAAAGAGTTCCAAAAGCCGGGGAGATAGTCGATACAGAACAATTCAGAGTGAAGATCCTAGAGTCAAACAAAAAACAAATATTGAAAATAGAACTCCGTTTGAAGAAAGGAAATGAGAATAATGATGAAAATAAGTGAACTCGTTGCGCTTGCAAAAAAAGCGAGAGAAAATGCGTACGCACCTTATTCTAAATTCAAAGTTGGTGCGGCGTTAGAAACGACATCCGGAAAAATTTACACGGGTGCAAACGTTGAAAACTCTTCTTACGGATTAAGCATGTGCGCTGAAAGGATTGCCATATTCAAAGCCGTAAGTGATGGTGAAACGGATTTCAAAAGGTTGGTGGTTATAGCCAACACCAAAGACGTGGTTTCACCGTGTGGGGCGTGTAGACAAGTCATGGCCGAATTTGGAAATTTTGAAGTGATACTCGCTAACACATCTGGAAAAATTAAGAAAACGGATGTAAACGCTTTACTTCCAGGAGCATTTAATTTAAGGAGAGATAACGTGAAATGAAAAGAATTTTGACATCGCTTGTCATATTTTTTCTTCTTGGATCGGCAATACTGGGACGTAACGTGCTTTTCGCTTACAAAGCGCAAAAAAGCGTGAAAAGCGTTTGTGTGATCGGAACGTTCAACAATTGGTCACCAGTCGCGGGCAAGATGAAAAACGTTTTTTCAAATGTGTGGATGACCACGATAAACATCCCAGATGGTGTTTACTTTTACAATTTCTTGGTCGATGGAAAGGTGGTTATCGATCCAACAAATCCAAGAAAAAAATCGAACGGCAACGG
The DNA here is from genome assembly GCA_964503355.1 of uncultured Mesoaciditoga sp. Classification (GTDB taxonomy): domain Bacteria; phylum Thermotogota; class Thermotogae; order Mesoaciditogales; family Mesoaciditogaceae; genus Mesoaciditoga. The sequence continues at coordinate 1,631 of CAZCZS010000004.1, forward strand.
GGGATATTACTCCATTTTGATAGTCGGAAGCTTTACACCGCCGAAGGGAAAAATAGGTGACGGTGTTATACACAAGAATTACGTTATCTTCAACGAAGATTCGAGAATATACGTCAATCCGGCATCTACGAAGACGGTGTATTTTTCGATAGACACCCTGAAAGATGACATAGCACACGTCTATTTCAAGAGCTCTAAGGCATACGAAATGAAAAAATATGATTTGAACCCTTATACCGATAGATACGAAATAACGTATCATCCTAAGACGATGAAATTCAACTATTACTTCATCTTGAAAGATGGTACCACAACATTTTACTACGGCAGTAAAGGGATTTCTTCAACTCCCTCTGCTTTCGTGTTCGATTTTGTAAAACCCAGTGTACCGATTTTGAACGCCCCCACGTGGGCCAAAGGGGCTGTCGTGTACGAAATATTCCCAGATAGGTTCTTCAACGGAAATCCCTCAAACGATCCATCTTACACACTCGAATGGGGTGGAACGCCAACTTACGATAGTTTTTTCGGTGGAGATTTGGAGGGAATAAGGGATAAAATAGGATATCTGAGGGATTTAGGTGTTGATGTGCTTTACACAACACCTATCTTCGAATCTCCATCTAATCATAAATACAACACCACGGATTATTTGAAAATAGATCCACATTTTGGAACGCTACAGACCTTCGAAAATCTTCTCAACACTCTACATTCAAAGGATATGAAATGGATTTTAGACGGCGTTTTTAACCACACCGGCACCTCTTTTTTCGCTTTTCAAGACATCTTGAAAAATCAAAAAAAGTCCAAATACGTTGATTGGTATTTCATAAAACGCTTTCCGGTTAGAATTGAAAGTGGCGATTACCTTACATTTCAAAATTTTCCCTCACTTCCCAAGCTCAACACCGAAAATCCATCTGTTCAAAGATATCTTAAAGAGGTTGTGGATTACTGGACAAAAAAAGGTGTAGATGGCTGGAGAATAGATTCGGCGAACGTCATCTCCAACGATTTTTTGATAAAGCTTTACGCTTGGATTCACGAAGATAATCCTTCTTCGCTGGACGTTGCCGAAATATGGAACAACGCTTCCAATTGGTTTTACGAAGGAGCTTTCAATTCCACAATGAACTACCTTTTCAAAGATGCCGCTTACTCTTACATAGTTTACGGTACCGGTGCGAAGACTTTCTTGCAGGAAACGAACTCCTATTTGAATTCATATCCACCCCAACTTTGGAACGCTTTGTGGAATCTCATAGACAGTCACGATACGATAAGAGCGTTAACGATGTTGAATGGAAATGTGAAAAAAATGAAGCTCTTAGTTGGATTACAGATGACTTTTATCGGCGCCCCGATGATCTACTACGGAGATGAGATAGGATTGAGGGGTGGAAAAGATCCTCTAAATAGAAGATGTATGATATGGGATCGAAGAAAATGGAACATGCAGCTTTACGAATGGTACGAAAAATTGATAAAACTACGTCATGATTCTCGTGCCATAAGATACGGTCAATACAAACCAATTTTTGCAAAGGGAGACGTTTTGGCCTTTGAACGTTTCTACAAAAAAGAAGATGTTTACGTTTTATTGAACGCTTCCGCCAAATCGCAAAAGGTGAAATTGAATTTGAAGGGTACTTTTGTGGATTTGCTCACCAGCAACGTGTTCAAGAATGATTCGTCAACTTTGACGGTTTCACTCGAACCTTACACGATGGTCGTACTTGAAAAGCTATGAGGAGGGAAAAATATGAAAAGTTACTTCAGGAAATTGGTTTTCCTGTTTTTGATGTTGACAATGGGTACGATATTTTGGGCAAGTGAAACGTTGGTCGTTTACTCGGATTTTGCCTTGATCCAGTCCGACCTTTTCCAAAAATCCAACGGCTTGTTGATACTTCCGAGCACAAACTTCGCCATTGCCGATTCGCTGGTAACATCCGCTTCGATGAATTGGTATCGTTATCACAGGGCTGAAAGCTATTCGTTGAACACTTTTTTGAATTTCTACGTTGGAAAAATCGTGAAATTCAAGTTTCAAGATGGAAGTGTTAAAAATTTAAAATTGGTATCCACAAATCCCGACATCCTTCAAGATCCACAAAGCGGTATGGTTTACTATTCACCTTCTGGTGAGTACATCTTTCCATCGTTGGTTCAAATAGATTCAAGGAATTACTTCATTCTTTCCACTCCCGCCACGAGAATTTCATATAACTACTTAAGCACGAACATCGGTTGGAAAGCCATTTACAACTTAAAAATCGATTCATCCATTTTAGAAGGTAACGTGATGTTGTGGAACAAAACGGATACGACTTTCAAGAATTTTCACCTTTTCATGGTTGCGGGTAAGCAATTGAAAAACTTCCGTGAAAGCGTCAACTATTCAAAAGCCTTGGCGCTTTCTTCTAAAAGTGTATCGACAATTCCCAATGTTGAAAGCACTCAAGGTTATAAAGTGTACGATTTTGGGATGGTGAAAGATTTAAATGCGAATTCCAACGTTTTTCTTTCCCTTTTCTCAAAAAAAGTGCAACTTGAAAAGTTAAACGTTTCTTACGAACCTCCTAACACTTTTAAAAAAGCGATGCAAGTGGTAAGAATCAAACACGATTTTCCAATGCCCCGAGGAATTGTGAATCTTTACACCGTTCGCAACGGTGCTCCATGTTATTTAGGTCAATCACCAATTCCTGATAGTCCCGCTTCCTCCGTTTTGGAAATCACATATGGAGAAAATTTCGATTTAGAAGTTAAGAACGTTAAAATGTTTCATACCATGATATCAAAAGACACGTTCGTGGATGGGTACAAAGTGTACGTGAAAAATTCTTCTGACAAAGACCAAGGAGTTTGGATTTACAAATACATCCCTCAGTCCTCTTCTTACATAACCAGCAACGATCTGAAAATCGAGAGAATATCGGCAAATGAAATACGTTTTTACGTAATGGTTAAAGCGCATTCGGAGGAAAAATTTGAATACAACGTACAGGCGAGTTATTGAACTTTTAAGAACATACAGAAAATTCATGGTGAGCCGTCAAAGGGCGGCTCACATTCAACGCATGGAAGAAGATGCGAAGAACTTTTCGAAAATCCATTCTTTAAACGTTGATAAACTTTTGCTTTCCGTGTGCGCGCATGATCTTTTCAGGGATGTGGATCCTCGTATTCTTTTGAAGATAGCCACACTTTGGAATTTGTTCATAACAAAAGAAGAAGAACATTTTCCAATACTGCTTCACGGAAAAGTTGCCGCGGAATTCCTTAAGAGGCGTTTTGAGATAAAGGACATGGAAATTCTTGAGGCGGTTGCTTATCATACTTCCGGCATCCCAACGAATTCAAAGATAGTCAAAGCGCTTGTGATCTTGGACACCATAGAACATGGCAGAGAATTCCCCGGTGTAAATGAATTGAGAAAAATAGCCAAAAAATCTTTGGAAAAAGGGTATGAAGCCATAGTGAAAAACAAGATAAAATACGCTTTGGATAACGATCTTATAATACTAAGTGAAAGCGTTAAAACTTGGAATTATTTAAAGGGTGTTGAAGATGAAGTATCTTAAATTTTTTTTGGCTCTTATCGCCATATCTTTAGCTTTTTTAACATTTTCAACGACCATTTACCCGTTTTTTGAGATAGGGTTCAGTACCTTATCAGAACAATATCCAAACTCAAAGGCTTATATCATGGCCGCGATGGTGGATGAGGCTGGTATTCCTTTGAATTTTTACATCGTGGGAATGGATTTCACCGCCAAAAACATATTGATTTTTAACGTACCACCCAATTTAACCGTAAAAGGAAAACAACTCACTTCTATCTATGAAAATGTTGGCATTCATGGCGTAACCGCATCACTTGGCAATGTTCTTAAAATAAAATTCACGGATTTTTTCCTATTCAGCCTTTCAGGAGCAAAAAAATTCATAAATACACTTGTTCAGAAAAACTTGAATTACCACTTACGAGAATATGAGGTTTCTGAATTTCAAAAAACTTACAAGATCGACAAACTCATCTCAAACATTTCAGAGGAAGGCCCGTTGAACATGCTGAACCTTTATCCGCTATTTTCCACACTTTTTAAAAGTTCCATAGACATATCGAAGTTCTTGAGAATGGCGAATTTCTTTGAAAACAAACCTAGAGTGTTCTTAGGAGCATATCCCTTCGTAAACTCAAACGGAATCATAAAAACCGATATCACAAAACTTCAAACTATTTCCATAGAGCTACAAAACTGCACGCTTTTTTTTAAACCCACCTCTTTTAAATTCACCATCGTGAACAATTCATCACTTGAACCAAAAGTTTTTTCCTATTTAACGTGGAACAAATGGTCAAAAAAGGGATTTAGAATTAGGATAGTCCCTACGGTGTGTTCCTATTCGTTAAGAGGAAGAAACTTGGTTTTCGATCTTAAAGGAGAGGGACAAAAAGAAGAGGTGTACAAAATCTTGCAGAGCGTATATCCTGATGAAATCTTTGAATTCGTGGAATTAAACAATTTCAAAAATTTGGAATCTTACTACGAAATTGAAGAATTCGCCGCCGTGGATAGATATTACAACCTTGGTGATACTGATTTCTTGATTTTAAAGGGAAATTAAAACAATTACGATTTTTTCGTTGAAAATCGAGACAACTCAACTCGTGCGTGAATGTAACGAAGAACCTTGAAAAAGGCATGTTGAAAAATGGATAATTAGCTCGTGTAAGATGATTTGAACAAACCAACTTCTGTCTTTCAACTCTCCCTTTGAAGTTTTAAAAATATCCGAGCTCGCCATCATTCAATTCACAAGGGTGAGTTTCAAGACACAGGATGACATCTTCAAAAAAATTCCCTTATCGCTTGAAAAGCGGTTGTTCAAAAGCCATTGGCTTGTAAGGTTAACACACAAAAATAGACTTAAATGAATGGAGGGAGCGTGTATGTTAAGACCTTTCGTTTATAACGAAATAGGAAAATTGAAAACAGTACTGTTACATCGTCCGGGTAAAGAATTAGAAAATTTAACGCCAACCCGACTTAAAGAACTCTTGTTTGATGATATTCCCTATTTGGAACTTGCAAAGAAAGAACATGATGTTTTGGCATCCGTGCTTAAAGAAAACGGTGTGGAAATTTTATACGTGACGCGTTTGCTTGAGGAAACGTTAAGCCAAAGCGAAGAATTGCGGGAGAAATTCTTAAGCGATGTTGTGAAATACAACAACATAACTAGTACAAGTTTATCCGAACGCGTTAAAGAGTATCTACGAACTTTCTCCACCGAAAAGATGATAGAAAAGGTTGTAAGCGGAGTTAGCCTCGAAGAGGTAAAACTTGGATACTCTTCACTTTCACATCTTGTTAGGAGAGAGTTTCCATTTTTGATAAGGCCTATGGCAAATTTGTACTTTCAACGTGATCCAGTTGTAACACTTGGACATGGTGTAACGATCAACAGAATGTCAACCAACATACGAAGAAGAGAATCCCTGCTTATGGACTACGTTTATAGATACCATCCCATTTTTAAAAAGTACGAAATACCACGATATTACGATCTTGAAGATCCGTTTTTCATAGAAGGTGGCGATATAGAAATTCTCAGTTCAAAAGTCGTTGCTCTGGGAATTTCTCAGCGTACCGAACCTGAGGCTGTTGAACTGCTGGCAAGTAGATTGTTCAAATCAGATGAACCTTTTGAAAGTGTCTTGGCATTTGAAATACCAGAAAGTAGGGCTTTCATGCATTTGGATACCGTTTTCACGATGTTGGATTACGACAAATTCGTAATTCATCCAAAATTACAAGGAGTTATAAAAGTTTTTTCCATCAAACCATCCAAAAGTGGGATAAGAATATCCTCCGAAGAGGACGAATTAAAAGGGGTTTTAAAAAAATATTTGAAATTGCCATCCGTTCAAATAATAAAATGTGGTGGAGATGATCCCGTTGTTCAAGATAGGGAACAATGGAGCGATGGTTCTAACACCCTTTGTATTTCACCGGGGGTGGTAATAGCTTATTCTAGAAATTACGTTACGAACTCTTTGATAAGAAAAGCCGGTGTGAAAGTCATCGAGATTCCATCCAGCGAACTTTCCAGAGGCCGTGGTGGCCCAAGATGTATGAGCATGCCGATAGTGAGAGAAAATGCGGAATAGATCATTCATCCTCTCAAGTTTTTTACAATTTTGCCGAATATAGTGGCGGAGGGAAAAGATGATAGAAGTTTTAATAAATGGAAATGAAGCAAGAAGGTATGCTGGAAAAGTTAAATTGGACGAGATAATCGGTGATCTTTATCCTGCGGGAAAGATTTTAGAATCCGTTACCGTCAACGGAAAGGAAATCTCTTTATCCGAAGTTTCAGAAGTTTTCGTCGAAGACGGTGAAGTTGTGAAGATAAATTTCATCTCCTTGGATGAAGGTATAACGAACATAGCGAAAAGTGCTTTGGAGTTCATAGAATGGGTTAAGCATCAAGATATGGATGATGATCATATTTTTAGAAACCTATCAAAGATCTCAAGCGGCTTTGAAGTGATGGAAAACGCCATTTTCTCAATCCAGTCAGTTGGAAAAAAGATAGAAAACGATGATGAAGCGAAGAAGTTGATAAAGATATTTGAAGAGATAAACACGTTTACGGCGTTGGAAAACAAAGAAAAGGTTCGCGAAAAAATAGAGGAAGCCACCGAAACATACGCAAAGATCTTTTCGAGAATCCTTGAAGGAGGCTCAAGTGATGGATGAATACACGCAAAACGCAATACTTACCGCCACACCTGAAAAACTGGTGGAGATGTTGTACGAAAAAGCCATTGAATTGATCGCGAAGGCCATTTACAACGTGAAAGATGCTCAAACCAGAAATGCATCTGTCGTTCAAGCGGAAGAAATAGTCCTCTATTTGAATGGCATCCTGGATATGGAAAAAGGAAAAGAGATCTCAAAGAATCTTCGCGCTCTTTACGATTTCATCTATAGACAACTCGTGGATGGAAATGTGAACGCGGATTCCGAAAAGCTCAAATCCGCAAAAGAATTGCTTGAAGAACTTTTGGAAACGTGGAAAGAAGTGGAGAAAAAAGCGGAGGTAAGACCAGCGATGGCAAAAAGTGGAGGTTTTAACGTTTCAGCTTGATCGAGTGAAAAGATGAAAAATACCCGCTGAAAGCGGGTATTTTTTTATAACTCACGTTGCGCATCAACTTCAGCCAATGGTTAGTGAGTTGTGAGGAATAAGAAGTAAAAGCACGTGGTTTGTAGTTCTGTAGTGCCAATTTTCTTTTACTTGTTTTGATGAAACCTTCAAAGGAAGGTTTGAAAGACAGAAGTGGGTTTGTTCAAATCATCTTGCACGAGCTAATTGTCAATTCTTTAACATTTATACCTTTTCTAATGAACACCTTCTATACTTTTGTGCCACTCTCACAAATAAGTCAATTTCATAATTTCAATTCGTTTAAGTTAGGATATTTTGCACTTGAGATGGAAAAATTACATGAGGAGGCAGTTAAATGTCGCAAGGGAAAAAAGGAAAAAAAGTCTTCGTCGTTTTTTTAGTGTTTTTGTTTCTGAGTTTTCTCTTTTTGCTGATTGGTTATCTCTATTTTGAAACGAATAGGTTGAGTCTGTACGGCATCAAGCCTTTCTCAGATGTGAAAAGCTACACCGCCTCTTTAATGAAAAAAATACCGATATTGAGCTCCAAAGTTGAGTACAAGCCATTGAAGGTTGTACCTTATCAAACGCTTTTGGAAGAAAAATTACAATCGTTTCAAAAAATCTTGGACAGTCAGGCGGCATCTCTTACCGCTGAAAGACTAAAACTTCAAACGATGGAAAAGCAACTGGAAAAATTAAAAGCAACGCTGGAAGCCTCTCAAGCGAAATTGGAGGCTGAGATGAAAGCGTTTAACCAGCAGATCAAGATGGAGCAAAGTTATGAATACAGACTCAAGACGTTAAATCAATGGATAACGAACAGTCAACCAGCTAAAATCGGTCAAATACTTGCGAATTCTAAAATACCGATAAATGTTTTGGTCGATGCGCTCATGCGTTTACCGCCAAAAACGGCGGGAGACGTTTTGCAATCCATAGCTCAAACCAATCCGACGTTGGCCGCTTCTATCGTTTATTCTTTAGCGGAGGGGAAAAAATGAAAGCTTTGATCGTCATTCCAACTCAAAGCGCAAATGTAAAAGAAAATGTTAAAAACTCCAAAAATGCGGAAAAGGATAAGAAATCCTTTTCCCTCTTCGTGAAAAATGCGAAAGGCAAAAAACGTACGGCTAAGATTAACGATGAAAATGAAAAAAACGTGAAAGAGAAGAAAAAATCGTCGAATGGCAAAGATAAAAAGCACATTGGTGAAGTTATTGCGTTGAATCTTGTAAATGAAAAGAAGATTTCCATCTTACACGTCGGTAAATCATCCACAGATATTGAACAAAAAGAAAAATCGAGTAAAAAAACCGAGAAAGTCAAAATGAAAGGTGAAAAAGTTCCGAAACTCAATGCTCATGTTGATGAAAAAACTTTAAAAGAAGCTCATGAAAGCCTTTTCCAAAATGAAAAAATAAAATCCACAATCATAAAAAATGTGATATGGAAAGAAAGAAGTGATGCAAAAGACAAAAAAGCTCTTAAAATAAACAACAATATTGACACGAACTATAAATTACCGACAAATGTAAAAGAAAATGAAAAAATGAAAGTTGTCATCGTAAAAGATGAAATTGGCGATAAGACATCTTTAAATGACACCATAAATGAAAAAGATAAAAGAGCCGCAAAAAATTCCGATCTCAACATTCATCCAATTCATTCAAAAAACGCATCGAAAGTCGTGAATGAAAAGGCGAATCCCCATTTTGAAAAAGTTAGAAACATCCAAAATGGTGATCGAATTTTGAAAGAGATAAAAGCAAAAAAGGTTTCCGTTAACACGGATAATGGACAAAAGAGTAACATTTTGAATTCCTCAAATGGATCTGACGGTATTAGAACAGAGAATCAAAACTCGAAAATTGACAGCGCACCCAAGGATTTTCGTCAGAATGAAAATCAAGGAAACTTTCAAAAGAGGGATTTCGAAGATGTCTTCGTAAAGTTCACCACTCAAAAGAACGAAGTTAAGCAAGGTGAAGGAATGAAAGAACTTTTAAAAACACATCTTCACGAGGTACAACTAGGTTCCAAGAAGCTCTCAAAGGATTACGAGGCACTTCCCCAGTTGAATAGAGGTGAAAATAAGAAAAACGTCATAAAAAACGATATCCGCGATGAAAAGCCCACAGCAAATCGAATATCAAAGCAGGTGATCACGGCTATTTTGAGAGAACTTAAAGCTCAAAAACCTCCATTGAAAATAGAAATTCGATTGAATCCTCCAGAACTTGGAAAGATCACATTGGAAATAAGGGAAAAAGCTGGAAAAACGTCGTTCTTTTTGAACGTTGAAAATGAAAAGACGAAAGAACTCATGAAAAACGTTTTACCGGTGATGATCAATCAACTTTCTAATTTGAATTTCAACGTCGTGGAAATTCAAATGAACGGTCAGCAATGGCTTAACGATGAAGCGGGTCAACAAAGGCAAAGACAAGATCAACGTGAACACAAGAAAGAGAAAAACGAAAGAGATTTCACCAAAGAATTCAAAGAACTTCGAAAAGAGGAGGTGTAAAGGTGTTTGGAGGAGTAAACGCCATCAATCCAAATTTGAACGTTGGAACGTACAAAAACACCAAACAGTTGGGTAAAGATGCCTTTCTAAGATTGTTGGTCACTCAAATGGAAAATCAAGATCCGTTGAATCCAATGGATAACACGAAATTCGTTTCTCAAATGGCACAATTCAGCGCTTTGGAACAAACCACGAATTTGGCCAATTCTTTCGATAAATTCGAAAAGGGCTTTTCGGCCTCAATGCAACTTCAAGCTGCTTCGTTGATAGGAGAGAAAGCCAGCGTACTTTCAAACACGGTCGACGTTATCGCCGGAAAAAGTGGTACAATAGGATTTTCTCTGCCTGATGAATGCTTGACGTATGTGAAGATATTCGACAAAGCTGGGAAACTCGTGGATACTGAAAAACTTGGATGGCTATCACCTGGAAAGCACCTTTATCGATGGTCTGCGACAAACGATGAAGGGGTACAGGTACCGGATGGAACGTATACCTTCCAAGTTCAAGCGATAAAAAAAGATGGAACCCATCTTCAGATAAGTGGGTCTAAAGGTGGTACGATAAGCGCCGTTAAATTCGAAGAGGGTCAAATATACGTCACCATAAATGGAGTAGACTATCCGCTATCCAAAATAACGCAGCTTTCTAAGGGGTGATCGAAATATGATGAGATCGTTGTACAGTGGTATAACGGGTTTACAAGCTTCACAAACGAACATGGACGTCATAGGTAACAACATCGCCAACGTGAACACGGTTGGATTTAAAGCTTCCCGCGTCACGTTTGAAACGGCTTTGCTTCAAGCGCTACGCGCCGCTCGTTCACCGCAAAACAACCTTGGTGGGGTTAATCCCATGGAAGTGGGGCTCGGAACACAGATAGCTTCCATAGACCAGATCATGACGCAGGGAAGTTTTCAAAATACCGGCAAGAAAACGGATCTTGCCATCCAAGGTGATGGTTTCTTCGTGGTTAACGGTGGAAACGGAAATTTTTACACTCGAGCTGGAAACTTCGCCTTGGACGAAAATGGAACGCTTGTTCAAGCGGGTACCGGTTACAAGATCATGGGCTGGAAGGCAACCATCGACTCTCAGGGTCATCGTCACGTCGATACGAACAATCCAATTGGTGAGATAAGAATAGCCGCCAACGAAACTATGACAGCGAAGAGAACTGAAAATATAAAAACGGGAGGAAATCTGGATTCAACGACCGGAATTTCTCCTGTAACCATAACGGTCACGGACACAAACGGTAAAAGTTATTCAGTCCAATTCGAATTCAACTTGGATACCACCTCGTTCGATCCTTTTTCAAACACGAAAACCTATAATTGGACGGCTAAAATAGTTAAAGCGCCATCCGGTGTGAGCATTTCAAATGCCTCCATAAGTGGAAAGATATCGTTAGATCAATACGGAAATGTGGTAAGTGATAGTGCCTCCGATGTTTACATAGACGTTTCATCGAATACCGCATCTTTAGCAACGGCTTCTTCTTCCACAACGGTAAGTGGAACGGCCATCACGATGCCAACATCTGGAAATATCTCCTTTTCAGAGGCTGACAATACGGCCAACGCCGTCACGGCTGATTACTCCAATCCAACCTACACGACGTCAACACAAATTTACGATTCTTTGGGGAGATCTTACACTTTGTACATAGATTTCACGAATTTAGGCGCGGTTAGTGGTTCTTCTGACACAACCGCGTGGGCGTGGGATGCACGATTGGCAGATGGCACACCTATTCAACTTGTGAATTCGACAGGAAGCGCCGCTTCCTCCAATGTTGGCGTTTTGAAATTCAACTCTTCCGGAAAACTCATCGGAAATTACGCTTTGGTGAGTGGTAGTGGAATCGTTTCACAAGATGCTCCAACCGGGATAAAATTCACAACTTCCGATGGAGCGGGAGACGTTTCGGCACAGATAGATTTTACTCAACTGACCGATTTGGCGGGTAGCGCAAGTGCGGCGATAACGAGTCAGGATGGAAACGCGAAGGGAACGCTTCAATCTTTTGCGATAAACGAAGCGGGAGACATAATAGGAACATTTTCAAACGGCTTAACGGATATAATGGGAAAGATAGCACTTGCCAATTTCAACAATCCAGCTGGACTAAAAGCGATAGGAAATTCGCTTTACGCTCAATCCGCAAACAGTGGCATACCTCAAATCGGTACCGCTGGCAGCGGTGGACGTGGAACGCTCATACCGGGCACTTTGGAAATGTCGAACGTGGATTTAGCTCAAGAGTTCACCAACATGATCGTCGCGGAGAGAAGCTTCCAAGCCAACGCACGTGTCATAACGACTTCCGATGCGATAATAGCCCAGTTGGTGAATTTGAAGCAAACTCCGTGATTGAGTGAGTGAAAATGATAAAGTTAACCAATTTAAACGGTGACGAATTCGTTTTGAACTGTGAATTCATAGAAACGATAGAGTCAAAGCCGGACACGGTGATAAAATTGTTCAACGATAAAAAATACGTGGTAAAAGAATCGATTGATGAAGTTGTAAAAAGAGTGGTAGAATATAAAAAGAAGATCTTTTCTTCCATTCCCAAAATTCCTTACGAAGAGGGTGAATGAGCTTGGATCTGGCAACGTTAATGGGATTGGGCTTGGCGGCCGGGATGATCGCCATGGGCTTGGGAAGCAACCTCGGCCTTTACATAAACATTCCTTCAATAATGATAGTTCTGGGAGGAACGTTGGGTTCCATATTGGCGGCTTATCCCATGGAAAAGGGAATGAAATTGATGACCATCATGCTGTCCACCATGTTCTACAAAGCCCATAACATGTCAGCGACGATAAGAGAACTCGTGACGTTTTCAGAAAAAGCGAGAAGAGAAGGTCTACTCTCTTTGGAGCAAGAGCTTGATGGGGTGGAAGACAAATTCATGAAAAAAGGATTACAACTTGTAGTCGATGGAATAGATTCAGAACTGCTTCAGACCATGTTGGAAACCGATATGGAATTAGCGGAAGAGGAAGCGGACATAGAAAGGGGAATGATGGACACCGGAACGGCGTTGGCCCCGGCTTTTGGTATGATAGGAACGTTGGTCGGTCTGATACAGATGTTGAGTCAGTTAAACGATCCTTCAACTTTGGGCCCTGCGATGGCCGTGGCTCTTATAACAACCTTCTATGGTGCTGTTTTGGCGTACGTGATCTTCATGCCGATGTCTCAAAAACTCGCAATTCGTTCGAAGGTTGAAACGCGTTACAGGAGGATGATACTTGAGGGAATCTTATCGATCCAGGCTGGTGACAATCCTCGTGTACTAGAAGAGAAGTTGAAGAGTTTCCTTACCGAGAAAGAGCTAACGGCTTACAACGCAACAGTTCAACCAGCGGCCGAAGAAGGTGCGGCGGGTGGCGCGTAAGCAGCAAAAATGCCCAGAATGTAAAGCTGGTAGCCCAGCATGGATGTCAACGTTCAGCGATATGAACAGCTTGTTGATGACGTTCTTCATAGCGCTGGTGGCCATGTCGACTTTAAGCCCAGGAAAATTTCAACAGGTTTCCGTGGGAATTCAAACGGCATTTAACACCACACCTCCTGGAGTATTGACTGGTGGAAAAAGCTTAAGTGAAGAACCATTGGTCACCTCTAATGCCGGCATAAGACAAGAAGTTTTACGCATAAGCGCGAATCCAAAGTACAAAGGAAAGATAACTGTAAAAGATACGAATCAAGGTTTGTTAGTTGAACTTCACAACATGGCTTTTTTCAAACCGGGGTCGGCAGAATTAACCGCTCAAGCGAAAGAGTTGCTCGCTAGCGTTGGAGAAAGTATAATAGAACATTGTACCAATCCATTATGGGTTTATGGATATACCACAGACATTCCATTGCCAAAAGACTCGATTTATCCATCTAAATGGCATTTAAGCGCCGCGAGAGCGGCGTCGGTAATTTGGTTTTTCGTTCACGAACTCAAGAATGTCCGTGCTAATGAAGAAGTGGTAAAGATAATGAACGGACAATTCGATCCAAATTATTGGTACGATCCCTCTCGTTTTGTGGCAATTGGACTTGGTGAAGAGCCGATGCTGAAGAAGTTGAAGAGCGAGACTTTTTCCGTTGAACAGAAGTTGCAAGCCTTAAGACAAGAATACGCTTCAGGACAGATAAATTATGAAGAGTTAACTCAACAAGCATCTCAATTGAATTATCAAATAAGCACCATAACCAAAAAAGTAAGAGATTCGTATCGAAGAGTCGACATCTTGGTGAAAAAACAGGGGGAATGAGATGGCAGATAAGGAAAAGAAAAAAGGTGGACTCATGTCTTTGTTGATAACCGTTACTTTGGCGGTTATCATATCGATGGGAGGAACTTATTTCCTGATAAAATCCATGAACAAACCCGCCAAATCACAAAAGGTTACAAATCAGGTGGTGCGAACCATGGCGGTTCTAATAAGAAGCGGCTCGAACGCCACATTTCCTTTAAGAGGTGGCAATGAGGTGCTGGTTGTCGATAGCCTATCTTTCTTAGTCGGCAGTAAAGAATGTAGTCAGGCTATAGGAGTGGATACCCCTCAAATCATGGATGGCCTTCAAACACTTATATTGAGCAAAAGTCGAAGCGAAATATTGAACCCAGACGGTTTACAAACTTTGAAACAACAGATAGTAGATCTTGTGGATCAAATCACCGGTTTCACCGGAAGCAAAGCTCCTTTGGGAGTTTTGCAGGTTTACCTTTACATAAAAGCCGTTGCTCCAGTGTGAGGAGGTATAAGGCTTGCCCGAGGTTTTAGATCAAAGCGAGATAGACTCTCTTCTTCAAGCTCTTGAAACGGGGGAACTTTCCGCTGAAGAGGTGAAAAGTGAAGAAGAGGAGAAAAAGATAAAAATATACGATTTTGCAAGACCAAGCAAGTTCTCAAAGGAACAGTTGAGAACTCTTGAGATGATCCATGAAAGTTTCGCCAGAGGTGTTTCAAATTATCTTTCTGGCAGAATGAGAACTTTCGTCGAAATAACAAACGCTTCGATAGATCAGATAACCTATGAAGAATTCATACGCTCCATAACTCCTCCAACATTTTTGGGAGTTTTCACGGCTCCTGAGCTCCATGGAAACGCTGTAATCGAGGTGAACTTGAAGATAGTCTTCGCTATGATAGACAGATTGCTTGGGGGAGTAGGTGGAGTTTACCAAAAATTCAGAGCCCTAACTGACATAGAATCGACTTTGGCGAAAAGTGAATTGATCAGGATATTGTCCAGCTTGAAAGAGGCGTGGAACGATATTTACGCTTTCACTCCTGAATTGGTCACAATTGAAAACAATCCCCAGTTCGTTCAAATAATTCCTCCAAATGAAATGGTAGTAATGGTAACGTTGGACGTTAAACTTGGCGAAGCTGAGGGATTCATGAATTTGTGTTGGCCTTCTTCACTGCTTGAATCTTTTTCTTCAAAGCTGTATGCTGAATCTTATTTCAAAGAGGGAGCTCAAGGAATAAGTGAAGAAGAAAGAGAAAAACTGAAAGAGGTAATAGAAGAGGCCGTTTTGGAAGTATCTGCCGAAGTTGGAGAAGCGAAGCTAACTTTACAAGAACTGCTGGATTTAAACGAAGGAGATGTGGTGATGTTAGACAGACACGTCGATGATATGATAGATCTGTACGTTAACGGAAAGAAAAAATTCAAATGCGTTCCGGGAAAGCACAAGGGATTCAACGCGGTGAAAATAGTGGAATCGGTGGAGGAGACGAAAAATGGATAACGAAAAACTATCTCAAGAGGAGATCAACGCCCTTCTTCAAGCGGCGAATGTTTCTTCCAGCAAAGAAAAAGAAGAAAAAAAGGATGACGGAGTTCCCATTTTGACGGAAATGGAAATGGATGCCATAGGGGAACTCGGAAACATATCCATGGGTTCAGCCGCAACCGCTATTTCAACCCTTTTGGGTAAAAGGGTTGAAATAACCACTCCATCCGTCGCTGAAGCGAAACTTTCCGAAGTGAAGAAAAAATTCAAGGGGAAAAAAGTGATCGTTCGTGTTGACTACACCGAAGGTTTACATGGTACCAACGCGTTCATTTTAGAACCGCATGTCGTTGCGGTTGTAGCGGATATCATGATGGGTGGAACGGGAGAAAACGTGAGCGATGATTTGGATGATATCAAATTGAGTGCGGTTGGAGAAGCCATGAATCAGATGATGGGTTCAGCCGCAACGGCTCTATCCGAGATCATCAAGAAACCGGTTGATATTTCTCCTCCAAAGGTCGAAGAAGCCGATTTTGACAGCGAAAATGTGGATTTTCCACCCGTTTACGAAGGAGAAGAAGTGGTGGAAGTTCACTTCAAGATGAAAGTTGGTGATTTGGTTGAAGGTGATATGATGCAACTCATGTCACCCAGTTTTGCCAAACAATTCGCAAGTTTCTTAACCAACACCCTTCCCGGGGAAATGGAAAAAGAAGAGAGTGGCTCAAATGAAACAAGTGAACAAAGAGAAGCGGTTCGTTCCACACCTCCCTCTTCTTCGAATAAACAGAAGAAACCTTCTCAACCCGTAAAAAAGGTTGAGTTTCAAGAGTTAGAAGAAGAGCCTTCTACAGTCTCGTCGAACAGACTCGACGCGCTTTTGGACATACCTTTGGACATTTCCGTTGAACTTGGGAGAACTTCTATGACGTTAAAACAGGTCTTGGATTTGGGAAGCGGATCACTCGTTGAATTGGACAAGCTCACGGGAGAACCGGTTGATATTTTGGTGAACGGGAAAGTCATAGCGGAGGGAGAAGTGGTCGTCATCGGAGAAAATTTCGGAATAAGAATAACGAAGATCCTAAGCAAAAAAGAAAGACTTTACAGTCTGAAATGATAAGCCATGAAATTTCAGCTTGTAAGTGATTTTTCTCCTGCAGGTGATCAGCCAAAAGCGATAGAGGTTTTAGTCAAAGAGATAAAAAATGGAAGAAGATTTTTAACTTTACTTGGAGTAACCGGATCTGGAAAGACTTTCACGATGGCAAACGTGATTTCAAAGCTCAACAGACCAACGCTGGTCATCTCACCGAATAAAACGCTGGCCGCGCAACTTTATAGGGAGTTCAAGGCTTTCTTTCCAAAAAACAAGGTTGAGTTTTTCGTCAGCTATTACGATTATTACAGGCCAGAGGCATACCTTCCTTCGAAGGATCTTTATATCGAAAAGGAAGCCGATATAAACGAAGAACTTGAAAGGATGAGACTTTCCACCATGAAATCGGTGATAACACGAAGAGATGTGATCGTCGTGGCAAGTGTGTCGTGTTTGTATGCTTCTGGAAATCCAAAAGATTTTAAAGAGATAAACCTTGTTTTAGAACGCGGAAGAGTTGTAAAAAGAAAGCTCATGTTGAAAAAACTTTCTTCCATGCAATACAGAAGATCCGATTCAGAAATGAATGCCGGAACTTTCAGACTTCACGGTGAAATTCTTGAAATCAATCCCCCCTACGAAAGTGTAACGATAAGAGTAGAATTCTTTGACGATGAAGTGGATAGAATAGTGTTGTTGGACGGCATCTCAAGGAAGATCGTAGAAGAAGTCGATAGAATCGTCGTGTATCCGGCAAAAGAGTTCACATCCAGCGAATCTGAACTCAAACGGGCCATAAAATCGATCCGTCAAGAGCTTAGCCAACGTCTTGAAGAATTGAAAAGACAGAAAAAACTTCTAGAAGCGGAAAGATTGGAACAAAGAACCCTTTCCGATATAGAAATGTTAGAAACGGTAGGTCACTGTAGCGGGATAGAAAATTATTCACGTCATTTCAGTGGAAAAAAACCAGGGGAACCACCGTGGACGTTGATGGATTATTTCCCAAAGGATTTGCTGGTTTTCGTTGATGAATCACACATAAGTATTCCTCAGATAATGGGAATCCACAAAGGTGACAAAAGCAGAAAGCAAAGTTTGATAGAATACGGTTTTAGGTTACCAAGCGCCTACGATAACCGACCCTTGAAATTCGATGAATTCTTGAAAAGGGCTCCGCAGATCGTCTTCGTATCCGCGACACCGGGTAAATACGAGCGTTCCCACTCGGATGTGATAGTTGAACAAATAGTGAGACCAACTGGTTTGATAGATCCGAAAGTGGAGATACGACCAACCATAAATCAAATAGACGATTTGATGGAAGAATTGCACAACGTGAAGTCTCGCAACGAACGGGCTCTTGTGGTTACATTGACAAAGGAAATGTCAGAAAGGTTAAGCCAATATCTTGAGGAAATGGGCTACAAATCTCAGTACGTTCACTCGGATCTCGATACTTTGGAAAGAATGAGAGTTTTAACGAAGTTGAGAAAGGGCGAAATAGATGTCGTGGTCGGTGTGAACCTTCTCAGAGAAGGTTTGGATCTTCCAGAAGTGTCTTTAGTGGCCATTTTAGACGCCGACAAAGAAGGATTTCTTCGTTCGGAAACTTCTTTAATTCAAACGATAGGTAGAGCATCAAGAAATGTCAACGGAGTGGTTTTACTTTACGCAGATAGAATAACAGATTCGATGAAAAAGGCAATCGAAGAATCGAACAGAAGAAGAGAAAAGCAAATTTCTTACAACCGTGAGCACGGCATAACTCCCAAAACGATACGTAAAAAAATAGACGAGTTCTTCATGAAAAAAGAAGAAGAGGAAAAGCGCTCTTATGTGGATGATGATGTGAAAGAGGTTCTATCCATGAAAGAGAAGATGGACGTTGAAGATTACATAACGCTTCTTGAACAGAAAATGAACGAAGCGGCGGATGATTGGAGATTTGAAGAAGCGGTGATTTACAGGGATGAATTGAAGAAAGTGAAGGATGGAAAATGGTAGACGTAAAATTCGACTCGAAATATATGTTGAAATACAAAAACGTGGTGGGAATAGATGAAGTGGGACGTGGTGCGCTGGCCGGACCAGTGGTCGCGGCTGCCGTTAGACTCAACAAATGGGTAGATGGCGTGGATGATTCAAAAAGATTATCTGCTAAAAAGCGAGAAGAGATGGTGGAAAAGATCGTTTTAAACGCCCAGGTGGCGTTTGGAATGGCAACTCCAACGGAAATAGATCTTTACAACATCGTTGGAGCGACGAAATTGGCAATGCAAAGGGCTTATCAAAACTTGAACATTCAAGGGTTCGCCTTGATAGATGGACTTGAAATGGGATTCGATTTTCCCCATGAGAGCGTCGTAAGAGGAGATGGAAAGAGTCCTTCAATCGCGGCTGCTTCCATAATGGCAAAAGTTTTTAGAGATGAGATAATGAAAAAAGTTTCGACTTTTTTTCAAGGATATGGATTTGAACACAACGTTGGGTACGCAACCAAGCAACACCTTCAAGCGATAAAAGAAAAAGGCCCAACGCTTTTTCATCGTTTGACCTTTGAACCAGTTAAAGAAGCCTTGACGTTGGAATTGATAAGAAAATGGAAGAACGATCGAAAGCTCGCCGAAGATCGTCTTCGCGGAAAAACGCTTCAATTGTTTGCCAATCTTTGAAATTCCTTTGAAATGGCGTTATAAATTTTCTTCAAATTATCCAACAGATTCGAGCTATCCACGTTTTTCAACGAAGAAGCTATGAATTCTATCCTCTTTTTTATAACCTTCGTTATTATCTTTTCCCCCTTCTTCGTTATCCTCACCAGTGTAACCCTTTTATCTTTTTCGTATCTTTCACGGACGATGTAATTCGCATTTTCAAGTCGCGATATCAACCCAGTCATGGTCGATTTGGTAACGCCCATCTTCTCACTCAGCTGTGTCATACGTTGTGGCCCTTCAAAGTAAAGATATTGAAGTATGTCAAATTGCGAAGCTGTCAACTCAAAGTCTTTCAAGACAAGTCTTCCCGCAACCTTTACCCTAAAGCATGTTCGCCTCAACAAGAGTTCTATTTCTTCGAATTCTTTCATCATTTCTCTCCCTTTTTCACCTTGTAATGAACGATGAGCGAACCGGAATGTAAATTCTTAACATCTATCACCTTTAAATTCACGTCTTTTTCTATATTACCAAGCATTCCCATACCATCTATCAAGATAGGTTCGTAAGTTATGTACATTTCATCTATTAAGTCTTCTTTCAAAAAGAGCGTGAAAATCTCCTTTCCTCCTATTACAGCCGCTTTTGAATAAGAGTTCTCCAATTTTTTTAAAATTTCCCGTGGTTTTTCATCACTGAATATCACGTTCTCCATCTTACTTGATGGTACTTTGTGAGTCATGACGACGTTCAACCTGTCTGAAAGTGGTTTACCTATAAGGTCAAATGTCCTTCTTCCCATGATCACGTTTCCGATCTTCATTGTTATCGATTTGAACCACTCAAGATCTTCACGAGAATTCCAATCCACAGGAGAAGACTCGCTTCTGGATATCTTACCGTTGGCGCTCATAACGGCGATCAAGAACACCTTCATAGTGATATTTCTTGTCCATTTTGTGTGAATTTACCCCTGAATTTCTCTTCTTTCAAAAGTAGATGGGAATCGAGATCATGATACAAAAATGCCCCTGTTCCAGCCGCAAAATGCACACTTTGATTTATTCCAAGACTGCTTTCGGACATACACCCTATCATCAAACCTATATCCACCGTTTTTGCCAATTCCACAATGGCCAAAGCGTCTGAAATTCCGGATTTCATCAACTTTATGTTCACGAAATCCACGCATCCATTTTTAACGAGTTCGAAAACATCGTATTTGCTCTTTGCACTTTCATCCGCCGCTATCGGAAAAGGTGAATTTTCCCTTATAAGCTTCAAACCATCATGATTATTCCACATCGTCGGTTGTTCGAAAACAACGATGTTAACACCGTTATCGTAAGCCGCTTTGGCGAATTGTATCGCCTCTTTTGGTGAATATCCTTGATTGGCATCAACTATGTAAGAAGCTCCTTTTGTCGCTTCCGAAATCGCCGTTATCTTTTCTATATCTTCTTTTAAGTTTTCTCCCACTTTTATCTTGAGCGTTTCAAAACCTTGTGTATAATAGAGTTTCTTCGCCTTTTCCACCATTTTTTCCATTTCGTCTATTCCAACCGTCTTATCGGTTTTTATCTTGTTTGTCGCTCCTCCAAGTATTTGATAAACCGGCAAATCTATTTCCACACTTAAAGCATCCAAAACCGCGAATTGCACACCCGCTTTTAGACTTGGAGCAGTTCTTGAAAAACCGTCAATTACGTTGAAGATCTTGCGATAATTTTTGACGTCCATACCCTTGAGCATCTCTTCCACATCGTCCTGCATCGCAAGCAAAGCTGATATCATTTCACCGTTAACCCTGTAAGAATACGACGCTTCTCCCTTTCCAATCGCGCCGTTTTCCAACTCCAGTGTGATCTCTATGTTTTTCGCTTGATTGTGAACCCATCCCGTTATTCTGAAAGGCTCCTCGAACTCGTATTCTTTCAACTCAAAAGCTACTCTTCTTATCTTAGACATCCTTTTCCCCTCCTTTTACCGCGCGTACGTTTTCTTTATTTCTTCCTCAACGCATTCAGGCACGTATCCTTTCAACGGTAAACCTTTCTTTACCCTATCACGAACTGAGGTTGAAGAAATTTGAATCAACGGAATATCTCTAGCAACGTGAATATCATTTGATATGAAAGCAAACTTCTTCAACACCCTTTCTGCGTCGAAGTTACAGGTACGTGGATACACCCAAAGCTCTATTTTTTTCAATAACTCTTCATATTTATACCATTCATTCAGATGAAGAAAATTATCTTCACCCATTATGTAAACCAATTTACCGTATATCTTTTCAAAATGGCTAACCGTTTCAAAGGTGTACGAAATGCCTTCCTTTTTACCTTCGAAATTTGAGATTTCCACCTTCTCTACGCCTTTGAAGGCCTTTTTTAGCCACTCAAATCTTTTGGAAAATTCCGCTCTTTCGCTTTCAATTTTGTGCGGTGGAATGTAAGCGGGCATCACCATCAACTTATCCAATCTTGCCACTTCTATCATCCACGTTGCCACGATAATATGACCGTTGTGAACTGGATCAAACGTTCCACCGTATATTCCAACTCTCATTCTTTGTATTCGAACTCCATATCTCCTATCACGACGGTATCGCCTTCTTTTACGTTGGCTTTTTTCAACAGCTTTTCCAATCCCATGTCGTTTAATTTTTTCATGAAGAGGTTGAAAGCATCTCTGTATCCAATTCGATATTTCGCCATCAGCTTTTCCACTTCTCTGCCTTTAACGAAGAAAACGCCATCTTTTTCTTCAACGAAAATGGGGCGTGAATTTTCTCCTTCTTTAACTTCATGAGTTTCGTTCTTCTCTTCAAATTTAAATTCTATCTCTGGAGCATTTTGTAACTCTTCGTATAACTTCTTTTTTAGTTCTTCTAATCCAACTCTCGTCAGAGCCGATACCGCATGGACTTTTTTTCCTTTGAATTTTTCCATCATTTCTTCGAGTTTTTCCGCACTAATGAGATCTATCTTGTTAAAAACTATCACTTCAGGTCTATCTTCGAATGAAGAATCGTAAAGTTTCATTTCTTCTCTAACGATTTCGTAATCTCTCAATGGTTCTTCTCTTGAAGCGTCTATGATGTGAGCTATAACTCTGGTTCTTTGTGCATGTTTCAAGAATTCATCTCCAAGTCCCATGCCTTCGTGAGCGCCTTCGATGATGCCGGGAATATCGACTAAGATATAGGATTTTCCAAAACCCATATCCACCTTTCCCAAAACCGGTACAAGCGTGGTAAAAGGATAATCTGCCACTTTTGGATGCGCATTCGTCATCGAAGAGATCAAGGAAGATTTCCCCGCGTTTGGAAGGCCTATCAATCCAACATCCGCCAACAATTTCAATTCCAATTCCACCCAATGTTCTTCGCCCGCTTCACCGTTTTCGGCAATGGTTGGAGCTTGCCGTGTGGCGGTTGCGAAATGACTGTTTCCTCTTCCGCCTTTTCCGCCTTTGGCCACCACGACACGCTTTCCGATTTCGTTCAAATCGGCAACGTACTTTCCATCCACTTTAACCAGAGTTCCCACCGGTACATAGATTATCAGATCCTCCCCGGATTTACCGGTCATGTTGGAACTCTTTCCATTTTCTCCAGATTTCGCTTTAAAATGTTTATGATATCTAAAATCCGTAAGCGTGTTCATCGAAGAAGTTGCCTCTATGATGATGGATCCTCCCCTTCCACCGTCTCCACCATCAGGGCCGCCTTTCGGAACGAATTTTTCCCTTCTAAAACTCACGGCTCCATTTCCACCTTTTCCGGAAGCAACGTATATCTTAGCCTTGTCTACAAACACTCACATCACCATTCTACTGAAACCCTTATTCCATGCGTTTTTTCACTACCAGATATTGAAACGGTGTGATCTTCGTAAATGTAGGCCAATTTTACGTTGGCAAGCGTGTACTGAAGAATGAAGTCAAGTTTTTGTTCTGTAACTTGTGAAAGTGTGGAATCGTAACCAATTTCAAAATACCCATAAGCTTGAAAGCCAAAAAGAGATAAAGTTGACCAAATGCCGCCTTCCACCCATGGATAATCCACACCCGCAAATACGGACGCGCTCCACTTCTTTTCAACCCAATCAAAAGCCATTTTCATGTTTGGATGAACTTCTAAACCGGAATTGTAAATGTAAGAAAAAGCGTTGGGAACACGCAAATCGAAGATCAAATTTTCAAGGAGTTCTTGTGTCATTCCCAAGCTGGCATCTAATCTAACAGAGGTGCCGTCATTTGAAAGGGAAAAATCGCTTCCGATCGATAACCCATTTCTTTTTGAAGCGATGGAATAAACGATCCCATTGCCATTTTCATCTGAAAAAACGCCTATCTTCCCCGCGAAACCGTTTTCGAAAGGTTGAAAAACGACGAAATTCATCTTTTGATTTTCGAAATACGTTTCGTAAGAAAAAGACCATTTCGTGTTTGAAGTCATGTAAGCGGGGTTGAAATTCATACCACTTCCCACCGGAAAGCCTGCAGCCATTTCAAGAATGACTCCAAATGTGGTCAATAACGTTAAAAATGCGATTTTAGTTTTCATACTCTACTCCTCCACAACAGATACCAACATCTTTCTCGCTCTCGGTCCATCAAACTCGCAAAAATAAATTCCCTGCCATATCCCGAGAAATAAACGACCGCTTCGCACCGGAAGCGTTTTGGAAACACCAACGAGCGTCGAAAGGATATGAGCGGCGGAATTTCCTTCTAAATGCGTATAATTATCGTTCCAAGGCACTATCTTGGCCAATTCATAAAGGATATCCCTTTTCACGGACGGATCGGCGTTTTCGTTAACCGTAACGGCGGCTGTGGTGTGTGGAACGTACACGATGCATCTTCCTTCTCTTATCCCGCTCTTTTCAACTATTTTTTCCACTTTTGCCGTTACATCGACAAGTTCAAAATGTTCTGATGTAGAAATCTCTATCTCATTCCACATTTCTCATCACTCGAAGTTTATATTGGCTATTATAACGACGTAGCCGTTGTGTTCTTCAACCACGACTTTTACCTTTGTTTCATCGGTTTTGAAAAGTTGAGAGGCTTTTTTCTGTATTTCACTCTTTATCTCGGCCGTTTTCTTGGCGAGTTCTTCCGGATTTTTAAAATCGTCTATCCTGTAAACCATCCGTCGGCCGTTTCCAACAAGCGCTTTCAACCGTTCTTTTGCGGAATCACGGGCGTTGATCTCTTCTTTTTTTTGTTTCCTTTTAGAAAAAATGCTCAGGAATCCCATTTTCAGTCATCTCCATTCCGATGACGACCAAAAAGCGATTTTAACACTTCCAAAAAACCTTTTCTTTCTTCCAACTCACTCAATTTTGGAATGGGTACTTCCTCGCCTTTCAATCTCCTGACAATTCCTTGCAAGACCTTATGCATGACGTTTTCATCTTTTCCGTTGGTTAGTACAAGAGGGATGCCCTTGTTCGTCGATATTATTATGTCCTCGGAATCGGGAACTATGCCTATTACCTCTATGGATAACGCTGATTTTATGTCATCTATGTTCAACATATCTCCATGTCTTACCATGTGAGGTTTAAACCTGTTAACGATAAGATGGATGTTTTCATCTTGAAATCCCATATTTTCAAGTAATCCTATAACCCTATCGGCATCGGTTATGGCCGGTAATTCTGGAGTCGTGACGACAAGCGCCTCATCCGCACCTGCAACCGCATTTCTAAATCCTCTTTCTATACCTGCAGGGCAATCTATGAATATGTAATCGAATCTTTCTCTCATCTCATCTACAATCTTCTTCATTTCATCGGGAGATATCATCTCCTTTGTGGCTATCTGCGAAGCTGGAAGCAAGCTTAAATTCTTGATCTGCTTGTGTCTTACCAAAGCATCAAAAACTCCTACCTTGCCGTTTGCCACATCTATAAGTGTGTAAACTATTCTGTTTTCCAAGCCCATAACAACGTCCAGATTTTTCAATCCAATGTCGGCGTCAATCAACGCCACCCTTTCGCCACCAAGCGCCATTGCCGTGCCTAAATTGGCCGTTAGAGTGGTCTTGCCAACGCCTCCCTTTCCAGACGTTAAAACGTATACTTTTGCCAATCAAACATCACCCTCTTAAGAATTTATCATGATGGAATTCATTTCGTTAACAACTGCTTCCGCCACATTTCGCACCGCGTTGAATCCCACGGCTCCCGCAAAAACGAGTTCTCTACTCAAACCATTCGATTCCAAAATAGTCATAACACCCAAGAAAAATTTTCTTTCTCCAGTCGAAACTTCCCTAACATCATCTAAGGAGATTCTCATGTCTGAACCTATCAGCTTTTCTATCGCTTCTATCGTAGCCTCTGCCGAAAGTTTGAGAACGTTTTTAAACGATCTAACTCCTCTTTTGGACGCCTCTTTTATATCTCTACCATTGGAAAGTTCCACGTTCACTTCTATCTCCATTCCATCTTCGGAAAACCCAACAGACTCTATTTTGAACGTTTCTGCATCAAATGCGCTTCTTTTCATTAGACGAGATGTTTGTTCACTCTTTTCAGCCGAAGGCGCAACCGACATTTGAGCAACACTTATTATCCTTCTATCGATCCTTTCACCGGTTATGGTGAGAATCGCCGTTTCAACATCTCTCACAATTTGCTTGGAATTTTTATCAGCCGAAGAAAGTATGTGTATTTCTTTCATTTCACCTGTTAAATCATCAACAACTACGCGAGCTTTTTGAACGCCATCAAGCGATGATAACACCTTTTCAAGCTCCTCAACATCTTTATTTTCCAAGATCCTTCCCCCTTATCAATGATATCTCCTAACGGTAAATCGATATATCTTCACCTTTTCATTTTCGCTTATTCCCGCTTTCAATTTGGCAATTCTCAATTGTTCCTCAACGGTGTCTACTCCCTCTAAGTCCGGCAAAAGTAATCCCCTTCTCCAACCACTTTCCACTATGATACCGTATTTTTTTGGGTCCAGTTCTTTCAAACTGTTGACAGGTTCGGGTGATGATAAAACATCCACGCTTACCACTATATCGTCTAACTCTTCAGCTTTCACCGGTTCAAATCTTGGATCTCTTAAAGCGGCTTCCAAGGCGTTTTGCGCTATCTCGTGAGCTATGTCTTCAGTGGTTGGAAGAAAAGTTCCTATGCATCCCCGCAACTCGCCGTTTTTCTTATGTAAAGTGACAAATACCCCCGCTTTCTCTTGAAACATCTCTGGGGGCAACTCTTTCGGATCCGGTTTGGGAATGACACCGTCTCTGATCTTAGATTCTATCACTTTTATTGCCCATTTTACAAATGGATGTTTTCCAATCATCCAAAAAACATCTCCGCCAACTTGTAGTACTCGTAAGGAACGAGTTTTTTCGTTGCAACACCGTATTCCAACGGTATGGATATTATATCATTTCCACGCAACGCCACCATTCTTGAAAAATCCTCTTTCTGAACGAGACGCATGGCTTCAACACCGTAACGTGTTCCTAGTATTCTATCAAAGGCTGTTGGTGTGCCTCCCCTCAACAAGTGTCCCAACACTACAGACCGTGTTTCATAACCGGTTTTTTGTTCTATTATTTCTGCAAGATAGTGGGCAATGCCACCCAATTTTATGTGCCCGAAGGCATCAACCGTCGTGGCATCTCCAACAACTTGTTCTAATTCTGTTGGCTTGAACCCTTCTGCTACCGCGACAACTGCATATCTTTTTTCTTTCATCCTGGCGTTAAGAATTGTCACGATCTCTTCGATCGTTCTGGGAAATTCTGGAATGAGTATGAGATGGGCTCCTGCCGCAAGTCCAGCTTCCAACGTTATCCATCCGGCATTTCTTCCCATCAACTCAACGAAAATGATCCTTTCATGGGATTTCGCGGTCGATTGTAGGCGATCTATCGCATCGGCTCCAACGTTAACGGCGGTATGAAATCCAAAGGTGTAATCGGTATTGGCAACATCGTTATCTATCGTTTTTGGCACTCCCACAATTTTCAAACCACGCGAGGCGAATTTCGCGGCAACCGTTAAGGTATCATCTCCTCCTATGGCAATGAGCGCGTCAATTCCAGCCTTTTTCAAGTTTTCTTCCACTTTTTCAGGACCGTTTTCTATTTTGAAGGGATTGACTCGAGACGTTCCCAAAATCGTTCCACCGAGCAAATGTATTCCCTCCACATTTTCATCGCTCAAATTCACATAGGTACCTTCAACCGCGCCCTTCCAACCTCGCATTATTCCAACAACTTCTTCTTCCTTACGCGCTTTCACTATTCCTCTGATAACGGCGTTTAAGCCAGGACAGTCTCCGCCTCCTGTGAGAACAGCCACTCTCACTTTTCCCACCTCACTTTCTGCTGGCAACTTTCAATCTTACCATCGCTCTCTGAATTTTACCTTCCCAATCTTTTCTTCGCTTTTCATCTTCTTCTCTTTCCAATTCGAGCTTCGCCTTTTCAAGAGCCCGTTTTGCCCTTTCGATATCTATTTCGTCGGCTCTCTCAGCGGCATCTGACAAAACCGTGAACACGTTTTCGGAAAATTCGGCTATTCCTCCGTGAATGGCAAATCTCTCTCTTTTTCCATCTGACCTTTCAACTTCAAGCTCGGATATGGCCAACGCCCCAAGAAAAGGCGCTCTTTTTGAAAGAGTTCCCATCGCTCCTTCAACGGTTCTGAATTCCACAAAAGAGGCTTCTCCATCGAATACCCGTTTTTGGGGCGTGATTATCCTTACCTTGAACACCTTTCAAGCCCCTTTCTGAATGGTCTTGGCCTTTTCCACAGCTTGATCTATGGTACCAACCATCAAGAAGGCTTGTTCTGGTAGATCATCGTGTTTCCCGTCCAATATCTCTTTAAAACCCCTTATGGTCTCAGAGAGGGGGACGTATTGTCCTTTCGTACCGGTGAAATGTTCCGCAACGAAGAAAGGCTGACTTAAAAATCTCTGAATTTTTCTCGCTCTTTGAACGATCACCTTATCTTCTTCGGAAAGTTCTTCTATTCCAAGGATGGCTATTATATCTTGGAGATCTTTGTACCTTTGCAAAACTTTTTGAACCCGTCTTGCAACGCTGTAATGCTCTTCTCCTACTACCTTTGGATCCAGGATCTTGGAGTTTGAATCCAAAGGATCAACGGCGGGATAAAGTCCCAATTCCGCTATTTGCCTTGACAAAACTATGGTTGCATCCAAATGCGCAAATGTTGTGGCAGGAGCGGGATCGGTTATGTCGTCTGCCGGTACGTAGATGGCTTGAACAGATGTTATAGAACCATTTCTTGTAGAAGTTATCCTTTCCTGCAACTCACCCATATCCGTTGCCAACGTAGGTTGATATCCAACGGCGGAGGGCATTCTACCGAGCAAAGCCGAAACCTCTGAACCCGCTTGAACAAATCTGAAAATATTGTCTATAAACAAAAGCACGTCTTTATTCTGCTTATCTCTGAAATATTCAGCCATTGTGAGTGCGCTCAAAGCCACTCTGAATCTCGCACCAGGAGGTTCATTCATCTGTCCAAACACCAAGACGGTGTTGTCTATTACCCCACTTTCTTTCATTTCATTCCAGAGTTCATTTCCCTCTCTTGTTCTTTCTCCAACACCCGCAAACATAGAAAAGCCACCATGTTCTATGGCCACGTTTCTGATCATTTCCATGACCAAGACCGTCTTTCCAACTCCAGCGCCCCCAAAGAAACCTATCTTTCCTCCTTTTGGAAAAGGAGCTATAAGGTCGATAACCTTTATACCCGTTTCCAAAATCTCTATTTCTGTGGATTGATCGTTCATGCTCGGAGCATCTCTGTGAATGGGCCACGTCTCCTTGGCTTTAACCTCACCTTTGCCATCTATGGGTTGACCCAAAAGGTTGAACATCCTCCCCATTATCTCGTTACCGACGGGAACACTTATCGGTCTTCCAAGATCCTCAACATCTTCATTTCTTTGCAATCCGTCGGTGGAGTCCAAAGCAACACATCTTACAACATCATCTCCTATGAGTTGCTCAACCTCCATAAAAAGTTCTCTATCTTTTATCTTAACTTTCAAAGCGTTATGAATGTCTGGAAGCGTTTCCGAAGAAAACTTAACATCCACTACAGGGCCTATTACACTCACCACTTTACCGGTAGCCATTTTAAACCTCCTAATTCTCTCACGCATCTTTAAGCGCTTCAGAACCGTTTGTAACCTCTATTATCTCTTGAGTTATGTAGGCTTGCCGCGCTTTGTTGTACTTAAGGGTTAAATCCTTTACCAATTCTTTCGCGTTTTCTGTAGCGTTGCGCATGGCGTTTTGCCTTGCATTCTGTTCGGCCACTCTCGCTTCTAACATTATTCTGAACATCTTCGTTCCCAAATATTGTGGAAGAATTTCGTTCAACAATTCCGCAGGTTGAGGTTCGTAGTCGTAAACGGAATTCACGTTACTAGAAATTTTAACGGGTTTTACAGGCAAAAAATCCTCCACTTTTACAAGTTGAACCAAAGGATTTTTGGGGTAACCTTGTACGATCTTCACGGAATCGATATCTTGATTTAAATATATGTTGACCAGTTCGTTTGCAAAACTCTGGGCGTCATCGTACGAAGGAGTCCCGTAAGCGTTTGTTACGCTGTAGAGCACCTTCTTTTTATCGAATGTCATTCTGGATTTTGCCCTTGCACCGACAACGTAAAAACCCACGAATTTTTCTCCCAATTCATCCGCAACTTTGTAAGCATGATCTACGACATCGTTGTTGTAAGCTCCACACAGTCCCATATCTCCCGTAATAACCACCACCAAAGTTTTTTTTGGTTCATCTCTGTATATAAGAGGACTGTTGAAATCGGATGTGGCACTCACAACCCTTGAGAAAACATCCGAAAAGTTTTTCTCGTAATCGTAGAAATTCTTTACCATTCTTTGAAGTTTGTTGAGCTTCGCCGTGGCCACCATTTCCATGGCACGTGTTATGTGCATGGTAGAACTGACAGACTTTATCTTTTTCTTTATCAGTTGCTCAGTTCCACGTCCCATCTTATCTCACCTTGAAATCCTTTTTGAACTCTTCTATCGAGGATTTCAATTTTTCTTCTATTTCAGGTGTCAAATCTTTCGTCTGTTCTATGGCTTGAAGAACGTCAACGTGATTTTTCCTCATGTGTTCCAAAAACTCTTCTTCGAATCTCCTAACGTTTTCTATTTCCACATCGTCAAGATAACCTTTTACACCGGTATAAAGCGAAACGACTTGTTCTTCAAATGGCATTGGAGAATATTGTTCCTGTTTTAGGAGTTCCATAAGATGTTGCCCTCTGTTTATTTGAGCCTGCGTGGAGGGATCGAGCTCGGTGGAAAATTGAGCGAAAGCTTCCAATTCTCTGAACTGAGCCAATTCAATTCTCAAATTTCCGGCCACCTTCTTCATGGCTTTTGTTTGAGCCGCGCCACCAACCCTCGAAACGGAAAGCCCCACGTTTATAGCGGGTCTGAAGCCGGAGTAAAAAAGAGATGACTCCAAGTATATCTGTCCGTCGGTTATCGATATCACGTTGGTTGGGATATACGCACTCACATCATTTGCTTGAGTTTCTATGATGGGCAAAGCTGTCATAGAACCTCCACCCATTTCATCACTCAAACGCGCCGCCCTTTCCAAAAGTCTTGAATGAAGATAGAAAACATCACCAGGATAAGCTTCACGACCTGGCGGTCTTCTCAAAAGTAACGATATCTCCCTGTAAGCCACGGCGTGTTTGCTCAAATCATCGTACACCACAAGGGTATCTTTGCCGTTAAACATGAATTCTTCCGCTATGGCAGCGCCTGCGTATGGAGCCAAATAAAGTAAAGGAGCAGGATCGCTTGCAGAAGCAACGACAACGATCGTGTATTCCATCGCCCCGTATTGCTTAAGTTTCTCAACCGTTCTCGCGACTGCAGCTCCTTTTTGGCCTATGGCAACGTAAATGCAGTAAACGCCTTTTCCTTTTTGATTGATTATGGTGTCAATGGCTATGGCAGTTTTTCCAGTCTGCCTGTCACCAACTATCAATTCTCTTTGCCCTCTTCCTATTGGAATCATCGAATCTATGGATTTCAAGCCGGTTTGTAGAGGGGTGTCAACCGGCTGTCTTTCGATTATACCAACGGCTTTCCTTTCCACAGGCCTCATCTTTTTTGTGGAAATGGGTTTCCCTCCATCCAAAGGATTGCCCAATGGATCGATCACCCTGCCTATCAATTCTTCTCCAACGGGCACTTCCACTATCCTATGAGTCCTTTCGACAAGGTCACCTTCCTTTATATCTTTGTAAGCGCCAAGAATGACTATTCCAACGTTATCTTCTTCAAGGTTTATGGCCATTCCAACGCTTCCATTTTGAAATTTCACAAGTTCGTTAGACATGACATTTTCAAGTCCGTAAACGCGAGCAATTCCGTCACCAACCTGTATAACACGTCCAACCTCTTTCAGATCGGGAA
The DNA here is from genome assembly GCA_964503355.1 of uncultured Mesoaciditoga sp. Taxonomy (GTDB): domain Bacteria; phylum Thermotogota; class Thermotogae; order Mesoaciditogales; family Mesoaciditogaceae; genus Mesoaciditoga. The sequence goes on from CAZCZS010000004.1 coordinate 33,361, forward strand.
CGTTTTCAAAATTCTCTATCTTCTCGCGCAGAACCCTTGTTATTTCATCGGGGTTTATACGCATTCAATCACCCTCCATACATAAGACTGGCCGCTTTTCTTAAAGCCCCGGCCGCACTCATATCTATCACCGAATCTTCAAAATCTATAATTATGCCCGCCAAGAGTTCTTCATCTTTTAAAACGTTAAGAACTGGTTCCGATTTCCTTACCCTTTTTATTATCTTTGTTATCTCCTTCAATTCGTCCTCATCCAGCTCTTGGGCACTTTTTATCTTGACCTCTTCTTTGTTACTCTTTCTCAACCACAGTTTCCACGACGTTTTGTAAAGATCATCGAACATCTTGAAGCGTTTGTGTTCGAAGATAACCTGGAGCATCTTTTGGCATCTTTCATCAACGCCGAAGGCCCTGGCCACCATCCTGGCCTTGAAAGTCGGAAGAACCGTCGGATCGTTGATGAAGCTCTTTATTCTTTCATCTTTTAAATTGGCCAAAATTCTCAGCATCTCTATACATCGTTCATCGCCCAATTCAAGAAGAGCCCTTGCGTATCTTAAAACGACAGCACGACTCGTTTTCATCCTTTATCACCGAATTTTGAAAGCTGATTCATCAGAAATTCTCTTTTTGACTTATCGTCTAAATCCTTTTGAATGACTTTTGATGCCAAAGCGATGGCCAGCGTTACAACCCTCGCTCTTAAAGCATCTTCGGCTTTCGATTGCTCTTCCGCTATTTCTTTTCTCGCTTTTTCCAACATGGCGGATATTTCATTTTGAACACGCCTTTTTTCCGTTTCTTCGTAATTTTTTACCCTTTCTTTGGCTTGTTCGTACATTTGATTTATCTTCTCGTTTAACTTCTGAATTTCCAATTCGGATTTTTTCTTCAACTCTTCAGCTTCTTTTCGAGAATTTTCGGCTTTTTCGTATTCCGCTTTTATCTCTTCTCTTCTTTTATCGAGTAAATTCAGAAAGGGTCTGTAAAGGTACTTGATAAGAAGGTACATCAACAAGAAAAAGCTCATCAACTGCAATATCGATGTACCGTTGAAATTTACAAACACGCCTGAAGACATCGTTTATCTCCTCAGAATAAAAGGATCATGAAAGCGATCAAAAGAGAATAAAGTCCCGTCGATTCCGCAACAGCTTGAGAAAGAAGCATTCTCGTCGTGAGAGTTCCAACCATCTCTGGTTGTCTTCCCATGGACTCCATAGCCCCTTGTCCAATATGCCCTTCACCTATTGCGGGACCGATAGCTCCTATTCCCATTGCCAACCCGGCTCCCACGTATTTTGCGGCTTCAACAACCGCCTGAGCCATTGAAAGTTCTGCCACTTCAATCTCCTCCTTAGAATTTATTGTTCTAATTGAACGCTTATATAAGCGATTGCCAACATGGAAAAAACGAACGCCTGTATGGTTCCAACGAAAAATCCGAAAAATCCCCATAAAACCATTGGAACAACCGTGTATTTTGCAAGATAGCTCAACATCAAAACCATTATTCCACCACCAGCGATATTTCCAAAAAGCCTTAGGGAGTGCGAAACCGGCTTTGCCAGTTCCCCTATTATGTTCATTGGAAACATTATGGGATTTGGCTCAAAGAAACCTTTCATCCATGTTTTGAAACCTTTGAGTTTTATCGCAAAAATATGGCTTATGAAAAGTACCATGACCGCGTACGTCACGTTCGTGTTCAAATCACCTGTTGGAGATGGCCACGTGTCCGTGAACAAGTTCAACACCAAATGATGGCTTTCCACTCCAACGCTCACACCTGGTATTCCACCGAGAATATTCGAAAAGAGGATGAACAAAAAAAGCGTCATGGATACGTAAAAAGTGGGTTTGACGAATTCTTTCACCGGAATAACATCTTCAACCAATTCGTAAACGAAGGATAACATCATTTCAATTGCAGCTTGTTTTTTGGAAGGGATTTTTGTAAGGTGTTTTTTGAAGGAAACGGCGATGTAGATCAAAAAGCTCATTACCGCGATTGTCATTATGATCGTCACTGGATTCAAAGTACCTAAAATCGAAGGAAGGGGTACGTTTACCTGCCAAACTCTCCCTATACCGCTTGGGAATTCGATCTTTTTGAAGTTCCATATCGCCACCATAACGTATGCGATTAAGAACAAACTCAAGAATATCTTTTCACCCTTCGAAAACGATACCTTCAAAGCTCACCACTCCCTAAGTATGTAGTAAGTGTAACTCTCACCAACTCCAAACCCAAAAATGAAAAGATCAATCCTTCCACACCAAATAAAGCAGAAAAAGCCATAACCATTGCGCTCAAGGCGTATCTTTTAAAAAAACCGAATTTCAAAGTTTTTACATTTCCAATTCTTATCTTTTGAGCATCTTCGATCAACATCAAAAGTACAAATTGAGCCCCAAAGGCACCCATTGAAAATCCTAAAAATCCTTTCATACTGAAAATCATCAAAACCATTGCCACGATGAAGTAAGAAAGCCATAGATTCACAGACCAGCAAAGAATTTCAACTCTTTTTATCACCGTTCTTTTCATCTTTTTTTGCTTCTTTCAAAAGTAATCTCATTCCGTTGTACATCCCCGAGACGATTCCTAAAAATAAAAAAATCATCATGAGAACCTTGTTGTTAAACGTCCATTTATCCAAATAGTAACCAATTATTCCACCTACGACCACGTTTGATACAACCGTAACTCCGAAATCTAGAACGATGTTAGAACGCTTAAAAAATTCCACAGGTATCTTAAAAGAAGACTTTTTCATGAAAAATTCACTTCGAAGAATTTAAAGTTTCTATGCTCGACACTCACAAAACCGTTTTCACACTCGATAGCCACTTTAACACCTGCGGGAAAACGATTCCACACTTTTTCCTTATAAAAATACGAATCCATCACGACCAAATCTCCGCTTTTCAAAGACGACAAAATTATATCCCAAAGTACACCAAAATGCAAAGTAATTCCCGATTTTTTTTTAAAAATATTAACTTCTCTTAACCTAAAATATATTGGATCATTCTCATATATATCGAATTCCGCTATATCATATTCTTCTAAGCCCCTTAAAGCGGAACCGATCAACATCATGCGCTTTGGAGAAAACATTCTGAAAAAATCTGCCACGTTCTTCGATGGACTGGTGAAGATATGATGTACCCTGTAACTTTTTATATTGGCGCTCATGTAATCTTGAAGAATTATAGAAGCGCTTAGTTCATCCACAATTTTCTTTTTCACATGAGAAGCGTGCAGTTCATAATTTGCCATGTTAGATGTGAATCTTTCATCCACCATGTAAACCGGCACCGGCGACATTTTCTCCGAAATTTCTATCGCCATATCAACAGCTTTACTTGTGGACTTTGTGAACTCGCCTTTTAAGTTCAAGGGCAAGCCTACAACTATTTCTGAAAGTGAATCCACATTTTTCAATTCTTTTATCACTTCAGAGGGGGGAACGGTTCTGGTAGTTGTGATCACCTTTCCACTTGGATCGGTGATCGCTATCCCGCTCCTTTTCGTTCCAAAATCAACCGACGCTTTTCGCATAACTACCATCGAAAGGATTGTGAAAGAATTTCGCTATATCACGTGTACTCTTGTTCATAAGTTTTTTCTTGAGAGAAATCGAGATCTCTCTCTCAACTTCACCTTCCTTTTCTCGCGATGAACTTTCAACATCCTCCTTTGTGGGAATTTTGACTATCTTTCCATCTTCAAACACGTTTATCTCTTTAAGGATATTCAACAATATCTTCGATATCGCCTTTGACTCTGCAATTCCCTCGTTGACCAAACATTCTTCCGGATCTTCACACCCTTTACTTAAAGCCCTTACCGCCAATTCGATCTTTTCATATGATGGAAACAACTGCTTTATATCTTCCATGTTGGCGCTGAAATCTTCTTCTCCGAATAACATATGAATGAGAGGAACGTGGTTGTTGTTTTCGAGAAGAGTTGGAGGTTTCAAAAAAGAGAGATGATTTCTGGGAAAATCGTAATAAATTATCTTGTCCATTTCATCCAAAGTCGACGCATACGCCGATGTCGTCAAAAGCACTTTCGTCTTCCCTCTTTTAATGAGATCTGAAATATGATGGTGATAAGAATTCGAGTTTGGAATGTATGAGATCATCTTTTCGCTTCTACACATCATCGGATATAGCTCGCAGATATCTTTTGAAACGCGTTTGAGGGTTTTGACGCTTGAAAACACCACCATCATCTTTTCACTCTCGTTCTTTATCATAGAGGAAAGTATTTTAAATTTTTCCAAGGAATTCCTATCGTCTATCAGTCCAACGTTCCTTTTATGAAATTCATGAAATATCTTTTTGATTTCAAAATCAGACAACAAATCCGCTTCCACCTGTGAGGTCAAAAAAGAAGAGAAAAGCAATATCTTTTTCGGTTTTTTTCTTTCAATGGCTTCCAAAATTCTGTCCCTTAATCCCACTTCATAAACTATCTGAGGCTCACAAACGAAAAGTCGATCATCTTCTCGCAGAACTTTTGGAAGGGAAATCACGTTTGTAAATACGACATTTGCCTTCTCAAATCCGCCGTTTAGGGCATCCACATAAGTTGGCACCTTGGAAAAACTCCTTATTTCAGCGCTTAAAGAATTGTAAAATTCCCTCATCATGGAGTTCGATGGAGCGACCACTACCAATCTTCCGTCTTTTTGTGATGAAGCTTCCACTATCATCTTCTCTTCCACATGTGGAGTGCCTATCACCAAAGAATTTTTTTCAAACGTCAACTCTTTGGAAAATTTCATTCTCTTTAAAGCACTTCTCTTAAAAGCGCTAGAAAATTCCCCATTTTTGTTCAATTTGAGATCTATTATATTAAGCTGAAGTTTTTGCTTACCATTCCATGTGTTTTTCCAAACGTTTGCCACTACGTTCAAATTTACCCTACCGTAAGTGGTATCATCCAACCTATTGGAAAAGCCAAAACCTATCGCATCAGCGTGCACCGCACCTTGCTTGACGATTAAACTGAGATGTTTTCCAAGTTTTCCAACGTTTTTTATCCTTTCAACGTCCAACTTTTCAAATTCAAAGATCGGTTCAGGGTTTCCACTACCGTAAGGCCTTAATCTTTCAATATCTCGCATGAGAGAATCGTTAACCTCGTCCAACTTCATCTTCGCATCCACCTTTATCACCGATGTCAAATCATCCAAAGCGTAGTCGTCCATCAGTTTTTGAAGACGCTTATCGAATTCAGGAATGCACTTGGTTTTCAAAGAAAAGCCAGCCGCCATCTTGTGTCCACCGTATTCTTCAAGCAGATCCTCCGCGCCTTTTAATATTTTGACTATATCGACGCCTTCTATGCTACGCGCTGAGCCCCTTGCGATTTCTCCTTCTTTTGATATCATCAACGTTGGCTTGTGGTATTTTGAGAGTATCCTGGAAGCGACTATTCCTATCACACCAGGATGCCATTTTTCCCCAGATAAGACCAAAATTCTTCGATCTTCCAGATCATCCATAACGTCAAGCTGGGCCAGTGCTTGCTGATATATTTGATTTTCTATCGTTTGCCTCTCCTTGTTTTTGTCTATGAGTTCTCTTGCCAAAATGTAAGCTTTGTTTTCATCTTCTTCCAGAATGAGTTTTAAAGCCGTGTAAGCACTGTCTATTCGTCCAACGGCATTTATCTTTGGGGCTATCCTGAATCCTATATCATGAGCTTTGATATCCCCCACGTTTACGTTGGAAAGTTCCATCAATTTCGCAAGACCAATTCTCTTTGTTTTTCCAAGCAATTTCATTCCCTTGTAAACGAAATAACGATTTTCCCACAACAACGGAACTATATCGGCCACCGTTCCAAGTGCTACTATGTCAAGATATTCTTCCAGATCATCTTCTACATTGAGTTTCATTTGAAGGGCTTGAAGAACCTTGTAAGCAACTCCCACTCCGGAAAAATCTTTGAAGGGATATTCATCATCTACCCTCTTTGGATCTATAACGGCAACCGCGTTTGGTATTTCTTCCTTCGGTTCATGATGATCTGTGACTATCACCCTAATTCCTCGGGAATTGGCATATGAAATTTCTTCCACCGACGTGATGCCGCAATCTACCGTGATCAGATACTTCACACCTTTTTCGTATAGAAAATCTATCGCATCTTTGCCCAAACCATACCCATCGTCCAACCTGCTTGGAATGTAATAATCAACGTTCCAACCCCACTTTTTTAAAACCAAGTAGTAAAGCGCTGTTCCGGTAACACCATCAACATCGTAATCACCGTATATAACAAGAGGTGCCCCACTCTTTCTAATTTCTAAAAGTTCTTCAACTGCTTTATCCATATCATGCATTTTGTAGGGGTTTTCGAGCTTAATGGACTCCGGATACAAAAATTGTTCCACTTCTTCAACGGTAGTCACCCCTCTGT
>CAZCZS010000005.1:0-39568 GCA_964503355.1 uncultured Mesoaciditoga sp.
AATTTGGAATATGTGAAAATTAGCGCTACATTCTACGATAAAAACAACAATGTTGTTGAAAGCAACTTTACCTATACATATATGGATATTCTCATACCACAGCAGAAATCACCATTTGATGTTTTCATTTCCAAGCCAGCAAATTATGATCATTACAAATTATCTCTTTCTTATGATGAAACTAATGACGAACCATTTGCAGGATTGAAAATCCAAGGAGTAACTCACCATACAGATAATTATGGATATTATTATATTGATGGGGAAGTAAAAAACACGAATACAATTAAAGCAAAATATGTGGAAGTTGTTGCAACACTCTATGATTCAAGAGGGGAAATAATATACGCTGATTTCACTTATACGAATTCAGACATAGTGCCAGGTCAAACTTCTTCTTTTGAGTTCATGATAGATGAGTCTGATCTTCAGGAGAACATTTCTAATTTTAAATTGCAGGTTCAAGGTTTAAAATAGGAAAGGAGTATGTTCAATGTCTTACGATCCGGAAAAAATTGTAGAGAAGAAAAACGATGAAGTGGTGGCCAAGCTTGGAGTCTTTTCCGGTTTCAAATTCGGATTTGGGTTTGGAGCTGGAATATTCGTATGGGGATTGTTGCTAACGATAATATTGTTGGCAATCTTTGGAGCCACTGGAATGCCCGCTCCGAGAATGTGAGATGAGTTTTTCCAAAAGGTTATAAGTTGTATAATTAAAGGCACTCACGTAACGTGAAAATGATTGAATTAAAATAGAATTTGAAGATAAGCACGAATTACGTCTTATTTTCTGGGGCCTAACTGGAAACATCATGTCTAAATATGGAATTCAATTGTTCTGTGTTCCAAAGAGCTCTGTGTTAATATAGAACAGAAGAAGGAATGTGGAAATAATATTTTCTCCTGTTGTATAAAAGTGTTTTTTATGGCTATGCTGTCGCGCCCTTCACGGGCGCGTGGATTGAAACACGGGCGCAGGATTGAAACAAATGAGCATATAAAAACTCCACCGTTATCGAAACGGTGGAGCTGAATTTGATCTCACTATTTCACTTCAAATCTTGAACTGACTGGTTAAATCGTTCAATCTTTCGGATATTCTTGCAAGTTCTTCGGCCGTGTTGGCTATATCCGCAACGGCTCTTCCGCTTTCGTTTAAACTTTCCGATACGTTTTCGAGATCTTCTATCATCTGTTTAAACGCTTCTTCTCTTTCTTTGGAATCGGCAGCGGTTTCGGCCATCTCAACTTTTTGAGCTTGAAGCGCTTCGGTTATGTCTTCAACCTTTTTGTTTATATCTTCAAAAGCGTTGATCATCTTATGAACCGCGTCCACAACGGAATTGGCTTCCGCTGAAAGTTCTTCTATGGACTTCGCGCCGGATTCGATATCTTTTGTGGTTCCCATTATATCGTTCTGCAAGCTGTTTATCTGTTTTCTCACTTCTTCCGCCGCCTGGTTAGATTCTTCTGCCAAGCTCCTTATCTCCTCGGCAACAACTGCGAATCCTTTCCCGGCTTCTCCTGCGCGCGCGGCCTCTATCGCGGCATTAAGAGCAAGCAAGTTAGTCTGCTCGGCTATGGCTTCTATGGTTTCGACGAATTTCGAAATGGAAGAGTACGATTCTTTCAGATTCTCAATGGATTTAACCCCGTCAAGTATGTTTTCCTTCGTTGCAAGGAGATCGCTTACCATTTTCTCTATCTTCGTTTGTCCCTCGTGGGCTATACCAACTGAATTTTGCGCAGCATTTTTAACAGCTTGCGCGTTGTCAGTTGTGTTATCTTCGAGTTTTTCCAATTCGGATATCTTTTCCACCATCCCGCTTAAACCGTTGACGGCATCTTGAGCTGAATTTTTCATTTTTTCCAAACTCGCTCCAACTTCTTCAACCGTGGCGGAGTTTTCTTCTATGGCCGCGCTTAAATTCTGCGAACCATCGTTGACCTTATCCGAACTTACCTTTATGTTGTTTACCATGCTCTTCAAAGAGGCAACCATATCACTAAAGGTGTTTTGAAGCACACCGAATTCGTCTTTTCTGTTTGTTTTTTCCAATTCAATTCTCAAATCACCTTCTTCTATCTTCTTCGCAGTCTTTTCCAATTTGTTCAATATCTTGACAAAATCTAAAATAAGCCAAATAGATGCCAATATCATAGCGGCTATGGCGACGATCGTTATGATAAGGAAGAGTTTCATCAAGGAAGCAAAAGCCTCTGAGACATCTTGAGAAGAAGATTGAATATTTGAAAGGGAATTGGTCAAAGTTTCATCCGCCTGAGAGAACATGTTTGAAATATTAGAAACTATAGATTCGAATGTGTTCTTTATCTTTGTATTCAAAAGCATGGATATCAGCTTCTGCTGATTGGATATCTGCGAGCTGTAACCGTTGACGATCGTGGATTGAGATTGAAGTTCGAATTGTATGGTGGAATACTGTTTTATGAAGTTGGCGAAATCGGTTGCCAATTTCAAGTATCTATTCAACAGCAATTTTCCGTATGTTGTATCCGCATAATTCAAAAGTCCCATATTCAAAACGGTTTCGTAGTCTTGCAGATGTACCTTGAAATTGCTCAGCTGTTCGTCTATCTCGCTATTTCCATTGGCGAGTCTTATCTGCCTTACCGCCAGTTTCATGGCCGTTATGGCATCGTTGGCTTGGGATACGCCAGCGTAGTTGGCAAGATCGGTGAGCAATTTTTCAACGTCGCTTATACTTGTCTGAGAAATAGGCAACGCTTTTATCTCAGAAGCTATCTTACTTTGCGCTTCTTTCAATTTGTCTCCGGCAAGAGAGGTGAGCTTGTTTGCCTTTTGAGAGATAGCCATGTAACTTGCCGATATCGTGTTGTAAAGCTCTTTATGATATTCGAAAAGATTCGACATTTCGCCGTCGAGTTTAGTCAGTTGCATTTGGTAATCTTCGAGTTTTTTCTGTTGGGTCCTTAAATTATCTCTGTTTCTTATCAATCCCTTCGTTTGGGCCAAAACGGCATCGCCGCTAACTCTCAAAGTCACCAACTCTTTTTTCACGTTTTCAGCGGCTGTCGAGCTTGGAACGTTAGAAACGGCTTCAAGCGCTTTGGATATTTGTTCATCGAACGATTTCTCACGTTGAGCCAGATCTGAGGAATTCGAACTGAAAACACCCAGATTCAACATGGCCAAAGCAAAAGTGGAGGTATATCTAAGATTTGCAACGTTTCGAGTGAATTTGTAAGCTTTTTCCACTTGCTGAGTGGAAGCGTTCACTTCTTGTATAGCTTTGTTCACGCTGACACGTTTTAGGTAAACCGTGAAAACCAAGACACCGAGAATAGCTCCCACGATAACTGCGATTAAAGAGATCTTAAGCCAAACCTTCATAACGCACCTCCAAAATCATATTTTAAAATCATAAGAATTCACGAATTATAAGCGCGCAAACCATTTTCAATTATCGGCACTTATCAAATCGTTCTGAAGTCTCTTTTCATCCTTCGAAAAGCTGTAATACCCCTTGCTGGCAACCACGATGTGATCTAAAAGCGTTATTCCCATTATTTTAGATGCATCTTCAATTCTACGCGTTATCTTTCTGTCTTCTTCACTCGGAGACGGGTCGCCGGATGGATGATTGTGAACCACTATTATCCCAGAGCTTGGATACGAGATCGCGAATGCGAATATCTCACGCGGATGTACAAGTGAAGCCGTGGCGGTACCGATGGTCAAGTCTTTTGAAGCTATCACTCCGAGCTTTCCATCCATCGCCAACACGCGAACGGTTTCGACGTTTAAGAGGATCATATCTTTGCAAAATTCGAAAACGTCTTGAGGATTCGTCAAATGATGCCTGCTTTTCAAAGATTCTTTCCACATTCTTCTCCCAATTTCCAAAGAGGCTTGGATCGTCAAAGCCTTCGCCGTTCCTATGCCTGCGATCTCGGAAAGTTCTTTCACACTCGCGTTCTTCATTCTTAAAAAAGAATTGTCAAATTCTTCCATGATCTCTTCGGCAACACCCACAACACCTTTTCCACTTCTTCCGGTTCTTAAAAGGATCGCTATAAGTTCGGCATCGCTTAAACTCCCTATTCCATATTTTTTAGCGCGTTCTCTGGGCTTTTCCACTTTTCTCACCGTTTTACAAAAAGAGACACGCATCTCCAAATGAAAAGAAACGATACCCTTTTTTCAAAGCCATTTTGTAAGCTTTCATAACGAGCTCTCGACCGGCGAAGGCCGAAACCAAAACTATAAGAGATGAGCGCGGGATGTGAAAGTTCGTTATAAGTGCGTCCACCGCCTTAAACTCGTAAGGAGGGTATATGTAAAGATCCGTATAACCTGACAGTTTTCCCGTTTTCACCCACGATTCCAAGCTTCTCACAACTGTCGTCCCAACTGCGAAGATTTTTCCCTTTTTATTTTCTATTTCTTTCGCCACCTGTGGAGATATCCTGTAAAACTCGGTATGCATTTTGTGGTCTTCGATGTTTTCTTCTTCTATGGGTTTAAACGTGTCCAGACCAACGTCCAACGAAATTTTCAATATTTTGACTCCTTTTTCTTCCACTTTTTTCAGGAGTTCCGAAGTGAAATGCAGTCCGGCGGTTGGAGCGGCAACTGAGCCTGGAATTCTCGCAAAAACCGTTTGATAATCCTCAGGTTTGCTTTGACGACTCGTTATGTATGGTGGAAGCGGTACTTCACCTATTCTTTCCAATTCGGCATCGTTCACGTTGAATTCAAAATATCTTGTGCCATCTTCTAAATGCTTTACACACTTACCTCTCACGGAATCGCTGAAGATCACTTCCGTTCCTTCTTTTATCTTTCCACCTGGCCTTACAAGAGTTTGCCAAATTTTTTCATCTATCTTTTTCAAAAGAAAAACTTCCACACGTGCACCCGTCGTTTTATTTCCGTGGAGTCGAGCTCTTATAACTTTCGTTTCGTTTAAAACGAGAATATCATCTTTCTTCAAATAGTCCAATATATCTTTGAATATTTTGTGTTCTATCTTGCCACTTTTTCTGTCTATCACCATCAGCTTTGCAGTGTCACGAGGATTTGCTGGAACTTGAGCGATGGCTTCTTTTGGCAATTCGTAATCAAAATCCTTTAATTTCAATTTTTCCTCCCGTTGTTCGCTTTGACGCTTTTTTTCGTGTTAGAATATACCGTGTGGATTATAACACTTAGCGGCTTTCATATTCAAAAAGGAGAGAAATATGGCACTTGATAGCGTAAAAAATCTTGAAGATCTTGTCGTGTACGAAGTGTTCGCCAGAGCGTACGGAGGTTTCAAAAACGTCGAAAACGATCTCGAACGTATAAAATCCTTAGGTGTAAACACGATTTGGTTCATGCCTGTACATCCGAGCGGAGAACTTAACAGAAAAGGGAGATTGGGTTCTCCATACGCCATACGAGATTACAGAAGTTTGGATGAAAATTTGGGAAGTGACGAAGACTTCAAAAGGTTGATATCGAAGATTCACCAGCTTGGGATGAAAGCTCTCATGGACGTGGTTTTCAATCACATGGCTGCAGACTCAGTGCTTTTAAAGGCACATCCAGATTGGTTTTTAAGGGATGAAAACGGTCCAACGCGGAAGGTCCCAGATTGGACTGATGTTGTAGACTTTGATTTTTCCAATTACGATTTGGTTAGATATCTCATAGATACCTTGAAATTTTGGGTTCAAGAATACGATGTGGATGGTTTTAGATGCGATGTCGCTGGTCTCGTTCCGATAACTTTTTGGAACAGGGCGCGTGCTGAACTCAGAGAGTTAAAAGAATTGCTTTGGATTTCAGAATCAAAAGAGCCTGAGATGTATCAAGCTTTCGATCTCACCTATGATTATGACAGTTACGATATACTTCGTTCCCACTTTGAGGGAAAGGCTTCTCTCATCGATTACGTGAATCACTTCGAGTATCAGAAAAGGGTGTTCGACGGGAACGTGAAACTGAGATTTCTCGAAAATCATGATCAAGAAAGGATAGCTCATTACGTTTTGAAGGATAAGCTCAGGGCATGGACGGTTTTCTTGTTCGTTCAAAAGGGAGCGATTCTCATTTACAACGGGCAGGAATTCGCGTTGGAAGAAAAGCCGGATATATTCAACGAATACCAATTGGATTTTTCGAAAGGAAACGAAGAATTTCAAAAGTTCTTCGCTTTCATGCTCTCTTTAAGAGCCAGAATGCCTGTCATGAGATACGGTGAAATGTACACTTTAAAAAACTCTTCTCCAAACGACACCGTTTGTGTACTCAGAAGGATGGATGAGTATTTCTTGCTTTACATCGGGAATTTAGAAGGGACTCCTCATGCCGTAAGTGTGGAATTTCCAGATGAGTTTAAGGACACTTACATTCACGCTTTTGATCACGTAAAAGGTGTTCCACACACGTTTCATATAGATAAAAATGGGAAATCAACTTTTCAAGTGAAAGATTTTCTCCTGTTATCCAGTGTGTTGTGAAGGTGAAAAGGATGGAAAATCGCGAATTGTACGAAGAGCTCAAAGATATGGACGGGGTAATTGAAAGCGTGAGGGATGATGAATGGAATGGTTTTAAGATAAGATTTGAAAGAGAAAAGGGGAAGATATTTCCGGAGTTCATCGAAAGGATGAATGAAGGAATAAGCTTCATACACGTGTTCAAAGATCCGTCTCGAGAAAATGCTGAAAAGCTCAAAGATTTTTTCGACAGGCGAATGGAAAAAGTGCTAAAGAGAATACGTTCGATGGGGAAAAGGGGAATCAAATCTCTTTTGACCAAGGGAAGTCGATGGGCCGTCGATACGGCTTTTGGTACGCAAGAAGATATGAAGGTAACGGAATTTTTGGGAGTTTTTTCGTTCGCAGATCCAACCGTAATAGATTACGAGGATTTTGATGTCGCCTTGAAGGTGTTGCAAGATACGTCCGACGTGGAAATAACTTTTTGGAAGATGAACGATCATCTCATTTCAAGTGTAAGGAGCGGTTGCGGGGAATTCTCACAGAACGTTGCAAACAAGGTTAAACGAAGCGATTATCTGAATGATGAGGGAAGAAAATATTACGGTGTGGTGGGTTGCCTTGCCAATTACGCCTGGGCTAGACGGCAGATGATAAATGGCATAATGAAAATGGCGGTTGGAGACGCTTTTGGTAGTTCGACAAAGGTGGAAAAAATGGCCGATATCTCATTCACCACCCTTTTTGACGATGGAGAATTTTTAACTTACAGATTGAACTTTCCACACACGTTCAAGATGAGTCTGTCAAAAAATGGAAACGAATTGACGTTGTCCACTTCTACAATTTACAGGATGGTGCCGATAGATGAGTGACTTTTTGAGATCGTTCGGGAACGAACTGAAGATCATCTATCGAAGCAAAAATGGCATATTTTTAACTGTGATAATCCCAATAGCCGCGATGGTGGCGATAGGTCTTATCTTTCCCAACATCATGAATATGCAAAATTACGAAATAGCCGTTTACAACGCGGATAAAGGCCCATATTCCAACCTCGCTTTAACACTGGTTTACGGCATGATAAAAGGCGACACGATAAAGCGCGTTGGAAGTTTGAAAGAGATGTACAAAGGTTTGAATGATGGAATTTACGATGGGGCTATTGTGGTTCCCAAGGGTTTTTCAGATTCCGTGAAAAAAGGAGAGAAATTTCACCTTGTCTTCGTTCCTTCAACGGTGAACATCCAAACTTCAGTGATAATATACGATACCTTTAAAACGCTTTTTTCTGAGATAGGAAACGCCGTTGTCGTGAGAAACATCCTTGAGCTTTACAGAAATCCAAAAGATCGCGTTCAGATCATTCCACCATCTCTTACCATAGCCGGACCTTACGGAGAAAATATGAATTACGTGAATTTCATGATCCCTTCCTTGGCCATATTCATAGCGATGGCAAGTGTCGCAGTTACACTTTCCTCTTCCATTTCATACGAAAGAGAGAACGGAGTTTTGAAACTGATACTCATAAGCACCGTCAACAGAACTTCACACATTCTGGCAAAGATAACCGCCCACACGTTGGATGGAACACTTAAAGGTTTGTTGGCTTTGATCGCGGCTCAGATCTTCTTTTCGAGCGGACTTCAAACCCCTTTCAGAAGCCTATTCATGCTTTTAATGGGAACGCTCGCGTTCGCCGGTATAGGAATTATCGTTTCCATGCTTTCGCCAACTCAAAGGATTTCCAACGCTGTGATGATAGGTTACATCTTCCCAAGCGTGTTTTTGAGCGGTTTGTTCATTCCAATTCACCAGATGCCGAAAATGGCTCAATTGCTTTCCAAAGCTTTTCCCTTGACTTTTGCGGCGGACGCCCTTCAACGTATAAACGTTTTGGGTTACGGCATTGCGAAGATATTCACAATAGATCTGTTTCCGATCCTTTTATACGTGGGAATTTCTCTTTTGATTTCCATCATCTTGTTCAACAAATTGGAAGATATAGAGGAGATGAACTGATGGTTTTTAAGTGTATTCCAAAATTCGTTGAGAAGATCTGGGGAGACGAAAATTTGGCAAAACGGTACTCGGTAAATGGGAAGATAGGAGAGGTTTGGCTTTGCTCCGATTTTCCGTCAAATAAAACAGATATCATCGACGAAAATGGAAAAAAGATAAGTTGGGACATGATAAACGATATGTGGCAAACGACAAGATTTCCCTTTTTGATCAAACACATAAAGGCCACTCAATGGCTTTCGGTACAAGTTCACCCAGATGACAGAGCGGCGAGAAAAGTCGGTGAACCATGGGGAAAACCCGAAATGTGGTTCTTTCTCAACGGCGGAAAGATCGTCAACGGTTTCAAAAGAGGAGCGATAGCCGAAGTGAAAAAAGGAAACAGGGATTGGAAGTCTCTTCTCAATTTCGTGGAGGTTAAGGCCGGTCAAGCGGTTTACATTCAGCCCGGTACCGTTCACGCCATGGGACCGAACGTTGAAGTGTACGAATTTCAGCTAACTTCGGATATGACGTACCGCCTTTACGATTGGGACAGGGGAAGAAAACTGCATTTTGAAGAAGCCATGTCGGTGGCCACGGAAAACATCGCAGAACCGTTTGAATTCAGGGAGTTTTCATGTCCACATTTCAGTGTGAAATTGATACAAGCGGATGGAAAAATAAAGGTAAAAAAAAGCGTTTACCTGGTGGAAAAAGGTCTTTTTAAGACTCAAAAATGCGAAGTTCCTACGTCGTTCATAAGCTGTGAACAAGGAGAAATAGCGGCCAAGGGTCGCATTTTTGAAATGGGGGCGAAACGATGAATTTGAAAGAACAAACTTTTTCTGAGCTCGAAGAAGTTTTGAATTCCATGCTACAAAGGGCTCGTGAGATCTTTGAAGCGAAGAAAAAGGAATTTGAAAAGACGATCTTTCCAAAATTCATCACCGTGAGAGTTTACGATAAAGATACCGATAAATCAAATGAAGTGACCGTGTATCGCGACGTCATGTTCAGAGAAGAATACACTTTTGATCACGCGAGTGTTACAAAAGAAAGTGGGATAGTGCTAACCAAAAATTTCGAACTCGCGAAGCTGGAGATGATTCATTTGAGTTGTCAAGAGAAAGAAACGGAAAAGGCATATCTTTCTGAAATCGAACTTTCTGATATTCCAATGCTGGCGATCTTCTTGGAAAGTCTTGAAATCGATCTGTCAAAATGATCCGCTTTTACTCCGTTGCGATTTCAAAATATCCTCTCCCTCCTCTGGTTTACTCTTCACGTTACGAACTCGAAAGTGGCGTACGAGTTTTAGTACCGATAAGAAATTTGAAAAAGATCGGATACGTTTTAAAAGAAGTCGAACAGCCGACTTTCAAAACCAAAGAGATCATCGAGAAGATAGACGAGAAACCTTTTCTCAGTGACAAAATATTAGAGCTGGCCATCGAGATGTCCAAAAGGTACTTTTCCAGCGTTGGAGAAATTTTGGATCTGTCCTTTCTACCATCTCATCCAGTCGTGAAATCAAAGAGGGGCTTTTCTTCAAAAGGGCGATACGTAGCTTTGAACGCTTCCATTTCAAAGATATTGAGTTCTCGACTCGGCCCAAGAGAGGAAGAGATCGTAGAACAGCTTCTTGAATGTGAACCCATGGAATATTCAATCATGTTAAAGAAATTTCCACGTTCAAGCCTTAAATCCCTTGAAAGAAAGGGATACATCAAGATAGTGGAAATGAATTCCTACCCAACGCAGAAGCGTTTCACGTTGAAGCCAGAGCAAGAAAGGGTTGTAAGAGAGATCCTTGATGCACCGTTACATCATCATCTAATATACGGTATCACTGGCTCCGGAAAAACCGAAGTGTATTTCGAAGTGGCGGAAAAGGTTTTGGATATGTCAAAGAAGGTTATGATCCTCGTGCCTGAAATTTCCCTTACTCCTCAATTGCTTTTGAGAACTCGTCAGCGTTTTCCAAGCAAAAAGATAGGAATTTATCACAGCGGTTTGGGAGCTTCGAGGAAGAAAGAATGGTTGGATGCGGTTGAGGGAAGAACGGATATTCTCATAGGTACGCGAAGTGCGGTGTGGATTCCGATGAGGGATCTGGGACTGATAATCGTGGATGAAGAGCAGGATGAGTCTTACAAACAGTACGCCATGCGGCCTTTTTACAACGCCGTTGATGTTGCGAGAAGAAGATGTGAATTGGAAAATGCAACGTTGGTTCTATCCTCGGCCACCCCTCGCGTCGAAACTTACCACCTCGCTAAGAAAGGCGAGATCGTCCTACACAAGTTGACTTCTAGAGCGGTTGGAAATATCCCCAAGGTAAGCGTGGTGGATATGCGAGGACGAATGGGTGAGATAATCTCTCAGGAATTGGTAACGCAGATGGAAAAAGTCGCAAAGAACGGAAATCAATCTTTTCTTTTTGTACCACGCAAGGGTTTTTCGACCAGACTTCAATGTGCGGATTGTGGTTACATATTCACATGTCCAAATTGTGACGTAGCCCTTACCTATCATAGGAGTAAAGGTATCTTGAAATGTCACTACTGTGGGCATACGGAAAAACTCCCGAAATCTTGCCCAAAGTGCGGCTCTACGAATTTGATAAAAGGTGGAATGGGAACGGAAAAGGTGGAAAACGAGGTGAGCAAGATCTTTCCCGGCTTAAGAGTTAGAAGGATAGATCGTGAAGAGATAAACGACATTTCCGCTCTTGAAAAAGTTTTAAAGGAGATCTCTAAGATGAAGATCGATGTGGTGGTCGGCACCAAGATGATAACAAAGGGTCTGGATTTTCCAAGAGTCGAGTTAGTCGGCGTTGTGGATACCGATCGCGTCTTTGCCCTGCCGGATTTTCGAGCCAACGAAAGGGCCTTTCAACTTGTTGCGCAGATGGCCGGAAGAGCTGGTAGGGGAGTTGAAGGACGCGTGATCATTCAAAGCAGAGAACCGGACAATCCGGTGTTTCAATCGATAATGAAGGGAAACTTTGAAGATTTCTACGAAGAAGAACTCAAAAGAAGAAAAGTTTTGGGATACCCACCTTTTAAGGAATTGATACTCGTAACGGTTCAGAACAAAAACGCCAAAAAGGCGAAAGAATTTGCGATGAAGGTTAAGCGGGAAGTTGAAAAAGGCACCTTCCAAATTCTAGGGCCAGTGGAGTCACCCATCTTCAAGTTGAAGATGATGTACAGGTATCAGTTGCTTTTAAAGTGTGATGAAATTCAGGAAGCCATAGAATTTTTAAAAGGCCGATTGACAAAAGAGCATTTGGGATTTGA
Organism: uncultured Mesoaciditoga sp.; assembly: GCA_964503355.1. Lineage (GTDB taxonomy): Bacteria > Thermotogota > Thermotogae > Mesoaciditogales > Mesoaciditogaceae > Mesoaciditoga. The sequence continues at coordinate 11,781 of CAZCZS010000005.1, forward strand.
TCCGTTTGAGGTGCTCAAAATAGACGTTCAACCTTATTCAACTTTTTGAGAGCGAAAAGATTTGTGAAAAATGAGAAGATGGCGTTGGGTATGAAAGTAACGAAGAAGTCTTCATCAAGACAAGTAAAAAATCAGCATATGGCTTGTAGTTTTGTAGTGCCGTTTTTATTCGTTTTTGTGTTTGCCACTCGCTTTTACTTCTTAGCTTTCACCACTCACTTTTTCGTTATTGTGTACTTGACGCACTTGATGGAGCCTTTGATCTCAACGTCATTCCGGCCTACGAGCCGGAATCTCATAGGATAAGGATGAGATTCTGAATCGAGTTCAGAATGACCTAATGATCTACGGTCGGTAAAGCATGACAAAAAAAGAAGATCCAAGATGACATCTTCAAAAAATTTCCTTATCGCTTGAAAAGCGATGTTTATTTGTTAAAGGTTGTAAAGCTGACGCACAACTTGAGTTATTAAGTAATCGGCAAAAATTGTTCTTACATATTTTTGTTTTGTAGAAAGTGACCTTTGCGTTAAAATATAGACGATTTACGATGATTTTAAAGATGTAAATCAAAAAATCTCGAACGTTTATGGATTCTCCACTTGCGGACGTTGAGAGGGTGGAATATGTGTTGTGATGAAAATAAAAAGTATAAAAAGGGAGGATGATATCGATGAAGTCTCATCCGTTGATCAAACAGGCAAGAGAGAAGATGGAAAAATCCGTCGAAAGCATAAGAGGTGAATTAAACCACTTAAGAACCGGTAGACCTTCTGCCGCATTGTTAGAAGATATAAAAGTGGATTATTACGGAACACCCACACCTGTGTCACAGTTATCCACCATCACGATAAGTGAAGGTCGAATGCTGGTGGTAAAACCTTGGGATAAAAATTTGATATCTTCTATCGAAAAGGCCATTCAAGCGTCAGATCTCGGAATAAATCCTTCAAACGATGGAACCGTTATAAGATTGGCCTTCCCCTCTCCGACAACAGAACAGAGAAAACAACTTGCAAAAAAGGCGAAATCAATTGTAGAAGAGGGAAAAATAGCGGTGAGAAACGTTCGCAGAGAGATCATGAAGATCATAAAAGAGAAGAAAGAAAGTGGAGAATTTCCCGAAGATGACGCTAAATCCTTGGAAAATGAATTGCAAAAGGTTACAGATGAGTACGTTAAGAAATTGGACGAAGTGTACGCTGATAAGGAAAAGGAGATAATGGAATTTTGATTCCAATCCACTTGGCTATCATAATGGATGGCAACGGTAGGTGGGCCATAAAAAGAGGTTTACACAGATGGGAAGGACATCGTGTGGGCGCGCAAGTTGCCGAAAATGTCGTGAGATGGTGTAACGAAAGAGGCATAAAATATTTGACACTCTTTTCTTTTTCAACGGAAAATTGGAAAAGGCCTAAAGAAGAGATACATGCCATCTTTTCTTTATTGGCAGAATACATGAAGAACAGAACGGATGAGCTTGTGGCCAACAACGTTAAGATAAAGTTCATCGGTGATCTCGATTCGTTGGAAAAGAGTACCAAGAGTGTTTGCCTTGAAGCGGAAAAGAAAACTTCCACGAGCGATGGAATGGTTTTGAACATCGCTTTGAATTACGGAGGGCGCCTTGAGATAACCAAAGCTGCGAAAGAATGGAATGGAATAGGGAAATTCGAAGATCATCTTTACACCGCCGGACAACCTGATCCCGATTTGTTAATACGTACCGGTGGCGAAAAGAGAATAAGCAATTTCATGTTATGGCAACTCGCTTACACGGAGTTGTACTTTAGCGAGGTGTTGTGGCCGGACTTTGGCGAAAAAGAGCTCGATAAAGCACTGGATGACTTTTCTCACAGGAAGAGAAGATTTGGAGGGATAAATTGAAAAAAGAAACGAAGTTAAGATTGATAACGGCCGCCATTGCAGTGCCGGCCTCCGTTTTATGTTTCGTAAATTTTTGGTCAACCGTTGGCTTGGTGACGGTTGCGATAGGGATGGCCGGATACAACTACGTGAACATCGTTTTAAGCGATTCGAGAAAAATTCACAAAATCTATTACACGGCGGCCATTCCGGTGTTGGCCGTCGTGTTCGGTTTTTTGGTAAAAGATCCTTTTTCCGTTGTATCGGCTTATTTAATAGTAATGGCTTTTGGTTTCTTTTTATCCATAGCCTTCAAAGATCCAAATGAAATTATAGAGAAAAATATCGTTTACGGTACGATAGGATTGTGGTATCTTTCTTTTGATCTCTCGTTCTTCATCGCCGTTTACTACAGGTTTGATGCCATATACTCTTTAGCCCTTCTGGGAGCTGTCTATTCATTCGACTCGGCGGCTTATTTTGTGGGTAGCAAATGGGGAAGGCACAAGTTCGTAAAAAGAATAAGTTCGGGTAAATCCATTGAGGGAATAGTTGGAGGATGGGTATTCACCATGATTTTCTTTTTCATTTACGATTCCGTTCTCTTTCCCTTTTTCGGATGGAGACATTATTCGTGGATTTCCATACTTTTAATTTCCACCATCATCGCGTTTTTTGACAGCGTTGGTGATCTAACGCAGTCGATCTTCAAAAGAAACAGGCAGATGAAAAACGCTGGAAGATTACTTCCAGGTCATGGAGGCTTCTGGGATAGAATAGATGGCTTGGTTGTAACGGCGCCAATGTACTTCGTTATTCTTGAATCTTTGAAATATTTCCATATTCTCGCTATGAAAGGATGAGAAAGTTGAAAAAATTATCTTCCGCTCAGATAAGAAAGATGTTTTTGGATTTTTTTGCATCCAAAGGACACAAGATTTTACCGAGTAGTTCTTTGATACCAGACGATCCTCAGTTGCTTTTCACCGTTGCGGGAATGGTGCCCTTCAAGAGGATATTTTGGGGTTTAGAAAAACCAAAATACACAAGAGTTGCAACAGTTCAAAAATGTCTTAGAACTAACGATATAGAAAACGTTGGAAAGACACCTCGTCATCAGACGATGTTCGAGATGCTTGGAAATTTCTCATTTGGAGATTATTACAAGAAAGAGGCCATAGAGTACGCTTGGGAATTTCTAACCGAGTGGCTGGAAATACCACGAGAGAGACTGTGGGTTTCCATTTACAAAGACGATGACGAAGCGTTTGAAATTTGGACAAAAGATGTTGGGCTCGAACCAAAAAAAGTTGTAAGAATGGGCAAAGAGGATAATTTTTGGGGGCCCGTTGGTCCAAGCGGTCCATGTGGACCGGATTCGGAAATATTTTACGATACGCAACTTCCCGTGAAGGAATGTCCAGATGCGCAAAATTGCGATCCTTCTTGTGATTGTGACAGATTTTTGGAAGTGTGGAATTTGGTCTTTACTGGCTTGTACCAAGATGAAAACGGAAAAATTGGGGAACTCGAACGAAAAAACATAGATACAGGTATGGGATTAGAGCGTATCACCGCCGTCATGCAAGGCGTGCAAAGCGTTTTTGAAACGGATCTTTTTGTACCCTTCATCGAAAAGTGTGAAAACATTTTTGAAAAGGCTTACGGCAAAGATGAAAAAAACGATATCTCCATGAGGGTAATAGCAGATCACAGTAGGGCTTCAGCTTTTTTGATAGCCGATGGGGTTTTTCCTTCGAACACGGCGCGTGGTTACGTTTTAAGAAGACTGATAAGAAGGGCCGTGATGCATGGCAAATTGCTTGGAAAAAACGAACCGTTTCTTTACGAATTCACAGATGTGGTCAAAGAGGTTATGGGAGAATTCTATCCAGAAATATCACAAAGATACGATCTGATTAAAGAAACCATTAAGGCCGAAGAGGAAAGATTTTTCAGCACGTTGGATCAAGGTTTGGCGATGATAAATAAGATAACATCCTCTTCTTCGATCATTTCCTCTGAAGAGGCTTTTAAATTGCATGACACTTACGGCATACCGCTGGATATCACCCTTGAAATAGCGAAAGAAAAAGGCGTAAAGGTGGAAGTTGATGGATTTAAAGTTCTCATGCAAGAGCAAAAAGAAAGGGCCAGAAGGAAGAGAGGCGATAAGTCTTTCATAAGCGAGGCTTATGGAGCGTTGGCAAACGTAAAGACGGTTTTCACAGGCTACGAGAATTTGAAAGAAAACGCGAAAGTTATCGCCATAATTTCAAACGATGAGAACGTCTCGCAATTGAAAGCTGGAGAAAAGGGCGAAGTGGTTTTCGATCGGACTCCATTTTACGCCGAAAAAGGTGGACAGATCGGGGATACGGGCTTATGCAAATGGAAAGATGGTATTGGACGAATTTCCAACACGTACTTTCAAGGTAACATTCATCTCCATGAAATGAAGGTGGAAAGCGGTGTTATGAGGGTTGGAATGAGCGTATCGTTGGAAGTTGATGAAGAAAGAAGAAAGGACATAGCCCGTAACCACACGGCAACCCATCTGCTTCATGCCGCCTTGAGAAGAGTTTTAGGCGATCATGTCAAACAAGCCGGCTCTTTGGTGTCTTACGATAGGTTAAGATTCGACTTTACCCACATGAAACCCCTTGCAAAAAGACAAATCGAAGAAGTTGAAAACGTTGTCAATTCGGTAATACTCGACACCATTCCGGTCGAAACTGAGATCATGTCCCTTGAACAGGCAAAAAAAAGTGGGGCAATGGCGTTGTTCAACGAAAAATATGCCGATGAGGTAAGAGTCGTAAGCGTTGGAAAATTCAGCAAAGAACTCTGTGGGGGAACTCATGTGAAAAATACCGGTAACATAGGAAGTTTCGTCATATTGGAAGAGAAAGCCGTTTCAGCAGGTGTTAGAAGAATAGAAGCGGTAAGTGGTAGGTACACCCTTGAGATGATAAGAGAGATGAGAAACAAGATCGAAAATTCGTCCAAAGAATTGGGAGTTTCTTCAAACCAGCTTGAACAAAAGATAAAAGAGATGAAAAACGAAAACGCCAAACTCATCGATGATATAAATCGTCTGAAAGAAAAGATGTTGAATCAATCGTTGAATGAGGCGTTGAAAAGGGCAAAAGGTTCATCGAAGAAATTCGTCGTTTTCGACGCGCAAGATGCTTCTGGAGCTCAAGCGCGAAATCTCGCAGATATGGCTTTAAATTCTTTAAAAGAGGGTGTCGCTGTTGTGATCTTTTCCAAAGGTGAAAAGAGTTCGTTCGTTGTTAAGACTTCCTCGAACGTTAACGCAAACGAATTGGCAAGAAAAATAGCGTTAGCCTTCGGTGGAAAAGGTGGAGGACGTCCAAACATGGCGCAAGGTGGCTGGAACAGAAAAGTAAGCGCTCAAGAAGTGGAAGAGATCTTAAAAGATAATGTTTGAACTTTTACGGGAGGGGGAAAATGGAATCTCAGAAGGTAGAAATAAGGGTTGATGCGAACAAATTGAACGCATTTGTGATCTTACATGCGGAAGATGTTTCTGAGGAAGAAATCTACACGGCGCTGAAATCGGTTGGAATAAAGTTTGGAATTCTCGATGACAACATAGAGAAACTGATTAAAAACCCCTTACTCGAAGAACCTATTTTGGTGGCGCGTGGAATACCTCCCGTAGATGGAAAGGACGCTTTCATAGAATACAAACTCACCGGTGAAGTGAAAGAGAAAAGACCGGTGATGATGAAAGATGGAAGCGTCAATTACAAAGAGATAAAGTCTTACAACGTGGTGAAAGCGGGAGAGGTGTTGGCGATTAAACACCCTTCAACTAGAGGAAAGTCTGGCACCGATGTGTTTGGAAAAGAAATAATCGCGAAAGATGGAAAAGACGTCCGTTTTTCCGTAGGGAAAAACACAGAACTGAGTCCGGATGGAACTCGTCTTATAGCTTCTAAAAACGGCGTTCCAAAGATGGGAGACAACGTTATAGAAGTTAGCGAAGTCCTTGAGATAAACGGAGACGTCGATTACTCCACTGGAAACATAGACTTTCCTGGAGATGTTCACGTTAAGGGGGGAGTCAAACCAACTTTTGTGGTGAAAGCAAGTGGAGATGTTAAGATAGATGGAATAGTTGAAGCGGCGACGGTTCAGAGTGGGATGAGCGTGGAATGCCATGGAGTAAAGGGAAGAAACAAAGGAATAATCTCTGCGAAAAAAGATGTAAAAGTCACCTTTTTGGAAAACGCCACTGTTGAATGTAAAGGCTCACTTTACGTGAGAGATTCTATAGTGAACAGCGTTGTGAGGGCTGGAAATTTGGTGGAAGTGATCGAAGGAAAAGGAGAAATAGTGAATTCAAACATCATAGCGAAAACGATGATAGTGGCAAAACAGATAGGCTCATGGATGTCTTCCGCTACACATTTAGAAGTGGGGCTAAATCCGGAACTTCAAGATAAGATGAGCGAGTTGTCCGCTAAAATATACATAGACAGAGAAAATTTGGAAAAAGTTATGAAATTGGTAAAAGCGTTGGAAGATTTGAAGAAAAAAATGGGAGGTTCCCTTCCTCCCGATAAAGAAGAGACGTATACCAAACTAAAAAAAACCCAATACGTACTTTACCAAGGGCTTTCGAAGATGATGGCTCAGATGAAAGAATACCAAAAAGAAAGCGAAATGGAATCTTCTCAAGGAAGCGTTATAGCAACGTCAAAAGTTTTTCCGGGGCTTGAATTGAAGATAGGCAACGTTCGTGCTCTTATAGAACGAGAACTTGGACCGACGAAGTTTGTGAACGAAGATGGGAAAATAATCGCGAAACCTTTCACTTCATGATCACTTGTCAACTTTTTTCTTCACCGAGTACCAAAGATAAAGATCCAATTTTCCCAGCGGCATGCCGAAATAGTCGGCGATTGGACGCAAGCGAGATTCGTAATCAAGATATCTGCTTTTTGACCAACCTTTCGGAATTTCATCTATGAGCTTCCCGCGGAGCATGAGTCTCATTATGTGTTTATCCAGAATGGCCACTTCACCTTTGCCAACGTTTCTCAAGAAATGACTTGCCTCTTTCCAGCCGATCCCTTTGACGTTCTTGACTATGTATTCCCTCGTCTCAGAAGTTGAACCTTTTAAGAGTTCTCTAAGGTGTCCGATGATCCATCTGTTTGAAATTATGTATCGGGCCCGAGCCGCGGGAAATCTATGACCGATCTTTTTGAGCGCTTCCTCCAACTTCGAAGGCGGGAGATGAGCAAATCCCTTACCTATCTCTTTTTGAGCTTTAATTCCTCCCACCGCCGACCAATTGGCCGTTAACACACAAAAGGAAAGTTCGCTGAAGAGCTCTTCTTCGCTTCCATTTTCACCCAGATGTAAAAAATCTCTCCATCTATCTTCCACAAGGGGCTTCGCTTCATCGTATATTTTTTCCACACGTGCGATCAGTTCGTTGGTCATATCAATTCCTTCACGATTTTCATGAATTTTTCAACGCTTTCTTTCGTTCTCCATTCAGGAGTGTATCCGGAATATTTTTTCGCCTTTTCCACGTCTCTCTTTAACATGATTTCATCTTCTCTCACGGAGTAAAAGTATCCTTTCTTTTCCAAAAATTCGCCAAGATATTCTTGTTCGGTTTGACCAGGCGTGGGTATGAGTAGGCCTTTCTTCCCAAGCTCAACCATGTCCATGATCGTGGAATAACCGGATCTAGCTATAACGAATTTGGCACGATTCATCAATTCATCTCTTACTCCCTTACCAGCGTAGTTTATGATTTCCACTCCTGGAATGTCTGGCTTTTCAGTTTCTTCTGGAGCGCCGCGAACGAGAACTATTTTTCCATCAAGCTCGTCAAGTTGAGAAATTATCCTTTTTTCAAGCATCGTACGATTTGGCTCTCTGCCGGACAATGAAATCAAATAATCTATATCTTCTTCAACATCCATCTTTTCGTAGTCTGATAATATGCCTATGTATTCTATTTTCTCTTTTGGAAAATAAGAGAGGTTGTGGGAGAGATCCCCTGTTAAACCGTCATTTTTTTCAAAATCGGGTACCACGAATTTTTTAAACGAATCACGAAAGAAATAATTGAACTTTTCAGTTTTGTTCCTCAAGAACTTCAGAAAATCCGGAGGAATGTAACGGAGTTGATGAAATATGAACACCGACGGTCTCGTTTTGTCAAAAGCACCGTATTTTGAATCCGATATGAAGAAATCCACTTTCTTCTCTTTTGATATCTCCAATATCTGCTTATGCTCCTTGAGCATGGCGTTTATTATAGAAGGCATTATGAATGAGAGTTTCACGGCAAACGCGCCGTTTTTTCCGTAGGGACTCGGGTACATGACGCTTTCTACGTATTCACACCGATCTCCAAATTCTTCTTTTAACGCTATAAGTGGCCGATGGGCTGTGTATATTATCAGATGATGTCCTTCTTCCACCAATCGGCGCATGATCGGCAAACTCCTCGTCATGTGCCCCAATCCCCAAGTGCACAGAGCGTAGAGAATATTCATTTTAACACCTCTCGTTTTACCATATTATCGTGATCTCGGGTTCCAATTCTACTCCGAGTTTTTCTTTCACCTCTTTTAAAACTCGCGTGTACACACTTTTAAAGTCATCGAAAGTGGCCTTTCCAACGTTGACGAAAAATCCAGCGTGTTTGGTGGAAACCATGACGTCTCCAACCCTAAAACCCTTCAATCCAGCGGCATCGATAAGCCTGGCAGCGTAATCGCCTTTTGGGTTTTTAAAAATGCATCCAACGCTGGGCATGGACAGAGGTTGGCTTTTTCTCTTTTCTTCGAATAACTTTTCAACTTTTTCTTTAACCTTAGAAGGTGTAGAGTAATTCAATCGCAGCACACATCCCGCTATCCACATCTTTTGCTTGTGAAACGAGGAAGTTCTGTATGAAAATTCTATCTCCGAAGCCTTTACATCTTTCACGTTACCATTTTCATCTACGACAAGTACACTTTGAAGATGCTGAGAAATTTCTCCTCCAAAAGCCCCGCTGTTCATGAAAACCGCCCCGCCTATCGTGCCGGGAATTCCACTTGCGAATTCTATACCACTGAGTCCTTTTTTTGTAGCTTGAGAGACGATCGCGGACAAACTCACTCCGCTTTCGGCGAAGACGTAATTTCCATCGAATTTCATCTTTTTCAGTTTTGTGGTGTTCACAAGTGGGATATCAATTCCTTCACGGATTATCGTGTTGGAGCCGCCGCCAATTATCTTGAAATCTTCTTCCTCTTGGCTGAATATTCGTATTATCTCCGCCAATTCTTCCACACTTGCAGGTTTCAGAAGCCTCTTAACTTTTCCAGCCATTTGAAACGTGGTGAGAGTGGAAAGCTCACTTTCCATCGCCAACTTCGCTAGCTTCGCTTGCGTTCCTTCGACCGTATTCACACACCTCCCTGAACATGCATTCGGCACACCTCGGATTTCGTGGAGTACAGACTTGTTGACCGAAATTCACCAATGCGCCGTTCAGCTTGGTCCAATATTTCTTTGGTAAAATCTTCATGAGCTCCATTTCCGTTTCTTCCGGTTTTTCTGTCTTCACGATCCCCATTCTGTTCGCAATGCGGTGCACATGCACATCCACCGCAATCGCGGGGACACCGAAAGAAACCGCTAACACGATGTTGGCAGTTTTTCTACCAACACCTTTGAGCTTCAGGAGGCTTTCGAGATCGTTAGGAACTTTCCCGTTGTACTTTTGAACTATTTCCCTTGCGATCTCAACGATCCGCTCCGCTTTTTGTTTGTACATTCCTGCCGGCTTTATGAGCTTTTCAACTTCTTCCTTCTTCGCTTTTGAAAGCTCGTAAGCCGTTGGAAATACTTTGAAAAGGTTTCGAGACGCCTCATCCGTGTTGGCATCTCGAGTTCTCTGACTCAAAACCGTGCTTATAAGGACGTAAAAAGGATCTCTTCGCTCATGATGGCGCGGATAATACTTTATCACGTCCAAAAGTACACGCACTGCTACATCTTTATCCAACACCGTTTTCACTCGTTTTCTGTCTTTTATTTTTCCAGCGCCAATTTACCAACATAAGATATTATATCAGATGTTGACATATTTTGTTCATTGGCAAGTAACAAATTTTTGTTCCAATCTTCCAAATATCGTTTTGCCATATCTTTCGCCTTTGGATTGGTGAAAGCGTAAGTATAAACGTTCTTCAACTGTTCAAGAAAGACCGTTCTGTTCTTTTGCAAATCTTGGTATTCCTTGACGAATTTGTCGATCATTGAATGAATTTTTTCGTTGTTTTTCCAACGCGCTTCATCCTTTAAATTCCACTCGTAAGCCGGTTTGAATATCTTCAAAGTATCATCTACGACTGTCAGCGCCTCCGCGTACCTCTTTTGATTTATGAAAGTTTGCGCCAACGATGTGAATATGTCAAAAACTTTTATCGGCACTGCCCAGTAAGTTCTTTGCATGTATCCGCCTATCCAAACGTATTTTTTCGCTATTTCCTTTATCTTCGCGTACGTTTGCGCGTTCATCGGCGTGTCCCTTAAGATGTTGTTTATGTATTCCGAGTAAACGTTCTCCCAGCCGGGATAACGGTTCCAGCCACCCGGAAGGATGAAAATGGTTTTGTCGTACCACTTTTCCATTTCAATTCTATCTTCACTTGCCAACTTTTCGTGTTTCAATATGATCTTTTCAAAATCGGATTTGAATTTCGGCAAGAGTTTCATCGCTCGTTTGTAAACTTCTATTTGTTGGCGTTCCATATGATAAAGGTTTGAAGAGAATTCGGCTATCAACCTGTAAGAATTCTTCTCGTCAAAAGAAAGGAACGAGGTTTGAAGATAATCTATGCCGTCTCTGTACATCTGCATTTGAATTAGCTGATTTACATTCAGCGTATTCCAAAGTTCCACGAGGTTTTTACCGCTTTTGACGATTTTTTCCAACAAGTTGTAATCATCTTCGTAGTTCAACCTTCTATAAGAAGGATATATGTAGTAAGTCATCGGATCTTCACCGTAAAAGAATCTTTTCAATATGCTGAGTTGTGCTTGAACGTTTTTCTCCTTCAAAGCCGTGTTCAACTCGTTGACTATTCGGCTGTCACGTTGAGGAAAAGTTGAGAGAAGACCTAGGTAGAATTCAGACGTACCTTCCGTCCAATCCCATCCAAGAGAAGCCATGAAATAGTAAACGGCGTTATCGTAAGAAAGATTTTCATTTCTTTGGAAAAGGTTGAGATTATTTTCCAACTCCCTTTGCGCTTTGAGCAAATTGTCCATCTGTTTGTTGTATTCTTGTGTTCGCTGTTGTTCGAGTTGAATGGACGCCTGTGTTTTGTTGAGATTTGGATTTCTCATCAACAAAGCGTTCAAATGGGTGGAGATGTAGGTTTTGGGATCGAGGTAAGCGAATTTTCCCTTGTAACTTTTCAGCATCTGAATATCATTTCTAACGCTTTCAAGCTGAGAGGAAACGTTCTTTGCAGCCCTTTGATACGCGCTTATGTACTGGTAATTCACATTCCCATTCAAGAAATAAACTTCGCTTATGAAGTACATCGTCTTCAGCAACGCCACGCTCGCGGCTATGGCTAAGGTTATCGTCGCGGCCGTTACGAATTTCGCCTTGTTGAGCACCCATTTAAACGTGTAATCATCGTCTTTATTGAAAAGATTTGAGTTCAAAAAGGCAAGTAAGAACATCAGGGTCATCGAATTAGGCATCAAATGCTCGGCGAAAGAGAGAACGCTGGTTAAGATCGTCACCAGCGATCCCGAAGCCAACATCATCATGAGCAAGGCGTTGTCGTGATTTTGTTTTTTCAAAACCCTTAAGTAGTAAAGCAAAAGTGCTATCAAGAAAAAGATTATGGCCGAAAACCCTACTATTCCCGTTTCGCCTAAAACTTGAACGTAATCGTTGTGCGCTCTCTTGAAATTGTTCCACGCGATGATGAGAGCGGGATGGTGCTGAACCGCAACTCCAAGATAATTGAGCACGTTCGTCTGATAAGTGCCTATCCCCTGACCGACTATGGGATGATCTTTCCATTGATAGAAAGCGGCCCACCAGGCAAGGTATCTTTGTTGACCACTTCCACCGGCCGTTGTGGCGGATGAAATCGTGGAGACCCTTCCGAAGACGCTGAATTTTCCACCAGTGAAGGGGCCGGGAACGGAATAAAGCACGAATTCCAAAAGCACCGCGAAGATGAACACGATTATGAAAACGGTAGTGAGATTCCGCAATTTTTTGTAAATGTAAGATACTTCCGGACTTTTTTTGGCATCAGTGGTATCTTTTTTCTTGAAATTCTGGTAATAGGTGTAACTCAACGCGAAGAAAACGAAAGAAGCCGGAACGGCCAGATAATCTCCCCTCGTTTGAGCGAATATTATGACCGCTACCATCGAAATGGCCTCTATCAAAACCAAGGACTTTATCAAAGAAAGTCTGAAATAGATCTTCTTCGCATTTTCTTTCGTTATCTTGTATCCAAGATCTTTGGAAAGCAAAAAGTAAAAAGCCACGAAGAGCATGACGCCAAGGTAATCTGGTACAAAATCCGGGTTGCCTATGGTAGCTCTCACGTTCATTCTGGTGTAAGGAACTCCTATGTGTCCAAGCCAGATGTCCCAACCAGCGTAGAAGTTTATAAACGCATCCAACGTTATAAATCCGGCGCTTATCAAAAGCATTCCAAGAATGTTTATCATTATCCGCTTGCTGTCCACTCTGTTTATAAGATAAACCGCAAATATAAAAGTCAGAACCACGTAGAGGGCGACCTGGCCGGAATATCTAAGATAGGGTAGATCCTCGGCTGCAACTGAAAAAAGTGAAAGTAACGCCGCTAAAGCGAAAAGCCCCCAACCCATCGCGGGAAGGGTGAACTTTACGGTGAGGCTTTCACGCTTTCTCAAATCCCAAACCGCTCCCAGCAACACTATAAGAGCGAGTATTGAAAAGAAAGCGTACTTTTGGGTACTGTATTCATAAGTCCAGCCCGGAATGGTAACGATTGGTATAAAAAGTGCTATCAGGTAAAGGGTGTACTCTTCGAGTTTCGAAATCTTTGACTTGGCCACTTCCATGAATATTACCTACCTTTCAAGCGAAATGTTATTTCTTTTTCGTCGCAAATTATATCACGTTGAGCTTCACAATGCATATATCACCGCTCCGAGGATCGCGGAAAGAATTATTATGTAGATGGGATCCACTTTCGTTTTTATGAACAAGACGAAGGAAATCACCGCCAACAGCAGAGTTAGCCATTCCCATTTAGAAGAACACAAAAGAGAATAAAGGGTTAAAAAAATAAGTGATATAGATGCGACTCGCAGAGCCGAGCTCAAGTTCTTATCGTCGAAGTTGACGAATTTGGACAAAACACTCACCAACGCTATTATCAAAATGGAAGGAGACAGAATTCCCAAAGTTGAAAAAGCAGAGCCCCAAATACCGGCTATTTTGAATCCAACGTAAGTGGCGACGTTAAGCGCAACCGGTCCGGGTGTTAATTGCGAAACTGAGACCACTTTCGAAAAGCCGGAAGGTGTCATCCAACCATGTGAGACGACCTCATGACTTATCAAGCCGACAACGGTCCATCCTCCACCGAACGAAAGAAATCCTATTTTGAAAAACGAAAGAAAAAGTTCTAAGATTTCCATTTTTTATCTCCCATCCAAACGCCAAACACGATGAGTATGAATATCAGCAAAACGTAGTTACTTTTCAAAACCAACAAAATCGCTCCCAATACCATGAACGCTATCTCCAAAATGTTCCATTTTCTCGAAGTTATCATTTTGTAGAGAATGCCACCTATCAATCCGATGACAGCTCCGTAGGCTCCCTTTAAAAAACCCTCAACCACCACCGAATTGGAAAATTTTGAAAGCAGAGCTCCAACCAGTATTATCGCGAAAAACGGTGGCAATATCACTCCAACCCCTCCGGCCACACTACCAGATAGTCCTCCTATCTCTTTTCCAACGAGCAAAGAAAGGTTAAACGCAACGGAACCCGGAATGGATTGAGAATGCGCAAGCAAATCGTAGAAATTGTCCTTGTTCATCCATTCCTTTTTTTCCAAATTCTTGGCGAGAACTGGAACCATAGCGTATCCCCCACCTATGGTGAAAAGGGATATTTTGAAAAACGTTAAAAATATGGAAAGAAAGCTCACTTTTCGCACCTGCTCACCGCTCCTTAGGTGTTTTTATTAAAAGATATGTGAATTGAGGAGGCTAAAACGAAACAAGGTCATTATACCTAAATCATATCAACAAAATGATATAATTTTTTGAAAAAGAGCTGAAGAGGTAAAAAATGAAGAGAAAAGAGTGGATATTCAAAGTAAGTTCCAAAAGTTCGAGCGAGATCTTCGAGTTTTTGGCAGCTCGCGGCTTAACAACGTTTTATTCGGAATCCTTACCCGCGAATGAAGAAGAGGTATTTCACGTGTATACCGAAGATGAAAACCTTGTGAAGAAACTTTCCAAAAAGATCGGATTTTCGTACGAATTGAAAATATCAAACGATGAGGACTGGATATCCATTTGGAGAAAAAATCTCAAGATGGTGAAAATCGATGAAGGCTTGTACATCAATCCAGATCCTGAAAGGCTCGCAGACCCAAAAGATGGCTTAACCGTCAAGGTTATGCCCGGTATGGCTTTTGGAACGGGTGAGCACGAAACGACAAAATTGGCGGCAAGTCTTCTCAAAGTGGCTTTGAAAAGTGGAATGAAGGTGTGTGATATCGGATGCGGAACTGGCATTCTCTCGGCTGTTGCCAAAAAAATGGGTGCTTCGAAAGTCGTAGCCGTGGATGTTGATGAAAATGCATTGAGACAAGCGAAAGAAACCGCTCGCTTAAACGACGTGGAGTACGAAGTGCGAAAATCAGATCTCCTTTCAAATGTGAAAGAAGTTTTCGATCTGTACGTCGCTAACATAGTTTTCGACGTCCTCTTAAAACTCATTCCCAACTTGCCAAGTGGAGCTATTTTCATAGCTTCAGGCGTGGATAGACCTCATGAAAAAGCGTTTGTGAAGTTCTGTGAAGAGCGAAACTTCAAGATCATGGAAAGGCGATGCGAAAACGAATGGTGTGCGTTTCTAATGAAGACTTGAAGATCATATCATCTCAACTTGAGAGATTTCCAAAAAACGTGTTGGAAGTTTCACGCAGATGTTCGTACGGTTTTCCAGTTGTGGTGAAATCGAAACCCGTTTTGGATGGGAAACCTTTTCCAACGATATACTGGCTTACATGTCCCTATCTTAGATATCATATATCCAAATTGGAAGCGAAAGGAAAAATCATAGAGTACGAAAGACTTCTTTCTTCATCACAACGACTTTTCGAATTACAGATAAAAGCCCACCTTCGTGCGCGATCTGAAGCCGTTGAACTGGTAAAAGATGTGGAGGACAACGAATGGATTGTGAAAAGGTTGAAAGATGGTGGAATGGGAGGCATATCTGACTTTTCGCATCTTAAGTGTCTTCACCTACAGGTTGCGTATCATCTTGGAGGAATAGAAAATCCCGTTGGTCGCCTTGTTCTAGAAGAAATAGGTCAACTTGAATGTGAAAACGCCTGGTGTAAAAAATACGAAGAGGTGATATGAGTGCGTCATTTTGCCGTTATAGACGAGGGTACAACCAGCACGCGTGTGATCATTTTCGATGAAAGTGGAAAAATGCTCTCAAGTGCTCGAAGAATTTTGACCACCTTTTATCCCAAACCGGGATTGGTAGAACAATCCGCAGACGAAATATACTCCAAAACGATCGAAGCGTTAGAAGAGGCCATTCAAAGATGTAAATGTTCACCTGATTTTATCGGCATCACAAATCAACGCGAAACCATCGTGGCGTGGGATGCGAAAAGTGGAAAACCTCTTTACAACGCTATAGTGTGGAGAGACAAAAGAGGTCAAGCGTTGTGCGAAAAGATAAAAACGAGTGGTTACGAAAACTTGGTAAGGGAAAAGACGGGGCTACTTTTGGATCCCTACTTTTCCGCTTCAAAGATGAAATGGCTTATAGACAACGTAAGCGAAGTCAAAGAAAAACTCTCCAAAGGTGAGTTGATGTTCGGAACGGTTGACTCGTATTTGGTGTGGAAACTTACCAAAAAACATTTAACGGAAGCGTCTAACGCTTGTAGAACTTTGCTCTTCAACATATCAACGTCTTCATGGGATGAGGAGTTGCTGAAGATATTCGGTGTTCCAGCTGAAACTTTACCGGAAGTTAAGCCCTCCGCTTACGATTTTGGCTCATCCCCCTATGGAAAAATATGTGGGATTTTGGGTGATCAGCAGTCATCACTGTTTGGAAACAGATGTTACGAAGCGGGACAGGTAAAATGCACCTATGGCACGGGCGCTTTCGTGTTGGCGAACATAGGAAATTCGAATCTTTCAAATCCGTTTGGCCTTTTGAAAACGATCGCCTGGAAGATAGGCGATGAAACCACGTACGCTTTGGAAGGCTCAATTCTGGCTAGCGGAGAGAACATAACGTGGATAAAAAAGATAGGTTTGATAAGGGATGAAAACGAAATAGAACCGCTTGCATCCTCGATTCCTTCAAGCGAAGGAGTGTATTTCGTACCCGCTCTGGATGGACTTGGAGCGCCACAATGGATACCTCAAGCGCGCGGGGCTTTTTTTGGATTGAGCTCCTTTCACACAAAGGCCCATTTGATACGCTCGATATTGGATGCCATGGCCTTTTCCACCGTGGAAGTCGTGGACGCCTTTCGCAAGAGCGGCGTCTTCATTTCAAAGATAAGTGTGGACGGAGGAGGTGCGAAAAACTCTTTGTTGGTTCAGACATTGGCCGACGCATCTAACGTTCCAGTTGAAAGATCCCGTTTTCATGAAATGACAGCTTACGGCGCCTTTTTGATAAGCGGCATAGGTGCGAAAATGTGGAGTTTGGAAGAACTAAAGAGAGGGAAAAATCCGTGCGATCTTTTCCAACCGACAAAGGATGTGTCGAATGAATATTCAAAATGGAAAAGTGCCCAAGAATTATCCATCAAATGGTCTCAACGCGCATGAAAAGATGAAGGGGGGAAAAAATGCGCTTTTACGTGGATTCGGCGAACGTTGAAGAGATAGAAAACGCGCTCTCATTCGGATACGTTAAAGGTGTAACGACAAATCCAACGCTTTTAAAACAGGAAAGAATTTGGGAAAAATTTGAGAGTGTGAAAGAGTTCTATTCTGAAATCGCGAAACTCTTGAATATGTACGTTCAAGATGGAAAGATATTCGTTCAAATTCCTTCAACTTACATTCCGACTTTTTTGGACGAACTTAGGGATATCTTCGACGGTCTCGTGATAAAAATTCCATCCACTCCAGCCGCTTTAAAAAACGCGGTGAAATTGAAAGAAAAAGGTTATTCACTTTGTGCCACAGCCGTTTACACTTCTTCTCAAGCGTTGATGTGGTCGGAGATAGGTGTTGATTACGTTGCCATTTACGTGAACAGGATGAAAAAGAGAGGATTCAACATCCAAGATAATGTGAATTCCATAGTCAAAGTTTTAAATCAAAGTTCTACGAAGGTGCTGGCGGCCAGCGTGAAAGATGTGCAAGAGTTATCTCTGGTCATGAACGTCGGCATTCAACACGTGACTTTGGGATATGAGATGATAAAGGATATCACGAAATGCGATTTCAGCGTTGAAGATACCAAAACGTTTGATCTTGACTTCGAAGAAGTCAAGAAAAGATTGGGTGAAAAATGAGGATAAGGGAATTCGACATAATCAAAGGCTTTGCCATATCGATAGTCGTTTTCGCACACGCTGTATTCTTCAATTTCGATAAGCTGGACAAATTGTCCCAAAACTCGATCATGGTCCTTTCCACTCTCCTGGCGCCGGCCATCGCGATTTTCTTCTTCATATCTGGTTTTTTGGGATATAACAGCTACGTGAAGAGAAGAAAATTCACCGTATTTGAAGTTGCGAAACTCAAAGTGATACTTCCGCCTTATTTGGCATGGTCAACGATATATCTAATTCTTCAAGGAACGGTTGGACAAGTCGTAGGAGTTCCTTACAATTTTGACTTGATTTCAGTGATAGAAAAGTATTTGTTTGGAGAAGCTTTTCTTCCCTTTTATTACGTGATCATGTTGTTGATCTTTTACCTACTTACACCTTTTCTTTCAAATTTGACGCAAAGGGAAATGAAATTTTGGATGTACGTTCTATTTGTAGGAGGATTGGTTTCCGCAAGTCTTTATTTTCTTCCACAATACTTTGGCAAACAGTACGTCCCACCGTTGCTCGCGTACAGAAATCCATTCGCTTGGATTTTCTTCTACGTTTGGGGAATGTACAGAGCGAGAACGAAAGATATTTCATGGAGAATTCGCCCTTCCACGTGGATGATGATCGGTTTTTTCGCGACGTACGCACTCGCGTCGCTGGAAATGATAAGCGTTCCAAAATTGAACAAAGATTGGGAATCTTACCTCGTGTTGGGACCTGGAATATACGTTTTTTACTTCTTTGCGATAAACATCTTTTTGTGGATCTCCTACAAAATTTCTCTCAAATTCGGGAGAATTTCCACGATTCTATCGAAGCTTGGAGAAAATTCGTTTGGAATATATTTGAGTCATGGCTTTGTACTCATGGGAGCGTTGGGAATATTCGTTCTCTTGGATGAAAGATTCTTGGAACAGTCGAATTTGTTACTCAATTCGATGGGAGGAATAATTGGAATATTCATATGTTACGAATTGTCCGTTTTTTTAAGAAAGATGCCAAAAGTGGTATATCAAACTTTGGGATGAGGTGAGATGATGGTTCGTGTTGCTTTGGTAGGCGTCGGTGTTATGGGATCTAAACACGCAAAAATTCTCAAAATGATGGCTGAAGAGGGAAAATGTGAATTCGTCGCATGTTGTGATCCGATCAAGGAAAAAGTGAAAAAAATCGCAAAGGAAACCAACACAAAAGGATATCAAGACGTCGAAAGAATGTTGAGTGAAGAGCGATTAGACGCTTTGATAATAGCCACACCAACTTCTCAACATTCAAAAGTCGCTTTATCTGCCATAAGAAAGGGAATAAACGTTTTAATTGAAAAACCGATAAGTCTCTGTTACGAAGAAAGTCTTGAAGTTTACGAAGAATCGAAAAAATACGGAACGATGGTCGGTGCTGGAATGACGGAAGTTTTTAATTCGGCTGTGGAAAATCTTAAATGGATGATCGAGAAGAGGAATTTAACGTTGAACACGGCGATCTTCAACAGATTGGGATTTAAAAATCCGAGAAATGACTTCACCGATACGGATGTGGTATACGATCTTATGATCCATGATGTTTCCGTGATTCTGGAAGTTCTTGGATATCCAACGATGAGGGTGATAGGTGCTCGTTCTCTACGTTTAAACAAAAAAAGTGGTTTTCACGATGCGGCCACCGCGTTGTTAACGGATGGAAAATCCAACATCGTCTTGAACGCAAGCAGGGTGTCTGAAATGAAGGTAAGAAATTTTTACATGGATTTCAACGAACTTTATCTTCAAGGCGATTACATGGATCAAAAGCTTAACATCTTCTCATCATCAACTTTTGAATTCTCGGAAGCATCGACAAATCTTTGGTACAACATGGCTTTCAATCACACCACAACACGCTACGCCAACAACCCACTTTACGATGAAGATCTGGATTTCATAAGCGCGATAAAAAATTCTCGCCAGCCAAAGGTCGGACCCGATCAATGGATATCAATAATGAAGATTATGAACGAGATAGAGTCTCACTTATCCCAATAGTCTTCTATCTTTATGTTTCCCTTCTTGTGTTTGAAATGAATCCATTCTCTTAAGAAGGTGAAAGCGCTTTTGATGTAACCGTTTTTTTGGAATCGTCGCGCGGAAGTGTAAGAAAAATTGAAGGGAAGGAGAACAAGCTTTCCATGCTTTTTCAGCCTTTTTCCTATTTCAATGTCTTCCGCTATGGTTGTCCATGAATTGACGAAGTCATTTATTTGAAGGTAAATCGATTTTCTAAAAGCGAAATTCGCACCCGAAGTGTTGTCGACATTCAGAAGCTTTGTGGAAAGCATGAAGATCTCGTAGAAAAGACCACTCAAAAAATTCATCAAAGGATTCGAATCGAAGAAACGTACCGGCCCATAAACACCAACTATTTCCTCACTTTTAAAAGCTTTTAAAACGCGTTCTGCCCACTTTGGAGGGTAGATGCAATCGGCTCCAGCCATGGCGATGATTTCCGCACTGGCGCGCTCGAAGCCATAATTTGCGGCAAAGAGAGGACCTTTTTTTTCCGTATAGGAAAAAACCTTGTCGGCGATTTCTCGAGAAATTTCCATGGTTCTGTCTTTGCTCCCGTTATCGACAACTATGATTTCAATCTTCACACTTTGTCTTCTTAAACTCCGAAGGGTTTTTTCTATGTATTTTTCTTCATTTAAAGCTGGGATTACCACCGTTAGCGTTGGTTTCACCAGATCACCTCTTAAATAAAATGTTGAACATCATCCTTGCGGGAACGATTATAGCATTCACCGAGAAAAAAGTGTATAATTAGCAAGGATGAATGAGAAGTTGGAGATAAGTTTTTTTGATTTTGTAAAATTGATGGCATCATCTTTTCCCTTTTTGGCAGCTTTCTACTTTATGAGAAAAGTCATACCTTCTTCTGAAGTAGCTGCAGTGGTTTTGATTTCATTTTCCGTTTACATAATCTGGTGTTTTCATCTCTTACTGAAAAGCAAAGGGTTTGGTATAGGTATATGGTTCCGAATGAAGACGTTTGGAAACGATTTGTTGTGGTCCATAATCGTTTTTCCCTTTGTCTTTGGAGTATATCTTCTCATGGTGTTTTTGACTTCTAAAATTTGGAGTTCCGACATAATGAAGGCTTATTTCACTTTGAACACAAACCCGTTTTTGATGGTCCTAGCTTTAGGACTTTTCTTTCCAGTCGCGGAAGAGGTGATCTTCAGAGGCGCGGTGTATGGCTATATGGAAAAGAAATTTTCTCCAGAATTTTCAATGGTGATGACATCGACGGCATTTGCCATCGTTCATCCGTTGGAAGATTGGATGAAAATGTTTGTTCTCGGAATGCTCTTAAATTTGTTATACTATAGGAGAAAGACCTTGACGGTTCCGGCCACGATTCATGTGATGGTTAATTTGTTGTACTTATCCATTATGTATTTGTACACGTCAAAGGTCTGAGAGAGGTGGTAATATGTTCAATAAATTTTCGAAGCGAGCAGCTCAGGTATTCGTCAACGCTCAAGATGAAGCGCGTTCGTTGGGACATTCATACGTTGGAACTGAGCATTTGCTTTTAGGAATAATGAAAGCGGCGAACGGAGAAGCTTACAGCATTCTCCGTGAAAACGGATTGGATTATCCTTCTTTAAGGAAGGAAATAATAGCCATCGTGGGATCCGGTATACCCAGGGAGAGCTTTTCTTCTCCTCAGATGACCCCACGTGCTAGAAAGATCATAGAATTGGCTTACGAAGAAGCCCAGATGTTGAAGCAAAATTACATTTCAACCGAACACATACTCCTTGCGATATTGAGAGAAGGCGAAGGAGTTGCCGCTCACATACTTAGAAAATTCGGAATAGATCTTGCTGAGATGAGAAGAGAACTGATAGAAGAGATGGGAATTATACCGCAAGAAGATGAGAGTTCGGAAAAGTTTTCAAGAGAAATACCAAAAGTCGATGCCACAAAAAGTGTGAAAACGCTTGAGAACTTGGGAGTGGATCTCACGGAAGAAGCCAGAAATGGCAAGCTCGATCCGGTTATAGGCCGAGAAAAAGAAATAGAGAGAATAATGCAAATTTTATCCAGAAGGAAGAAAAACAACCCCGTTCTTATCGGCGAACCTGGTGTGGGAAAAACCGCTATCGTTGAAGGATTGGCACAAAAAATAGCATCCGGAGACGTGCCGGAATTGCTCAAGTCCAAAATAATATTCTCACTGGACGTCGCTGCCCTTATAGCCGGGACCAAGTACAGAGGAGAATTCGAAAAAAGGTTGAAGAAGGTTATAAACACGGTCAAAGATGATAAGAACATAATACTCTTCATAGACGAAGTGCACACGATAGTGGGAGCTGGTGCGGCCGAAGGAGCCGTGGACGCGGCGAACATTTTAAAGCCACCGTTAGCGCGAGGAGAGATCCAAATAATAGGTTCTACAACACCAGATGAATATCGTCAATACATAGAGAAGGATGGGGCGCTGGAACGCAGATTCCAAAAGATATACGTTAACGAGCCCACGCCAAGTCAAGCGTTGGAAATACTGCGAGGATTGAAGTCAAAATACGAAGTTCATCACGGTGTTAAATACAGCGATGAAGCTTTGGAACTGGCCGTTAAACTTTCTCAACGTTACATAACGGATCACTATCTGCCGGATAAAGCAATAGACGTTATAGATGAAGCTGGAGCCAGAGCAAGGTTGAAGAACATGATAATTCCATCCGAGATAAAGAGAATAGAGCAAGAGATAAAACACGCTCAAGAGGAAAAAGAGCTCGCGGTTGCCAGACAGGATTACGATCAAGCGGCGGAAATAAGATTGAGAGAAAGAGAACTCCAGCAGAAATTGAACATAGCTTACAACAGATGGAAAAAATCTCATGAGACGGAGATAATACAAATAGGCACGGAAGACGTTTCGCAGATCGTTTCGAATTGGACGGGCATTCCCTTGACGAAGATAGAAAAGAGTGAGAGTCAGAAATTGCTCAGTTTGGAAAAAGAGCTGCATAAGCGAGTTGTCTCACAAGAAGAGGCCATTCGTGCGATATCCAAAGCTATAAGAAGGGCAAGATCGGGGTTAAAAGATCCCAGAAGGCCGACCGGCTAGTTCATGTTCTTAGGGCCAACGGGAGTGGGGAAAACCGAACTTGCCAAAGCGCTGGCAGATTATCTCTTCGGCGATGAAAACGCGCTTGTGAGAATAGACATGTCCGAATACATGGAAAGATTTGCCGTTTCAAGACTCGTCGGAGCGCCTCCCGGCTACGTTGGCTACGAAGAGGGAGGGACTTTGACTGAAAAGATAAGAAGAAGGCCTTTCTCCGTCGTTTTGCTTGATGAAATAGAAAAGGCCCATCCCGACGTTTTCAACATACTACTTCAAATATTGGATGAAGGCCGTCTGACCGATTCGCAAGGTCATACCGTCGATTTCAGAAACACGATAATAATAATGACGTCTAACTTGGGTGGCGAAATTATAAACAAAACAAAACACGCTCTTGGATTTGTCGAAGAAAACAGTGACGAAGCCTCTTACAATTCCATGAAATCGATAGTCATGGAAGAGGTTAAGAAGACGTTCAGACCAGAATTCTTAAACCGTCTTGATGAAGTCATAGTTTTCCATTCGCTCAAGAAAAGCGATGTCGAAAAGATCATAGACATATTGATGAAAGACGTGAAAAAGCGCATTCAAGAGCGTGGAATGAAGATCACCCTAAACAAGAGAGCGAAAGAATACTTGATAGCTAAAGGTTTCGATCCGATATACGGCGCGAGACCACTGAAGAGAGAAATACAAAAAGACATCGAGGATCCGCTTTCAGAGGAATTACTTGCCAACAAGTTCTCGCCCGGTGATACCATAATCGTGAGCGTAAACAGGGGAAAGATAGTCTTTAGAAAGCGAAAAAACAAGAACGATAAGGTAGTTCTAAGTGAAGCGGGAAAAGGATAAAAAAATATACGTTTGTTCCAACTGTGGATACAGATCCGCTAAATGGTTTGGCAAGTGTCCGCAATGTGGTGAATGGAACACGGCGGTAGAAGTGGAAGGGGCTGTTGAAAACGCCCCTTCCGCGGTAAAATTCGAATCTTCAAAAAGTTCCATCTCAAACACGACTCGTGTGAAAACGAGCATGCGTGAAATGGACAGGGTGCTTGGTGGAGGTTTGACGCCGGGCAGCGTGGTGTTGGTGGCCGGTGGACCGGGAATAGGAAAGTCCACGTTACTTTTGGAGTACGCCTCGGCGCTGGCAGAAAAAGGCAACGTTTATTACATAAGTGGTGAAGAATCCACTTCCCAAGTTCTGGCGAGGGTAAAAAGGCTGGGAGTTGAAAAGGAAACGCTTTTTCTTTCTTCGAGCGTTGAAATAGATAGCGTACTTTCCACGATAAAGGAAAAGCCGGTGGCAATCATCTTCGACTCCATTCAAACCCTTCATACCAAAGGAATGAACGCCTTAACCGGTAGCGTTTCTCAAATGAGAGAGTGTACCGTCAAACTCGTGGAATACGCCAAAAGCACCAGCACATCGATTTTCATGATAGGCCACATAACCAAAGTTGGCAGTATAGCCGGTCCGATGGTGCTTGAACATATGGTCGATACCGTTTTGTATCTGGAAGGGGAACCAAGATCAGGAAGAAGAATACTTAGGTCTATGAAAAATCGATTTGGTCCCACGGATGAGATAGCAGTTTACGAGATGAATTCCAACGGAATGGTGGAGATACCAGATCCGTCTAAGATATTCGCGGATATGGATTCTCAAGAACCAGGTAACGCTCTCTGCGTTGTGGTGGAAGGCTCACGTTCCTTGTTGGTGAACGTTCAAACACTCGTAACGTTTAATCGAAGATCCAGCCCCGTAAGAATAGCACGAGGAATTGAAAATGCGAGATTGCTCATGCTCACCGCTCTCACCTCTAACTATCTGGGCGTTCATCTTGAAAACAGCGATGTCTATCTGAACATCCTTGGAGGATTGAAGGTAACAGATCCAGCCGTTGACTTGGCCGTGGTGGCGGCTCTTTATTCTTCGGCTAAAAAGATGCATTTCCCCGTCAAAACCGTTTTCATCGGTGAAGTGGGACTGGACGGGAGGGTAAGGCCCGTTCAACAGATGAAGATGAGGATTTCCGAGGCGAAAAGAATGGGAATAAAGCGCATAATAACTTCGTATCATTTCAAATCCGAAGACACAATAGGAGTGAAAACGGTTAGAGAATCCATTATGAAAGCTCTTAGTGGAGATGAATAATATGCAATATGAAGAGATTTTGAAGATGTTGAAACTCGTCTCGCCCGGCACTGACTTGAGAAACGCCGTGGACGATATAATGAGAGCGGACAACGGTGCCATAATACTCTTCGTTCAAGAACCAGATGAATACGTGAAAAAGGGAATAATTCAAGTGGGTTTTGAACTGAATTGTCCTTTCACTTCCAACAAACTTTACGAGTTAGCGAAGATGGATGGGGCCATAGTCATCTCAGAAGATTTGAAAACCATCTGGTACGCCAACGCCCATTTGGTGCCAGACAGCGCCATTCCAAGTGATGAAACGGGAACGCGTCACAAAACGGCTGAAAGGATAGCCAAACAAACCGGAAAATTGGTTTTATGCATTTCTCAAAGGCGAAAAGTCATAACCCTTTATCGTGATTCATGGAAACACATGCTTAACGATGTTTCCTTTGTCGTCATGCAGATGAACCAAGGCCTCAGGGCCATCGAAAGATACAGAAGCAATTTTGACAAGGGTATATCATCCATAGACATCCAAGAGATAGAAGGAAGGGTAACGTTGTTTGACGTGGTGGAAGTTATAGAAAGAGGTGTGACGATCATAAAGATTTCCAAAGAGTTGAACTTCTACCTCGCCGAATTGGGTGACGCTGGAACACTTGCACGTGTTCATCTAAACGAATTGCTCTACGATGTTGAAGATATAGTGAAGCTGTTGATAATGGATTACGCTTCGACAAACGTTATAGGTGAAGAGCACGTCCCGGATGATGTTTTCGAAGAACTTTTGGAGAATGAAATCAACACCAACTTCATAGTTAAAGCTCTGGGCTTTGAACTACAGGATTCTCAGCTATTCGAATTGGGAATCCAACCGCGTGGTTATCGTCTACTTCGAAACATTCCAAGGATACCCATGAGCGTCGCGAAAAACGTGGTAAAACGTTTTAAGGATCTTTCTGGAATTCTAAACGCTTCCTTCGACGAACTGGTTGAAGTTGAAGGAATAGGCGAGAAACGCGCTCAATCCATCACCAACGGCATCTCTTCTTTAAGGCATAGAGCAAATCTAAGATAAGAGTTGTCGATGCATATTTATACTGTTGAATGATTCCACTCACGTTGTGCGTAAAAGCAACGAGGCTCATTGAAAATCGGGCGTGTAGTTTTTTAAGTTGTGGCAGGTGATCTTTTCATTCTTTCATATTCACGTACCATACGTTATGAAATCGAAATCTCAGATGCCAGAAGTACATGATGACAAAATCATGTACATTAATTCATTGTTTTACCAACGCGCAACTTGAGTAATTCTATTATTTGGGGGGAATATCATGGAATGGGCTTTGGCGTTAATACCTACTCTCTTTGGCTTGTACGTTGGCCATAAACTCCATCCCTTGATGGGTTTGTTGCCTGGAGGAGTTATAGGAGCTTCGGTGGGAATAGGACTTTATTTTCTCTTTAAAGATCTGAAAGGGAAAAAGGTAGAACCCATAAGTTTTTCCGTTGGTCTTGGAGCTTTTACCGTTTTTTCCGTTGTAGGAGTGCTTCTTACAGATCATCTGTGGGGCAACGACATAATGGTGATTTCAATTGGAAAATTAACCGTGGTCCTTATGGCTTTGTTAAGCGCAATAGAAGTTGGAAAACGAGTGAATTTGGAAAAAATTCTGAACAGAGAAAAGTTCAGAAATCGCGGTAGTTTCATCTTCGATACGTCCGCTTTATTGGAGGATAAGATCCTGGATCTCTTTGATATAGGTCTTTTCAACGGAACGGTTGTCGTTCCTCAATTCGTTTTGATAGAGTTACAAAAACTTGCCGATAGCGTCGACGATGAAAAGAAAGAAAAAGGTCGTAAAGGTTTTGAGATAGTTGAAAAGATAAAGAAAATACCGGATATAGAATTCAAAATAGACGACACCATAACATATGAAGAGGGCAAGGTTGATGAGGAGATCGTCAACCTTGCCAGAAAATTCAGTGGCCAAATCGTCACGTTGGATTACAACCTCACAAAAATGGCCCAATTACAAGGCGTGAAAGTGCTCAACTTGAATCATCTCTCAGAAATCCTCAAACCAACGCTTTTGCCCGGACAAAAGGTCATGATTCAGATAATCCGCAAGGGAAAGAACAAAGAGCAGGGAATAGGTTTCACCGAGGATGGAACGATGATCGTCGTTGAAGATGGTGGGAAGTTCGTCGGTACCCACCACGAAATAGTGATAACGAACATATTGAGAACAAACGCCGGTAAGCTTCTGTTTGGAAGGATAAATCCGAAGTGACGACCGCGATAATTTTATGCGCCGGATCTTCAACGCGCTTTTCGGCTAGCAAAAAAAACAAGACGTTACAATTGATAAACGGCAAGCCGATATTCATGTATTCGCTTGAAAAATTCAAAGCGTTTGGGTTGCAAAGCGTCATATTGGTTGTAAAAGAGAACGAAAGGGAATTATTTGAGAAGTTCATTCACGATCTGAAAAACATTCGATTCGCGATAGGTGGAAGGAGAAGGCAGGACTCGGTGCTGAACGCTTTAAAACTTTTAAAAGACGATGAAAGAGTTCTCATTCATGATGGGGCAAGGCCGTTGGTAAATCATGGTGTCATAAAAAGGGTGGTTGAAAAAATTTCTCCGAACGTTTGCGTGGTACCCGTAATTCCAAGTGAGGATGCCCTAAGAATACAAAAAAATGGTAAACTATACTACTTGGACAGAAGCAAAGTGTTTAGAATTCAAACACCGCAGGGATGCTTCGCGGGAGAGTTAAGGCAACTGTATGAGGAGTCCA
>CAZCZS010000006.1:0-23271 GCA_964503355.1 uncultured Mesoaciditoga sp.
CAATTAGAACACGCGGAGAAAATAGGTCTTGGAAGTAGAAAGTACGAATTGAAAAAAGTGGCTATAGGGTTCGATTTAAACATGTAAAAAATCTTATGAATTCCATTTGAAATTTAACGAGGCTCATTCAACGCAATTTCATTCCGACAATTTTTTACGTATTTTGCCCTAAAATAGATCAACTGGATTGAAAATGACATTTTCTGATTAACGATGAATAAAATTGGAATACGTGTATACTTTTTTGATTTTTTGGTTCTTACTACATCAACAATTAAAGTAAAGGAAATGAATATTAAAAGAAGAGGATTTATACTATTTGTAGACTAAAAAAGAATACTTTTAGAAGGGAAGTAAAAGCATGTTGGAATTGAAAAATATATCATTGAAAATAGAAGACAAGAAAATATTGAACGACTTGAACATGCGTTTTGAATACGGGAAAAGATATGTCATTCTTGGTAACAACGGAACCGGAAAATCCACGATCGCCAATTTGATAATGGGAGTGAACAAGTATCATCCCCAACAAGGAAAGATCATCTTGGATGGAAAAGATATAACGAATTTGGGAATCTACGAAAGGGCGAAGTTGGGAATAACGATAGCGTTTCAAGAGAGTGTAAGATTTGAGGGTATAACGACGTTTGATTATTTAACACTTGGAGGCAAGATAAAAGCTTCATTGGAAGATGCGAAAAAAGCTTTAGAACTTGCAGGATTAAACGAAACTTATCTGAAAAGACGTGTCGATGAGAGTTTGAGCGGTGGAGAAAGAAAGAGAATAGAATTGGCTTCCATTTTGATGCTTGATATGAAATACGTGATATTGGATGAGCCAGATTCCGGCATAGACATGATGTCACTTGAGACCATTTCGAACATAATAAACACTTTAAATTCAAGGGGAATTACAACCATAACCATAACCCATCGTGAAGAGATAGCTCAAAATAGTGATTACGCTTATTTGGTTTGCGCGGGAAGGGTTTTAAATGAAGGAGCTCCAGAAAAGATGGCGAGTTATTACAAAGAATTATGTGATCGGTGTGATCATCCAAACGATCTGCTGAAAATAGGGGAAGGTAGGTGATGCGCTGTGCAAATTGCGGCCAATTACGCAAAAGAATTTGAAAAGATAGCCGAAGCTTATGAGAAAAGCGGTGGAGACGCGTCGAAGTTGTTGGATAAGAGCGTCTCTTCGATAATAATAAGTGGAAACAAGATAATAGGTCTTAACACCATCGAAGGAGTTGAAATAGAGTCCGGAACTCAGGAAAACGGTGTGTGGGCGAAGATAAGAATACTCAAAGGTCATAAAATAGAAAAGCCGATTCATCTTTGCACCGGTTTCCTTGGAGAGGAAGGAGAACAAAGGGTGAACTTCGATTTTTTCATTGAAGACAACGCCAGCGTTGATTTCATCTCTCATTGTTCTTTTCCATGGTCAACGAAATTAACGCACAAAATGGTTGCGAATATCCATATAGGAAAAAACGCCATCATGACTTACAACGATGAACACTTTCATTCAGAAGCGGGCGGTATAACTCTCATTTCCGATACGCATGCCGTCGTGGAAGATGGTGGGAAGTACAAAAACGCTTTTGAATTGACCAAAACGAGAGTTGGGACTTTAAAAGTGAGAATGGATGTGGATCTCAAAAAAGATGCCGTTGCGGAACTTGACAGTAAAATAAGGGGAAAGGAAGACGACGAGATATCCATTGTGGAAAGTTTGGGATTGAACGGCGAAAATGCCCACGGAATAGCCAAATCAACGGTAGTTGCAACGGATAGAACACGCGCCAGAATAATAAACGAAGCCTTTGGAAACGCTCCTTATTCCAAAGGACATATCGAGTGTAACGAGATAACAAAGGGAAGTAAAGTAGACGTTTCCACCTTACCCGTTTTAAAGGTTACAAACGATCTGTCCGAATTAACCCATGAAGCTTCCATTGGACGTGTGAATTCGAATCAGCTTAACACTCTCATGGCGAAGGGTATGTCAGAAGACGAAGCTACGGAATTCATCATAAAGGGTATTTTAAGATAAGTTAAAACATCGTTTTGATCAAATCAAGGAATGGAACGATGATAAGGGCGGGGAGAAAATTCCCCGCTTTTATCTCTTTCAAATCAAAGAGCTTTATCGCTATCATGAGCAATATGGCACCGCCAACCGAGGTGAAATCGTTTATGTACTCGGGTAAAGTTAAAAAGTGTAAACTCGCAGAAAAAGAAACCAATCCGCCTTCTATAAGGTAAACTCCTATCGCGGAGGCGAGAACGCCACTTCCGTAAACAGAAGCCAATATCAGCGAACTTATTCCGTCCATGGTGGATTTCACGTAGAGAAGTTGCGCATCGCCGGTTAAACCAGCGTTTACGCATCCCAAAATGGTCATGGGGCCAATGGTGAACAACACCGTTGCGAAGACGAAACCGCTTGCGAACGTGCTCTCATCTTTTTTTGAGAATCGATCGGCTAAAGAGGTGATGCGTTCTTCTATTTTCCACCATTCTCCCAACAATCCACCGATTGCCAAGCTTATCAAAACCACCAAAAAATTGTCAGCTGATAAGCCCATTTTCAAACCCAGAAAGGTTGTTATGGCTCCAATTGAGAGAAAGAGCACGTTTTTGTATCTTTGAGGAAGTTTTGAACCTATTGGCATGCCCAACAAACTTCCCACTATAACGGCGATCGTGTTTATCAAAACCCCTATATTGAGCATTTTTCACCTCACATGACTTCTATGACGGTTGATTCAAACGGCAAAAGCGTTATCTTTCCGTTTATTCGGCTTTCGATCTCTCTATCGCTTGAGATCAAAACTTTGCCTTCTTCGTTCACCTCGATTTGCTTTTCGGTGTTCGTCATGTTCAGAATCACCGACACCCTTTGGGCGAAAAAAGTTCGACTGTAAAACAGCACCCCTTGGGGGGCTTCTTGCCAAAAATCCATCTTCCCTCTTCTCAAAGCGATGCTTTTTTTCCTAACGCTTATCAAACGTTTGTAGTAGTTCAATATAGAGTTTTCATAATTCATTTCATCTTTAACGTTAACGTTCGATTTGTTTTGATTGATCGGTAGCCACGGTTCGACAGTTGAAAAACCAGCGTATTCACTTGAATCCCATTGCATAGGAGTTCTACAAACATCTCTTCCCTTTTTCGGCCAAAGTGCTTTTCCCCATGGATCTTTTATCCTGTCGTATGGAATGCTTGTATCCTCCATGCCTATTTCTTCACCGTAATAGATGAAAGGCGTTCCCCTTAACGTTAAAAGAAAGGTAGCGGCCAGTTTCGCTATTTTCCGCTTTTCTTCCTCACTTGTGTTCATTTCTTGTGTTAACCTTGTGATTATTCTGGAATTGTCATGATTTCCCAACACGTAACTTGGCCATGCCCGATCACCGAAGGTTCTGTCAACATTTTCAACTATCTCCTTCATCTTAGATGCGTTTAACGTCATCTTTTCCAGAAAATCCAAATTGAATGCCATGTTAAATCTGTCTGGCAAGGTGAAAAGTAGATAAAGACACAATCCCATATCAGATGAGATTTCTCCGACGCTCACTTTTTTACCACCATATTCGTCCAAAAATTCCCTTATCTCCTCAACGGCCAGGAGGGTCTCTGGTCTCGCCGTGAACCTGTCCCAATAGTAAACGTCCCTTGCGCTCTTGAAGAGGCTCTCTTTTATCTGAATACCGGTCATAGCGTCCCTGAATTTCGGATCTTTGTAATAGTGCGAAGCCGCATCGAATCGAAATCCGTCTACGCCATGATCCAACCAGAATTTCATCGATTTGAAGATCTCTTTTCTCACTTGAGGATTTCTCCAATTCAAGTCAGGTTGTTCTTTTCCAAAGAGATGAAGGTAGTACTGTTTTCTCTTTTCATCCCATTCCCACGCGCTTGTCGGTTTTGTTCCAGAAAAGAGAGAAACCCAGTTGTTTGGGGGAGTGCCATCGTCTTTCGCATCTTTCCATATGTACCAATCTGCTTTTGGATTGCCTCGAGAACTTCTGGATTCCAAGAACCAAGGATGTTGATCAGAGGTGTGATTGTAAACTTGATCTATTATGATTTTGAGTTTTCTTTCATGGGCTTGCTTTACGAGTTCATCGAAATCATCCATATCTCCGAATAGAGGATCCACAGCCGTATAATCGCTTATATCGTATCCGAAATCGGCCATTGGCGATTTGAAAAATGGAGATATCCATATGACATCCACGCCCAACCATGAGAGATAGTCCAATTTTTGCGTTATCCCTTTGAGATCTCCTACTCCATCACCGTTTGAATCCATGAAGCTTCTAGGATATACTTGATAAAAGATCGCTTCTTTCCACCATTCCACTTTCAATCACTCCTTATTTTTTTAACAACGTCGTATGTCACGTTGAACGCCAAAAATAACACCGCAAGCCAATTTATCCAATTTCCAAACACATCGTAAAAAGTTTTAACGTCGTTCACTTCGATGGTGAAAATGGCGGCTTCTTTTCGATGGATTGGAAGTTTTTCTACCACGCGGCCGTACTCGTCTATCACGCCGGTAATTCCCGTATCGGCAACTTGAATCGTCCATTTTCTGTTCTCCACCGCTCTGAAAACGCTTTGTGCAAAGTGTTGCTCCAACGCCGTCTTTTCGGAAAACCAGCTATCGTTCGTGACGGTTACCAAAAATTCCGCTCCTTCGTTGGTGAATTTTCTTGATAGCCTCCCAAAGTAGCTCTCAAAGCATATTTGAGCCGCGAATCGCACTCCGTTCCAAGTGAACAAGGTGTACTTTGTACCAGGCGTGAAAAACCTTGTGAGTTTTAGAAATTTAAAGACGCCAAAGATCTGTGGATAGGGCAATTTTTCGGTAAATGGAACGAGTATGTGTTTGTAGTAAACGCCTTTCAATCCATTGAAATCAAACAATCCAACTGCGTTGTACACTTTTGTGTGTGAAAAAGATGGAAAACCGATCATGGCGAATGCTTTGTATTTTCTCAAAGTACTTTTCAAAGATGAAAGGGCGACTGGGCTCAAATCGTATTCAAATGTTCCTTCTGGAAAGATGATAAGTTTCGCCTTTTCTCCCAATTTTTCTATCGAATTGTTCACATCCTTTGATATCTCGGATTCGCTCATCTTGTATCTTTGCATCACAGAGACATTTGGTTGAACGACACCTATTTTTAAGATCTTATCATGATTTGTACGTGGAACAAACAAAGAAGTTGAGTACAGAAAAACAACGCTCAATAAAACGCCAACCATGATCACGGTTTTTTTTCTTTTCAAAGACACGTAGAAAAGGTAATTTACAAGCACGATCACGAAAACCAAACCCAACGTTCCGAAAAAACTTGAAAGCTGGATTATTCCAATTTGAGAGTACAGCGCGTTTGAAAGTCGTGCTCCAGTGAAGCCTATATCACCTATCCCTCTAAGGTATTCGATTAAAGTGTAAGCGCTTGAAACGGAAAGCGCTTTCACGAACCATGGAGCCTTACTTTTCGATATCATCAAGTACGATAATCCGAAGATCGACCAGAAAAGACCTTCTATCAAAAGGGAAACGAAAAAAGCCATTCCACCGAGATAGGGGGGGAAACCGTCAAAAGCCGATATGTTCATGGTCAGCGTTGGAAGCAACCAATAAAGGGCTATACCAAGAAAGGTTACGCCGAGGAACCAACCGTAGAGAAAGCCTTGCCATCGTTTTGAGTTTTCAACGGCAAAAAAGAAAGGGACGAGCCCTATCCATATGAAAAGGTTTGAGATCATCCCTGGCATTGATATGGCCAGCAAAACGGCAGAAATTTCCACCAACGCTAATCTTTTTGAAAATCCGAAATGTCGTATTCCTTTTTGCATTTTTGACAAAAGAGTACCTCAACTCCATTCTTCTTTTTCTTGTAATAAAGTTGCTCACCGTCGTTTGGACATTTGAAGTTTGAGGGTTCATACCAACTTATAAAATCGCAACTTTTCGGGTTGTTTTCGCATATGTAAAAGGTTTTTCCTTTTTTACTCTTCCTGACGATCACCTTTCCGCCACATTTTGGACATTTACCGCGTGCGTAAGTGTCTATCGATCTGATGTAATCACATTTGGGATATCTACTGCACGATATGAAATCACCATATCTTCCATGACGTTTCACCAACGGAGCACCACACTTTGGACACTTCTCATCGAGTATTTCCGCTTCTTTGATGTCCACGTGTACGATCTTTCCATCGTAAGTTATCGTGGAGGCAGACGGAACTTTCTTTCTTTCGCCACACTTTGGACACTCTAGATATGCTCCGTACCTCCCATATTTTAAAAGCATTTTCGTTTCACATTTTGGACAACTCACATCTGTTTGTATGGAAAATCTATGCTTTCCGGATTTTACCTCACTTAACACCCTTTCGAGGTTCTTTTCAAAATCTTCGTTGAATTCCTTCAAAACCTTCTGCCAGTCGCTTTTTCCTTCTTCTATGCCATCTAAGGCTTTTTCCATGGAAGCCGTGAACTTCAAATTCACGATCTTTGAGAATTCTTTGGTTAAAAAATCGTTCACGAGCATTCCGAGAAAGGTGGGAACCAGACTCTTCTTTTCTTTGTTCACGTACTTCCTCGTTATGAGCGTTTGAATGATGGTGGCGTACGTGCTCGGCCGTCCTATTCCAACGGATTCCATTTTTTTCACCAACGAGGCTTCCGTGTATCTTGAAGGTGGTTTTGTTTCCAATTCTAAGAGTTCTGGATTTTTCACATCCACCTCGTCTCCGATTTCAACGCTTGGAAATGTAGAGGTTTCGTTCTTGGTGGGTGTTACCTTTTCAAACCCATCGAACGTCCGTTCTTTGAAAGTCAATTCAAAGATGGCTTTTTGAAGTTCATCGCTTATCTTCACCACCATTTTCGTGTAAAGCGCATCTTTCATTTGAGAGGCCACGAATCTCTTCCATATCAGCGAATAGAGCGCACTTTCTTCCTTTGAGATCTTTCCGTTTAAGGACTCGGGAGTGATGTTCACGTAAGTTGGACGAATCGCTTCATGGGCATCTTGAGTTAAGGAAGTGTTTTTAACGTTTCTTTTCTTTGCGACGTATTCTTTGCCAAAAGTGGATTCTATGAACTCTTTTGCCTTTTCGCGTGCCACGTCTGAAACCCTGTAAGAGTCCGTTCTCATGTACGTTATAAGGGCTATGTTTTCTCCGTCAACGTTGACTCCTTCGTACAGCCTTTGAGCTATTTTCATGGTTCGTGAAACTGAAAAGCCCAGCAACGAAGACGCGGCTTGCTGAAGAGTACTCGTTTTAAAGGGCAGAGGTGCTTTCACCACGAGATCTGACTTTTTAACGTCCACGATTTTGAAAATGGAACTTGATACGTATTTCAAAGCTTCTTTTGCCTCTTTTTGATCTTTGAAAGGCGATTTCGTCAGATCTTTGCCGTTGAAAGATTTGAGTTTAGTTTTCTCTTTCAGTATCTCCGCCGAAATTTCGTAGTATTTTTCGGCTTGAAATCTGAGTATTTTTTTCTCCTGCTCACAAAGTATCCTTAAAGCGGCCGACTGAACTCTTCCCGCGCTTAAGCCGTATTTGAATATTTTCCACAAAACCGGGCTGACTTTGTATCCGACTATTCTATCCAGCATGCGTCGTGTGAGCTGGGAATTCACCATGTTTATGTTTATACTTCTTGGATTTTTCACGGCTTCTTTTATAACGTGCTCCGTTATTTCGTTGAAAACCACTCTGTTCCTCTTTGAGGGGTCTAAATTCAATATGTAAGAGAGATGCCACGCTATGGCTTCTCCTTCACGATCGTTATCGCTTGCGAGGAGTACTTCTCTTCCCTTCGATTTTTCTTTGAGCTCCTTTACTATTTTTTCTTTCCCCTTTAAAATTTCGAATTCCGGCACGAATTTACCGTTCATCTTTATTCCAAATTTTGATTTCGGCAAATCCCTTACATGACCTTGTGACGATAAGACTTTATATCCACGTCCTAAATATTTCTGAATGGTTTTTGCCTTAGAAGGCGATTCAACTATGACCAATTTTTCGACCATTTTCTTCTCCTTTTTCGGTTACAAAAATCACAGATCGAAATCGTTCCAATTAAGCATTACCCTTCTTCCGAGGTATCTATCGTAATCGCTCCAAACGGATTTCGAATTCTTCTCTTTCAGAGAGTTTATCTGACCTATTTTGGAATCCAAATCGTCAGCGTGATGAAGTATCATGGCTTCCAAGGTCTTTGGAACGGTTGGTGACCCCCACTCGAGCTCACCATGATGGGAAAGTATCATATGTTCGAGATGATAGAAAGATTTTTTCGGGAGGTTTGGAACTTTTTTTGCCCAATCGTTTAACATCTCAACTCCCAATACTATGTGTCCTATAAGTTCCCCTTCGCCCGTTCTCTCTATCCCATACGATTCCATTTTGTACTCTTTTATCTTTCCCACATCGTGCAACGCAGCGCCTACCAAGAGCAGATCTCTGTTTACATCAGTGTATAAGTGCGATATCGCATCACAAAGCTTCATAACTCCCAAAGTGTGTTCGAGAAGTCCACCTCGATAAGCGTGATGAACGACTATAGCGGCGGGAGATTTTATGAATTCTTCCACGAATTTTTCGTTTGCAAACGGAACGTTTAGCAATTCCTTTAACTTTTCGTCTTCTATGGTGTTCACGAGAGCTTTGAATTCCGAATACATATCTTTTACGTCTTTTTTCGTTGTGGAAATGAAGAGTTCCGGCTCGTATTCTCCTTCTTTAAGTACGATGAGGGAATCTCTAGCCCTGTCAAGGTTTATCTGTAATCTATCCATGTAAGAAGAAACCCGTCCTTGTATTTTAACCACGGAGTTAACTTTTATCTTCGAATCGTTTTCGGCAGCGTTGAACCAATCTATAGCCCTTATTTCACCGGTTTTATCCGCCAAAGTCAAAAGAAGAAATTTTTTTCCGTCTTTGGATTCTTGCAATCTCTTGCTGATGACTTTTAACTTCATGTTCACCACATCGTTTTCACAGATATCGGAAACTTTTTTCTGTCCGTAGATATCGTCTTTAGAAAATCCGAGTTTCTCAAGATATTCTTCACTGAAAAGATCTCCAAATTTCACTTCAAACACCGCTTTCCCTTACATATACTCTTGGTACCCGCGAAGAAATGCCGCACACGATCTCGTAATTCACACTTTCGGCGATTTGTGCGATTTCCTCAACTCTTATTTCTTCCTCTCCATCTTTTCCAAATATTACCACATCTTCACCGATTTTGACATCGTCTATTTGCGAGATATCAACTGTCATTTGATCCATACTTACCCTTCCCAATATCTTTGCCCTCTTTCCGTTTATCAACACGCTTGCCTTGTTTGAAAGAGCACGCGGTACACCATCGGCGTAGCCTATGGGAAGAATGGCCACCGTTTTTGCACTTTTAGCGATATAGGTGTGATTGTACCCAACGCTTTGACCTTTTTTTATCTTCTTTATCTCCGAAATCGTCGTATGTAAGCTCATCACCGGTTGAATGTAGTCCAAGAACGATTTAGATGAAGGTTGAAGACCATATGAAGCGATTCCGATCCTCGACATATTTCCAACACATTCTTTCATCAAAAGGGCTCCCGCACTGTTGCATAGATGAACGTATTGAGGTTTTGTTGGAAACTCTTTTAAGAACGATTTGAATTTTTCAACTTGCTCAAAATTCATAGGATCATCAGGAACGTCTGCCGACGCGAGGTGTGTGTACACTCCTTCTAAGTTAACTTTATCAGATGAATTCAAGAGTTCGTACATCTTTAAGGCTTCTTCACTCTTTAATCCAAGTCTTGACATGCCCGTATCGATGTTAAGATGAACGTTTAGCTTTTTGTTCGTTCCTTTGAGATGGTCGATGATTTCTTTGAATTGTTTTAAAGAGAAAACGGTGATGGATATATCGTTTTTAACGGCTTCAAGAACATATCTCGGCTCGAAATAATTCAAGACCAATATGGGAAGTCCTATGCCCGCTTCTCTTAATTGAAGAGCTTCTTCCAAGAAGGCGACAATTAAAAGTCCGATTTTACTTTCTTCACAGGCTTTGGCGATCGGTACGGCACCATGACCGTAAGCGTTCGCTTTCAAAACGAGCGCCAGTGAGGTGTTCATTCTCCTTGAAATTTCAAAAATATTGCGGAGGAATTTTGTGATGTTTACCTCCGCATAGGTATTTCTTAGATTTCTTTCAAGCATAGATGTTCAAGCTCTTTGAACCTTGCCCGATTTGAGGCATCTTGTACAAACCATTAAACGCTTTATCTTCCCATCTTCACCTACAACCTTTACAGGTTGAAGATTAGGCTTGAAGGTTCTTTTCGTCTTTTTGTGGGAATGACTAACGTTATTTCCGGTCGAAACGCTCCTGCCACATATATCGCATTTCCTTGCCATTGTGGTGTTCTCCTTTCTTAAACTCAACTGTATTTTCTAAAATTTTAATAAAAAACCATTTTGGCGTTTCATATGAAGGGCGGGATTCTCTCCCGCCCTAAGAGTCGTTACTCTTCAAGCGAGATGGCGCCTACTGGGCACGAATCTTTTGCATCCTCGCAGCAACCTGCACTGCAATCGTCCGCGATGACATGAGCCTTGCCATCGTCACCAAGTTTGAAAACCTGAGGGCACAGACTTTCACATACACCACAGCCAATGCACAAATCTTCATTGACAACTGCTTTCATAATCACAGCACCTCCGCATTCGCAAAGTTTGAAAGTACTTCCACGTTGCACCAACGCAAATTATACCATACGTGGCGCGGGTTTTTTTAAAAGCTTTTTTCCGAGCTTGAAGCGACTTCTTTTATTTTAACCTATGAAAGTGAAAAATTCAACCTTTTTTAATTTTTTAAACGCTTTCTTTGACAAGTTCCTCTTTCTCATATGAACTGATCTCATCCATGAATATTTCAACTGGACTTTCGATGCCGTTGAATTTCGTCCCGTAATCAACGGTGTAAGCGCCGGCGTTCAAGAAATACACGATATCGTTTAAAGTTATATCTTGTGGAAGTTCCACTTCGTCGTAAATAACATCGACGCTGTCACACGTGGGACCTGCCAAAGTGAATGTTTTGGTTGGGTGATCTTCTTTTCCATCAACGACTATTTCGTATCTCAAATCTTCGATGGTTTCCATCAAACCGTGAAAGACGCCTGCATCCAAATAAACCCAATTTGTCATATCTTTTCTGGATCTTAAAATCACGCGAGATACCAATACTCCTGCATTTCCAACCATAGATCTTCCGGGTTCTATGAAAAGCGTTGGTCTATCCATAAAATTGAAATATTCTTCCACACTTTCATTTATGACTTCTCCTATTTCTTCAACCGTTGGAATATCACGTACGTATTTCACTGGCATTCCGCCACCCAGGTTTATGATGTTCATCTTTATTCCTTGAAGACGTGCAAACCAAAAAACATCGGCAACTTTCATGAGGGCCACTTTCCAGCTGTACTTGTCATAGCACTGTGAACCGACATGAAAAGATACTCCAATTGGTTGTAAGCCGAGTTTCGCAGCGTAAATTACGAGTTCTTTGACATGTTCTATGTTCGTGCCGAACTTTTTTGAAAGAGGCCAATCGCTATCCGTTTCGCCCATGGCAAGTCTGAAGTAAACCTTTGAATGTGGGGCATTTCTCGAGATCTTTTCAAGTTCCATTTCAGCGTCAGCCGCGAACAATTCTATGCCACTTTCGTAAGCGAATCTTATATCTTCTTCCTTTTTTATGGTGTTACCGAAACTCATCATGGAAGGTCTTATACCAAGTGTGATAAGTTTTTCTATTTCACCTTTTGAAGCGACGTCAAACGAGGAACCCAGATCGTTGAGTTTATTCACAACACGTTCATGAGAATTGGATTTAACCGCGTAAAAAACTCTCACGCCCGGAATGGCGTTGATCAATCTGCGATAGTTTTCTTCAACAACGCTTAAATCCATAAGCACAAAAGGTGTCTTCGTTTTTCTGGATATTGAGCGAATTTCTTCCGTTATTTTCATCTTGCCCCACCTCACTCGTAAGAATGATAATTCGACAAATCATAGTACTAGACGTGTTACGTATTTAAACACTTACAGGTTAATTTTGTGAGAAAAAAACATTTCCGACGGTTAAATGACCGTTTCACTTGCGCGTGAACACTACGAAGGATACAGGAGTATCAAATTTTCATGCGAAGCTAATGCGCTTTATGAAGTTTTTGCTCTACCACCGTTGAATGAATTTCGATGATACACTCAAAGTGAAAGTTGAGTTTATTTCAAAAAAAAGATGTAAATGTTAACTTTGAAAGAAAGTGAAAAGCCTTCTTACTATAAAGTCATTCATAATTTATGGCGTTTTTATTCAAAAAGCGTTAGAATCAAG
Source organism: uncultured Mesoaciditoga sp. (assembly GCA_964503355.1). Lineage (GTDB taxonomy): Bacteria > Thermotogota > Thermotogae > Mesoaciditogales > Mesoaciditogaceae > Mesoaciditoga. Next base: position 12,455 of record CAZCZS010000006.1, read on the forward strand.
ATGAATTTGTAATTCACCAACTTGAATGAGGAGGTTGCGCAATGGCAAACAAAGGCTTGTTCGAGGATGCCTTAACCCAATTCAACCGGGCGGCAGACTTGATGAAGTTGGATGACGGGATGCGTCAGATTTTGTCATCTCACAAAAGGGGAATAAGGGTACAATTTCCCGTTAAAATGGACGACGGATCTGTAAGAGTTTTTACGGGTTATCGCTATCAACATAACATAGCCAGAGGACCGGCAAAGGGAGGAGTTAGATATCATCCCAATGTGAACGAAGACGAGATAAAGACACTTTCGTTTCTCATGACCTGGAAGTGCGCGGTTGCAGGTATACCTTACGGTGGAGCAAAAGGTGGAGTGAAAGTTGATCCGAATGAACTATCCGTGGGAGAACTCGAAAGAATGTCAAGAAGATATTTTTCCGAAATCTCTCCATTCATCGGTCCCGAAACCGATATACCTGCGCCCGACGTCAACACAAATGCTCAGATCATGTCTTGGTTCTTAGACACCTATTCGATGGGCGAAGGACGTTCAACGCTTGGAATCGTTACGGGAAAGCCGCTTGAATTGGGTGGCTCTCTTGGAAGACCTGAGGCAACTGGTAGAGGAGTCAGCATAATAGCGAACGAAGCGAGTAAATATTATCTTGACGGTGAAATAAGAGGAAAAACCGTGGCAATTCAAGGCTTCGGAAATGTCGGTTCTTACACGGCTCTCATTTTGGGAGAAGAATATGGAGCGAAGGTAGTTGCCATCAGCGATATAACAGGTGGATATTACAATCCAGATGGAATAAACGTCAGAGAGGCCTTTGATTACGTCACGGCTCACAAGAATCTCGATGGATTTAACGCTCAAAAGATAACAAACGAAGAATTGCTGAGCTTAGATGTTGATGTCTTGATACCAGCGGCTTTGGAAAGAACGATACGAGAAGATAACGTGAACAACATCAAGGCGAAGCTCATAGTCGAAGCGGCCAATGGACCAACCACACCGGAAGCCGATGCGATTTTAAGATCAAGGGGAATTCACTTGGTGCCCGATTTCCTTGCCAACGCTGGTGGTGTGACCGTTTCATATTTTGAATGGGTGCAAGGGCTTTATTCGTATTTCTGGGATCTTGAAGATGTGAGAAAAGCGTTGGATAAAGCGATGAAAAACGCTTTTAAAGACAGTGCCAAGGCTCGTGAAGAATACAACACCGATATGAGGACGGCATCTTACATAGTCGCCATAAGTAAAGTTGCCAACGCAACCAGATTGCGCGGAATTTTCCCTTGATAAATTCTTGCACGAATTTTGAAAAAAGAGAACGCTTTTGCGTTCTCTTTTTTTGGTGTTCATCACTTGCCTGACATATTTTTATTCCCGACGCCTTTCGACCCATGATAGTTGATAAGAGTCTTTGACATTAACGTCATTGCGGACATGACCGCAATCTCAATCCTGCCGAACGTCGGACTTCATTTCATCGAAATTCTCCATTTCAATTGGACTTTCGTTTTTTTGATCTTCGCTTTCGTTTTCTTGCCATTCTAAGTTTAAAGCCGCTTTTAATGATGTAAGTCCAACTTCCAATTGAAGATCATCTGGCTCTTTTGTCGTCAATTTTTGAAGCCACAATCCCGGCATGGCCAAGGGTTTTATCAGAGGATTGTTTAGATGTTTAGCCGTGAATCTTTGAAATTCGTAAGCCAATCCAGCCACAACTGGAATGAGGACAACCCTCCAAAACATCTTCCACCAAATGCTCATGGGGCCAAAAGCTCCAAGAATGCTGAAAACTATTATAGCGGCTACCATTGTTATCATCAAAAAACTGGTTCCACATCTTGGATGCAAAGTGGAGTATTTTCTCGCATTCTCAACTGTTAATTCCTCATTTGCTTCGTAAGTATAAACCGATTTGTGCTCCGCTCCGTGATATTGGAAGACACGCTTTATGTCCGGTATAAAAGCGATGACCCAAATGTACACTAAGAGTATTACAGTTCTAATGGTACCTTCGACTAGGGCAAATAACATTCCGTTTTCCCTTAAAGGCTTGAAAAGGGAGGTTACCAAGACGGGTAAAATTGAAAACAAACCTATCGCAAATGCGAAAGCTATGAGCAAAGATAAGATTATATCCTTCGTTGTCAATTTTTCCGTTTCTTCGCCAGACATGGTGGCGGAAAAGTTCAAAGCCCTTATTCCGGTTACCAGCGCATCGTAGAGTACAAAATTCCCCCTTATGAGCGGCCATCCTTTCCATCCTTTTGGCCTTTCCATTCCTCCATAATCGGAAACGACTATTTCTCCGTTGGGCTTTCTAACCGCGACAACGGTTTTAAGCCCTTTCATCATAACTCCTTCTATGACAGCCTGTCCACCAACACTTAATCCTTTGGGATAATCCGGCATTTTTTAACTTCCTTTCCTGAACTTTCTTTCCAACTTTTCGACGACCAAATTTCTAACATCGTCTTTAAGCAACAAGTTGAAAAATCTATAAGCTTGCGCTTCGACGGGAGATTTTTGTTTTGGAAAGTAGGCGTTCATCTTTTGAAAAAATTCGTCTCTTTCTTTCTTTTCCATCCTGTGAATACTCAAAACAATGCGCCGAAGGTTTTCATCCTCGGCGCAGGATCTTACGATTTCGTTTATCTCTTTTTGAAAGACTTCCATCTTTTACTTTTCTTCGTTGGATGATTCCTTTTCTTCTCCCACAACAAAAACTTTTATCGATATTCCAGTTCTTTTCTCTCCTCCTATTTCGATATCGACAAATCCCGGAATCATTCCGATGTCCTTACCACTTTCGTTTAAAAAACGACGTGCCACCGCGACAGCTTTGACCGCTTGATTTACAGCCCCAGCTCCAATGGCCTGTAACTCAACCATTGGCTCTTTTCCCAAAGCTCCGGCGATCGCTCCTGCCACCGAGTTAGGATTGGATTTTGAACTGACCTTCAATGTTTCCACGTTCAACGCCTCCTTGTTCGCATGAGATGAGTTTATCAAAGAAACCGTTAATTATCTTCTTCACGTTTTCTGGGTTGCTTTCCTTTAAAGCATCGATCTTTGGCTCATGAGAGTTGGGAAGACCTTTAAGATAAGCAACAAGAAATTTTCTAAAAAATATTATACCATGAATTCCATATTCATCAATTGTTTTATCAAAATGAAGGTTGAAGGTTCTTCTTCTTTCTTCCAAATCCACAAAAGTGATCTTTTGAGATGCGAAATATTTCTTGATATTTGTGAATATCCATGGATTTCCTATGGCTCCTCTTGCAACAAACAAGATATCAGCCTTGCTCTGTTTTATGGCACGATAGGCGTCCAATGGAGTGAAGATATCACCGGAAATCCCTATTTGGAGATCTGGAAATTTTTCTTTTAACACTTTGGCACTTTCCCAATCAGCTTTACCAGAATACCCTTGTTCAACGGTTCTTCCATGAATTGAAACGAGGAAGGCACCGCCATCCGCCACCGCTTGGGTTACCTCGACGTAATTTTTTTTCTTTTCACTTCCGAGTCTTATCTTTACGGAAACTCTGAATCCATTTTTTACCAGTGTTTCGACTATTTTTCTCAAAGTTTTGGGTTCCTGCATCAACGCAGACCCGTATCCGCGCTTTACGACTTTTTTTACCGGGCATCCCGCGTTTATATCTATCCAAATTGAATCGTTTTTACTCCTTATCATTTCCGCACTCTTCAAAAAAAGTTCCGGATCTCTTCCAAACAATTGAACCACATGTTTTTTACCGTCATCTGGAATCATAAGATAACTTTTTCGGTTTCGTTTTGTTAGGCCGTTTACGCTTATCATCTCCGTAAAGGCCACATCGGCTCCCATTGAAATGCATAGTTCGCGAAAGATCTTATCGTTGTAGCCTGCCATGGGAGAAAGGACTATTTTCAACGTCATCATTCCCTTTTATCAATTTCAGAGTTATCTTATCAAGAAAATTCAATTATTCCAAAATATGAAGCCGCGTTGATTCAAATTTGTGAAAACATCGTCAACGCGGCTTTTCAAAAATCAAGCGTAAGCGTTGAGATCCAACAATCCATGACCGCTTAAATTGAAAACGATAACTTTCTTTTCCCCGCTTTTAATAGCCTCTTTTGCGTATCGTATGGCTCCCGCGATCGCATGACTCGACTCAGGGGCGGGAATGATTCCTTCCACAACGCTGAAGAGTTTCGCCGCTTCAAACGCCTCTTTTTGATCTATGGCAATGGCCTTTACAAGATTCTCATGTATCAACCTGCTTATTATCGGAGAAGCACCGTGATATCTTAAACCTCCTGCGTGAATGGCTGGTGGAACGAAATCTTTCCCAAGTGTGTACATCTTCAACAAAGGAGTCAATCCAGCCGAATCACCGTAATCGTATCGATATTCGCCTTTTGTCAAAGAAGGACACGCCGTCGGTTCACAGGCCACTATTTCCATCTTTGGATTTTCAAGTTTATTCGGTATGAATGGTAACACGAATCCTCCAAAGTTGGAACCTCCACCGAAGCATCCCAACATAACATCCGGCACTTCGTTCACGATTTCCAGTTGTTTTTTCACCTCTTGACCTATGACGGTTTGATGGAGTAAAACATGGTCTAAAACACTTCCCAGAGAATAGTTCACATTTTTTGATTTAAATGCAAATTCAACGGCTTCACTTATCGCCATTCCCAAACTCCCAGTGGTGTTCGGATCTTTTTTCAAAAATTCTTTTCCCTTGTCCGTTAAGGGAGAGGGACTTGGATGTATTTTACCTTCAAAGAGATTGACCATATGCTTTCGCGCGGGCTTTTGTTCCATACTAACTTTCACCATGAAAACCTCGACTTCCATATCCAGTAATTTCGTCGCGTATGAAAGGGCACTTCCCCATTGTCCTGCACCGGTCTCAGTGGAAAGTTTTTCAACTCCCTCAACTTTGTTGAAGTAAGCTTGGGCAATTGCGGTGTTCAACTTGTGACTGCCGGTTGGACTGACGGATTCATTTTTGTAGTAGATGTGTGCTGGTGTGTTTAAAGCTTTTTCAAGACCAATCGCGCGTATTAACGGTGTTGGTCTGTAAATGGAGTAAGCTTGGCGTACTTGCGAGGGAATCGGGATTTCTTTTTCCAGTGTCATTTCCTGTCTTATAAGTTCTTTGGGAAAGATCGCTTCTAACTTTTCTGGTTCTATCGGTTCGTTGGTTTGAGGATCCAACGGTGGATCCAGGTTGAACGGCAAATCCGCCTTAACGTTGTACCAATATCTTGGCACGTCCTCATCGTTTAGATATACTCTTCTCTTCATTTCAATCGCCTCCTTTAAAATATAAAAAAACCGGGGACTTTTCGTAAGTCCCCGGTATTCTGACTGTCCGTTAATTCATCACAGCACGAACTAGGTACGGCCAGAATACCGGTCGTACCACCACCATGCGTTGATTGTTGAAAAGGTTCGATTTACATTTTCATTCATAATTATCCCCTCTTGGTGCTGGTGAGTGCGGCAGGGATTGAACCTGCGACCTCTTCCGCGTCAAGGAAGCGCTCTCCCACTGAGCTACGCACTCATCTCCTTCAACGATGAAATGATATCATAACATGACGATAAAAGTCAAGAAGTTGATGAGATTTTCGAACGATCCTACACGTTTTCCGTTATCAATGAGAGTTCCTCGTCTCTCGAATCGTAATCTAAAATTTCAGCGTACAGGGCGAAATTGACTATCGTTTCGAACAACTCTTCCGCTCTCTCATTTGGCAATTTTTCCCTCAAGAAGTCTTCGCATTCTTCACGCGTGATCATCTTGTCTTCGCTCTTTTCTATCAACTCTACCACCGCTTTTATCAACGGGATTTTCAATATCTGCTGTTTGAAGATGATTTTTCTTTCGTTTATATCCGATTCGAGAAATTTCTTCCCCAACGCTGTGAATATAACATCGTGATGGGGGGTCTCAACAAATCCAAGTATCTCGGCGGCCAGAGCTATGGAAATCGTTTTACCGAAGTCACGTTTTATATGTTCGGAAAGTTCGAATATTTCCAGCCTTCCTTTGTTATCATCCAAGACTTCAAGTAGCCCTATGATCTCACTAACACTTACCGGTGGAATAGGTGCTATTCTTTCGTAGATGGAAGATTTTGGCACTTCTGGCATTATATTCTGCGTCAATATGTTGTATATGATATCGACGGTTTTGAAGAAATCCGGAGATTTTTGATCTCTTGGAAAGGAAAGCGTGTTGTGGTATACGGCCTTGATACTGCCCGGGTTGGAAGCGAGTATGAATATTTCATCGGCCATGTACACGGCTTCTTGAATGTTGTGTGTCACGATCAGAATATTTGAAAGACCAGAATTTCCTCCGGCCCAAAAATCCAACACTTCTTCACGAAGGTTCTCAGAAGTCAGAGCATCCAAGGCGCTGAATGGTTCGTCCATGCAAAGCACTTCAGGGTTTGAAACGAGAGCTCTGGCGATTCCAACACGTTGCTTCATACCACCGGATAACTCTTTTGGATAAACGTCTTCAAATCCTTCCAACCCAACCACGTCTATTATGTGTTCTACGATCTCTTTTTGTCTTTCCGATTCGATATCTCCCTTAATGCCAAGTTCTATGTTTTCTTTAACGGTCTTCCAGGGGAAAAGTGCGAAATTTTGGAAGACCATCGCCATTTTATCGTTAACTCCATTTTGAAGCTTTCCCTTGTAGTAAACCTCTCCTGAGGAAGGCTTTAAGAGTCCTGTGATAATTCTAAGCAGGGTGGATTTTCCGCAGCCAGAAGGTCCAAGAATGGCCGCGATTTTCCCTCTTTGCAAAGATAAATTTATTCCCTCTAAAGCCGTGAAGTAATTTCCCTCAGGCATTTTGAATTTCATGTTAACGTTCTTCAACTCTATTATCGGTGTATCCATTTGAATCGCCTCAATTCAAACTGAATTTTTCCATTGCCCATTTTTGAAGTGGACGCCATATTAAACGGTTTATCACGACCACACTCAAAGACATCACGACTATGCTCAAAACGAGCAAACGCATGTTTCCGGAAATGGTGACTTCGTTTATGAAAGCACCTATGCCGGTAGCTTGTAACGTTTTATGATTGAACGTCATGTACTCGGTGACTATGCTCGCGTTCCACGCTCCTCCAGCCGCCGTTATCATTCCCGTTATGAGAAAAGGTAAAACGGTTGGAATGTACAAGGTTGTCCACACTTTGAATTTGTTCAACTTTAAAATTTCCACTGCTTCCTTGAGTTGATTTGGAACGGAAGAAGCTCCCGCTATGACGTTGAACAACACGTACCATTGCGTACCTAGCAGCATCAACAAGATGGAACTGTAGTTCAAATTCGGAAAGATCATGACAAACCACGGATAGATCATAGGAGCGGGAAAAGACGCCAAAACCTGTACAACAGGTTGAATTTTTTTTGAAAGGGAAGCATTCTTGCCTATCCATATTCCAACGGGTAACGTCCACGCAACCGAAATTGCCACGGCGGCGTAAACGCGTAAAGCCGTTAAACCGTCTCCTTTCAAAATAGTCATCACATTCGATAGCTGAACGCTTCCAATGAAATCGAGGAATTTCCACAACATCAAACCGCTAACTACACCCAAAATGGTATAGAATATGATTCCTCCCATCTTTCCACTTTCTTGTTCGGCTTTTATTGGAATCGGTTTCACGTATTTTTTCTGAATTTTTAAATTCGAAAAGATGGTTCTAAAAAACCTTAAAACGTGGGAATTTCTTAAAATATCCAAGACGAAAGACGTGGGTTCATCGGATGAGCTGTTGTCCTCGAATTTGAACTTGTTTGACCAGGCGACTATCGGTTTCCAGAAAAATGTGTCTATTGCCAATATCATCAAAATCATGGCCAATATGGCGTACAATTCTCCTGGAATGTAGCCGTTTTCCACTGCCGTGGCCATGTAAGAACCTATTCCTGCTATCCTGTAACTCTTGCCACCTAAGGTAAAAGCTTCACAAACCGAAAGGAAAAACCATCCACCGGCCATCGACATCATGCTGTTCCATATGAGACCGGGCATGGCGAATGGAACCTCAACGTCCCAAAATATCCTCCACCCTGAAAGACCGTATATCTTTGACGCCTCTATGAGTTCTTTGGGAATTGATTTCAGAGATTGGTAAAAACTGAACGTCATGTTCCAAACTTGTCCGGTGAATATCATTATTATGGAGGCGAGTTCTAAACCCATTATGCTGTGGGGAAAAAGAGCCATCATTCCAAGAATAAGTCCGGGTAAGAATCCCAAAACCGGTACCGATTGAAAGACATCTAAGAGAGGAATTAAAACGCGTTCTGCGTATCTGTTACGTGCTGCAGCGTATCCGTAAACGAATGTGAAAGCCAAAGATAGGCCATAGGCCGCGAATCCTCTTGCCATGGAAAGGAAGGTGTATCCGATCAAAGAAATCGGAGACAAAGAGATGTTCGTTTGGTAAACCAAAGGCCCAGTCCATTTTTTCGCCAACAAACCAATACCGTAGGCGAGAAAAATCATGAACGAGAGAACCACGATGTCGTAAATTGAAAATGTTCTGATTCTCTTTCCCACTTCTACTGTCCGATTCATCTGCAAAAACCTCCCCCATCATCTTTCTCACCTCCGTGGAATTTTTAAAGATCTTAAGGTACATCGCAAAACCCATGATAACATTTTGAACTTGCACAAGTCAACGTTTTTGGAGTATCCTATATTTAGGATGATTAAAATCAAAGTGAAAATGTTCAAACAACATACCATCTGCTAACAGGTAAAAAACGCTAACAATTCTTCTTGCCGTTATAGCTTTATTTCACATTTTATAACCCCATGATAAAACGAAGGAGGTGTGCCCATGAGATTCGTGATTCTACTTGACTCGCATCCTGATGATTTTGAAATGGAAACGTTTGAAAGCCTTAAAAACACTTTAAACCAATTCGGGAAAGTGGAGGTACTTCATTTCAAGCCGTTGTTTTTAAATGAACTCCGAAAAGATGATGTGGTTTTCAACTTAGCCGTTGGAAAAAGACACGATTTTGCTCAGGGATTCATTTCCGCCGCACTTGAAGCGGCCAACATAGAATTCGTCGGTTCGCCCGCTTACACGCACTACGTATCTTTGGATAAATTCACGACGAAATCTCTTCTGAAAGCTTACGGAATTTCCACGCCTTCTGGAGCCATTTACGATGGTAAAAAGTGGAGAGGAGATATTCCACATCCCCCTTTGATGGTTAAACCATCTTCAGAAGGTTCTGGAATCGGAGTTGATGAGAAGAGCCTGTGTTTCGATGTGAAAGAGGCGCAAGAAGTTGCCAAAGAAAAATTTCTTACATTCAAAGAGCCTATTTTAGTTGAAGAGTACATTCAGGGAAAAGAAATAACGGTAGGCGTGTTGGGCGATGATGATAGAATAGAAGTGTTACCTCCGTTGGAAATAGATTTTTCAAATTTGCCAAATGGAATTGAGAAATACTACAGCAAACGTGTGAAGGAAGAATACGCCGAAGAAACCGTTTACCGCTGTCCTCCGGCGGTGGATAAAGATGTTCTTGAAGTTGTGAAAGAGATGGCCGTTGAAGTCTTCAAAGTGATAAAAGCCCGCGATTTTATAAGAATGGATATGAGAATTTCAAATGGAATTCCCTATCTGATAGAGGTGAATTCGCGTCCTGGATTGCATCCAAGCCTGAGTGATATTCCGAAAATGGTTAAAGCCATTTCCAAAGATTACGACTGGTTGGTGAAGAGAATAGTGAGAAGGGCTTTAAAAAACGTTGGAGGTGCGAAATGAACGATAAAAAAGAGCAAAAAGAAGGTTTAACATTTGCGGTTATAGGAGCTGGTAATACGGGACAAGCTTTGGCGGGATATTTGACGTACAAAGGTTACAAGGTGAGATTGTACGATAGATCGGCTTGGCGTTTCAAGTATTTAAGACATCACAACATGAATTTGGGAGATGCTTTTTCAAGTTCACAGCATATAGATGTCATAACCACCGATCTGAAAAGGGCGGTGGAAGGCGCTGAAGTGATAATAATTTCCGTTACTTCCACCGCTCACGCTGAAATAGCGCAAAAACTTTCTCAATTTCTTCAAAATGGTCAAATAGTATTGCTTCATCCCGGAAGGACCGGTGGAGCTTTCATCTTTAAAAAGGTAGTTGAAGAGACGAAAAAGGATCTTAAGCTTGTAATAGGAGAATTCGAAACATCTCTCTTCGCCACCAGAATAACTCAGGAAGGCGCCAAAATACGCTACTACGGAGTTAAAAAGAACGTTCATCTGGCCATGATGCCGCCGGACGATGCCAACAAAGTATGGCCGCTCATAAAGAACATTTTTCCTCAAGTTGAAATGGCTCAGAACGTGCTTTACACTTCACTCAGCAATTACGGGGCGATGTTGCATCCGGCACCGGTTGTTTTCAACGTTGGTAGAATAGAAAATGGTTTGAGGTACACCCATTACATCGAAGGAATCACACCTTCCATAGCAAGGTTCATAGAGAAATTGGATTCGGAAAGAATAAAACTCGGAAAGTGTTTTAACGTTCGTCTCAAACCGTTAACCGTTTGGTTGAACGATGTATACGGTTCAAAGGGCAACAATCTTTTCGATCTCTTACAAAACACAAAGGCATACCATTCCATCCTTGGACCGGACACACTTCAACACAGGTATCTCATAGAAGACACTCTCACCGGTTTGGTGCCTATGCTTCATCTTGCAAGAAAATGTGAGATTCGCCTTCCCGCCATAGAAACGCTTGTTGGCA
>CAZCZS010000006.1:23281-39363 GCA_964503355.1 uncultured Mesoaciditoga sp.
CATGATCAACTACTTGGTTGACATAGACGTTATGGCTTTTGGAAGAAACTTGGAAGATATGGGACTCAGAAAGATGAGAGTTGAAGATATCATGAAATATGCTGAAAGTGGGGTGAAAGTATGAAAATAGTTGGAGCTTCAGTTGGTAACTGTGTTCACGTGGCCGGTATTATTTCTTTTCTCTCTTTGGCAAGAAGTGTGGGTCATGAGGTGATCTTTCTTGGACCAGCGACACCTGTAGATGAACTTCTGCAAAGGGCGCGTGATGAGAAAGCCGATATGATAGCCGTAAGTTACAGGTTAACTCCAGAAGTGGCCAGATCACTTTTCAGAGAAATGGAAGAAAAGATACCCGAATACGGTTTGCAAGACAAGAAATTCGTCTTTGGAGGAACGGAAAAGGTTGCCGAAATCGCAAAGGAATTTTCCTTTTTTTCAAAAGTGTTTTCAAAAGAAAGCCGCAGAGAACTTTTGATGTATTTGAAAGGTCGACACGAAGAAAAAGAGGGTAATTACTTGCCCGCCCAAACGCTTTTGAAAAGAATAGAAGAAAACGCTCCATATCCCATACTCAGGCATCATTTCGGCAGACCGACACTGGACGAAACCGTGAAAGGAATTGAAGAGCTTTCCGAGTCCGGACTCATAGATGTTATCTCTCTGGCTCCAGATCAAAACGCGCAAGAGTACTTTTTCGAACCGCATAAAATGAAGCCGGAATTGTCGGGTGCTGGAGGAGTTCCGATACGAAAAAAGGAAGATTTTTCGAAACTTTACGAGGCTTCGAGAAGAGGGAATTATCCTCTCATGCGTTGTTACGCGGGAACAACGCACATAGTCGAAATGGCGAAAATTCTCCATGAAACCATAAACAACGCCTGGGCCGCGATACCGCTTTCGTGGTACAACGAATTGGATGGAAGAAGCGAGAGAAAATTCGTGGAGGCCGTTAAAGAAAACATGGAAGGAATAAAGTGGAACGCGGAACAAGGGTTACCAGTTGAGATAAACGAGCCACATCAATGGACGCTCAGAAGTGCTCACGATACCATTTTCGTTACCATGGCCTACATAGCGGCTTACGTTGCAAAAAAATTGGGAGTTAAACATTACGTTTCTCAGTACATGCTGAACACGCCGCCGGGTGTGAGTTTTGAAATGGATCTCGCGAAGATGCTGGCCGCGAAAAAGATGATAGGCACGCTGGAAGATGAAAACTTTCACGTCATAACGGAAGTAAGGCCTGGCTTGATGATATTTCCCTCGGATCTGGATGAAGCAAAAGGTCAACTTGGCCTTTCGATAACTGAAGCGATGTTTTTAAAGCCGCAAATAGTTCACGTTGTCGCTTTCACCGAAGCCGACCACGCCGCGAAAGCGGATGAGATAATCCAATCTTTGAAGATCGCAAAAAGGATCGTGGAAGAGAGTGTGGAAGGATTACCGAACGTGTTGGAAAACGATAACGTTAAAAAGAGGATTGACGAATTGATATCACAAGCGGATACGTTGGTGAATGAGATAAAGAAACTTTCCTCGGCTAAAGAACCTTTGCTAGATCCTCAAACGTATCATGAAGCGTTGAAAATCGGGTATCTGGACACGCCGAATTTCATAGGTTCTAAAGTGGGACGTGGCAAAATCATGACCGCCATTGTAGATGGAAAATGTGAGGCTATCGATCCGAAAAGTGGTCGTGTTTTGAAAGAAGAAGAAAGGATAAGGGCCCTGGCAAGTTCATCTAATGGCTGAATTTCAGTCTATGAAAATGAAAGCGGGATGATCACATCCCGCTCTTTTCGGAAGCTTTTTTCAAAAATTCCATGAATATCGGATGCGGTGAGGAAACTTTTGAAGCGTATTCTGGATGAAATTGGACGCCAACATAAAATTTCTTTTGTGGCAGTTCCACTGCTTCTACAAAGTTGGAAAGGGCCGAAACGTTTAATCTGTTTTGTGGTTCTTCCTCTTTCACTCTGAACATCTCTCTGAAAGCGTTTAAGTTCACCTCGTAACGATGTCTGTGTCTTTCGTGAACGAAGACGCGATCGTATATTTCGTACAATTTGCTCCATTTTGATATTCTTATATTCTCAGCTCCGAGCCTCATCGTGCCACCAAGATTAAGAATTTTCTTCTGTTTTTCCATAAGATCCACAACGGGATAAGGGGTGTCGGGATCGAATTCGGTGGAATTCGCACCTTTTAAATTCGCCACGTTTCTCGCGTATTCCACAACCATCAGTTGCATTCCCAGGCACAAGCCAAGAATGGGAACATCGTGTTCACGCGCGTATTTTATGGCGCGGATCATACCTTCTATTCCCCTCTTTCCAAAGCCGCCTGGAATTATCAAACCATCATATCCTTCAAGCCTGCGTGCCAATTCATCGTCTTCAAGTGACTCCAAACTTTCGGAATCTATCAGATTCGGTTTGTGATAGCCACAAAGTACCACACTTTCAAGAACGGATTTGTACGCGTCATCCGTGGCCAAGTATTTACCTATCAAGGCTATTTTGGCATTTTTCACTGGAATTGGGTATTTCCAATTGAATTTTTTGGTGGGTCTCACTTTGATTTTTCTCATGATGAGTTCATCCATTCCCAAATCGTGTATCTTTTGTGGAATGGAATAAACATTTGAAGCGTCTTCAAGACCAAACACGGCTTTTTCATCCACACCCCCAAAAAGCGCCACTTTTTTCACCGTGTGAGGCGGAAATTCCTTTTCACCACGCAAAACTATGAGGTCTGGGGATATACCCGCTCTTCTTAAAATTTGAATTGACTGTTGAGTGGGCTTGGTTTTAAATTCGTTTGTAACTTTCAAGTAGGGAATGTACGTGACGTGAACGAAAGCGAAGTTTTCCGCTCTTCCTTTTTCCATGGAGAACTCCCTTATCGCTTCCAAGAAGATCTCGGATTCTATATCTCCGACCGTTCCACCGATTTCAACTATGGCCACGTCTCCTTTCAGCTGAGAAAGCCTCTTTTTTATCTCGGCCGTTACGTGCGGAATCATCTGCACCGTGGCGCCTAAATACTCACCTTTTCTCTCTTTCGTTATAACACTCGAATAGATTTGTCCCGCCGTCACGTTGTTCAAACGCGTCATGTTTTTACCGAGAAATCTTTCGTAGTGTCCTAAGTCTAGATCTGCTTCATAACCATCTTCTGTTACGAATACCTCTCCATGTTGATTTGGATTCATAGTTCCGGCATCCACGTTCAAATACGGATCTATTTTCAGCACATCCACAACCAACCCTTGACTTTGAAGCGCAGCGCCTATTGAAGCCGCCGTTATACCCTTTCCAATTCCACTTAAAACTCCACCTGTGATGGTAACGTACTTCATCTTTTCCTCCTCAAAGCGTGAATTTGAAGATATCACTCTTCAACATTTCCACTCTTTTCCATTCTCCTTTTTCCATTATGTCAAACACTTCGAATGTGGCGTTCAATTTTGCGTCGATCTCATCGGCGAAATTCACCACCATGGCTTCGGGGATCTTTGGGGTAACCGGAGAACCGTATTCAAGTTGACCGTGATGACTTGCGATGATGTGAGTTAAGATGCTTTCTAGCTCATGTGGAAAATCTGGAATTCTGTCTACAAAACGCGTTAGCATCTTTACACCCAAAACGATATGATTTTCCAATTTGCCTTCACTTGTGTAATCGAAAGTGGGACCATTTTCGTAAGTTTCAACTTTTCCTATATCATGGATCAAACATCCGGTTACGATGAGATCCCGGTTCAGCTTTGGGTAGTTGGATATCAAATTCAAAGCCGTCTTCGTCATGGAAACGGTGTGAAAAAGAAGACCGCCTCTTCCAACGTGATGATTTTGAGAGGCGGCCGATGCGTTTATAAAAGAGGTGTAAAATTCAGTATCATTGACGAACATCTCTTCTAAAAGTCTTTTCAAGTGTTGATTTTTAACGCTCGTTATGAGATATTTCAAACATCTTTCAGCGTTATCCGTATCGAAATGAAGCATCAAAGCTTTTTCGATTTGCGGCTCCTTGTTAGATTTGACAATTCTTATCGGTTTTAAAGAGAACAAACGATATTCATGACTGTATTCGTAATGGGAAAAGAGAAGATTTCCCGCCTCCACTTTTTCCCATATGTTGACTTTTAAAGCGTTTCTATCGTCACAGACCATCGCTCGTGTGTATTCACTACCATTTGAGGTTTTCTTGAAAGAAGATGAAATCACGAGAAAGACGCCACTCACGTTGTTCAAGTAATCTTGGCCCATTCTCTCACTCTCTGGAACCTTAATGAGATCGCTTACGGTGGGATAAGGTCTTCCATGTATGTTTATCATGACATTCACCTTCTTTCATGTTGGTTTACATCAAATAGAACCATCTTTCTCCCCATTCAAAGAGGAGATGCGTTCCATCTCTTTTAAAATACATTCTCTCTTTTCCTTGGTAAATGGTGTTGAAACCGCTGAAATTTCTTCCGTTTAGAAATCCCAAGCCGAGCGATGTCTTTTGTATAATGGAAAAGTTGAGATTCGTTTTCGCCACGATCCTTCGTAGCTTATTCCGATTCTTTCCGTAAAATATCTCAAATCCCAGAATTGGCTTTGTGTCCAACAACAAAACAGACCAATTGATTCCATTTTCAATTTTAAACGCCACGTTTTTTTCAATTTGAGAATTCAGATAAAACATCACGTATTCGAATTTTTCGGTGTCTTTTTCCTCTTCAGAGAGCTTCGAAAGGTTTTTGAAAAGGTATGTAAGCGATTCAAAAATCATAATGATGGCCACGCTGTACACGATCATTGCCACCAACAGTTGTATCATCAAACTTCCACTTCGAAGATTGACGAGACGCTTGCGTTTGGAAGTGGTCATGTTTTTCATCAGAAAAAGAAGCCCCCAGATATTTTTTCAATCTCGTTGGAATGTTTTTACCCGTTTGGATAACGTTGGAAAGAGAAAGCATCCAAGAGAGTTTTTCGGAGTTCTTTTCTATGATTCGTTGTCTCTGCCACAATCTCTCTATACCGTTGAAAACGAGCAAAAACATGAAAAAAGATAGTATCAAAAAGATTATGGATTCCACCAAGATATTTCCTTTTCTCATTTCATCAAGAAAAAGTAAACACCGACAACGATGGCCAAAACTATTCCAACCACTAGAAACATCGCTATGAGCACATCCGAAATCTTCAATTTTTCCTTTTCTTTCAGCAATTCTGTGAGTTCGTCCTTTTCACTCTTGGAAAATATGGGAGTGAATTCTTCTTCATCTTTTATCTTCGGAACTTGAACGTTTTCCCACATAACGTTCAAACCACTGTAAACAACGGATTTAAACAAAACGCCTTCACATTCCAGTTTTATCAATATGAAATCCTGGCTTCCATTGGTCAATTCCTTTGATACGATGGTTCCGACAAGTGGATGAACGTTTTCGCCGTTTTCGTTGAAATTTTGCGGGAAGGCTTCCAGTATTTTTTTCTTAGATTCCTCGTTTGAAAATTTCAAAACGGTGAAATATATTCTTGATCCTATGTCAAACGAAGTTATCGGTTTTCCACGAATCGGATCGACTATTGGATAAGCTTCTGAAAGATCGTTGAGATCGGATCTTTGTAACATCGACATGATATCTTCTGGGGTGCTGTATTTCGAGAATTGCTTTGAAAGTTCCGAGTAATACAGCTCTTCACTTGAAATTTCCACGTTTAAATCCGATACCCATTCTTCGAAAAAATCTTTGATGAAATCTTTTACGACCATCGTCTCTCCGCTCTTATGAGCGGATATCAATTTCATTCCAAATGAAGGATCTCTTACGAGTTTTTTTCCTATGTATCTGTTTAAATTCGAATTGGTAGACTTGAATTCAGGCGAATTTCTCGTAACTTTCAAGATCGAATCGTTGAGATCTTTTTGAAAGATCTTAAACGGCTCATTCAAATTGAAATTCACGTATGAGGAAAAAGATGTCGGATATTGAAGAACCTTGTATTTAATTTCGCCATTTCTTTTCAACATGAAATATCCAATGTATTCTTCCATAGTTGTTCTGCTTTGGGCTTTGAATTTCAATATCAAGAGATCTTTCAAAAAAATCATTCCTTTCGAATCAATAGAATACTACCGTGTTTTTTCCCTTATTTTTCCCCTCTTCTATTAGTTTTTCACCACTTTCAAGCATTTCAGAAAGTTGTGAACCGTCGCTTGGGAAGTGGATCAGAGAAACGGTGCACGTGAGTTTGATCGTTTTATCATGAACTTTGAATTCGTTTTTCAGGCATCCAGAATTTATGCGGTTGGCCACGGAAATGGCGGTGTCTTTCGATATTTGAGTAAGCAGTATGAGAAATTCATCTGAGCCGAGACGAGAAACGATATCCAAGGGCACTCTCACCATATTTTTGAGAAATTTTCCTATCTCTCTCAAAAGAATTTCTTTTTCCTCTTTCGTGAAGTTCCGTGTTTTTTCTTCAAAGTCATCCATATCCACGAAGATCAACGCGTAGTCGATGCTTTCTTGAAACGCTTTCGAATGGAAGAAATTCAGATAGTTCAACATGTGATCGCGCGAGTAAAGTCTTGTAACCGGATCGATAACTTCGTTGGTTCCGATCTTTCCTATGACGTTTTCCACGTTATCGAATTCCTTTTTCACAAGTTGATTGTATTGTCCTATTAATTCTTCCATTTTTTGAGATTGGGATTCATACCATCGTGCCCTTTTTCTTAACACCTCTATTTCCATTTTTAACTGTTTATTTTGTTTGATGAGATCCGACGATGGTGCTTCGTTAAAAAGTTCAGGAAAGAATCTTTTTATCTCCCTTTCCGCGGCTTCCTTTGAATCCGATGCGTGAAGTGTATTTGCGGGTTCTAAAACTGAAAAATCTCCCCTTATCGTGCCAGGCAAGGCTTCTACCGGATCGGTCGCACCGGCGAGCTTCCTTACGACTTTTATCGCTTCTCTTCCTTCGATGATCATGGCCACTATAGGACCACTCGTCATGAATTTTACCAGTTTTTCGTAAAAAGGTTTACCCACATGTTCCGCGTAATGTTCCTCGGCGAGTTCTCGCGACATGGTTAAAACCTTCATTGCGGATATCTTCAATCCTTTTTTTTCGAATCTCGTGATTATTTCACCTACCAACCCTCTTTCAACTCCATCAGGTTTTATGAGAACCAAAGTTCTTTCCATTTTTTCCCCTCCCTTTCAGGTAATTCGCGAGACTTTCTTCAAACAACAAAGCGAATCCCCTTTTTGCGAATACCGGATCCTCTCCAAATTTATCGACAATTTCTTTTACGTGCTTTAATTTAAGCAATTTGGAAAGATTTTTGAATTTTTCAAGATAGAGGATCATATCGTTCACTTCTTCCATTCCGCCAACTTTCCCATGACCGGGAACTATCCACTTTGGATTTCTTTGTCGTATTTTTTTTAAATTAGAAATCCACCTGTCCAGGTTGGAATCTTCCTCTATTTCGGCGTGATATCCTGCGAAAACGAGATCACCACAGAAACACACTTGCTGAGGCCACACGTATACCACCGATGAATCTGGCGTGTGTCCACCCATTTTCACGATCTCCACTCTTTTGTCCCCCAAGTTAAAGGTGATTCTGTTTTTGAAAACGACGGAGGGGGGGATCAACTTCGCTTCTTTGAGTTCTTTTTGTATTATAGGTTCTAAAGAGCGTTTAAACTCTTCGAGATCAAAATCTTCAAGATACCTTTTCGTTAAAAAATTTCCAACCACAGGTGCATCAATTGCACAATTACCCAGTGTATGATCGAGATGGTAATGTGTGTTCACAACGTATAAGAGCACCTTTGAAGTTACTGAAAAAACGAACTGTGTGATTCTCTTGGCTTTCGACGGAAAAAACGTTGAATCTACCAAGATCACGCCTTTATCTCCGATGATTATCCCGGAATTTGCGGCTCCATTTAAATTTTCGGTGACGAAGATCGAATCATCTATTGAGAACATATCTCAGTATTCAAAAGAAAACGCGCTCATCGGTGATTCGTTTCCGTATTGATCTGTTATTCCTCGCGTTATCAACATGTGTTTTCCTTTTGAAAGTTTGGATTTTAAAAATATCGCTATCGCATTTCCAGCGATCTTTACCCTTTCGATCTTTGCGTTTGTAACGTTCAAATTCAATCCCACCGTTATCGATCCGATTACCTTCTTGTTGAAATAGACGTCTATTTGAAAAGGAGTTACGACTTTTACACTTTCCACAATAGGAGGTTTCAAATACACAGACGTATCCGTAGCTTCGTTCGTCGCGAGCCAATAGACGCTGTTCACGGCCAAGACGGAATCATCGCCCGTGTGCCATCCATCGTAAAGAGATTTCCACGGATCACCGCTTCCATCGTCGAAAGGAGAGCTGTCACCGATGGCCACGATCCTTCCCTTTCCATAAGTGCCATATAGAACGTAAATTTGGTGCGTGTAAAGTTCCACGGCTGGATGAAGATTTTTGTCTAGAATTTTCAGCGTTGAGCCCGCCCATTCTCCAACATCTTTCACTCCCAAGGTTATGGGAGTTTTAAAAACGTATTTGATCGGGTATTGACTTTGTGTGTCCCTCATAAACTCAAAACCCATTCTTTTTACGAAATCATCGTAAATAGAAACCGCATCCCATCCGTTGTGATTTCTATCCGCTCCTTCATGATCCGCGATGAAAAAGACGCCACCTCCATTTTTCACAAAGGAGACGATGGCGTTTTCTTCCTCCCGACTGAAGGGAACGTTTGGTTCAGGAATTACCAAAACGTTGTAGTTTGCAAGAAGAGAAGGCGTCAGATTTTGATAAGTTTCGTCCACGTAGAAGAATCTTTTCAAGGCGTTGGCGAAGTCCGAATACGCCCCATCTATCAACCAATCCGCGTTACCGGCATCTTGACCGTGCCCGGCGTCGAACAAGACGGAAAAAGCGAAAGAAGAAAGGGAAAAAAACACGATCAAAAGCATTATCATGAATTTTTTCACCATTTTCCCTCCTCCAACACGATTTCTTTTGGTTCTTTTACCCTTTCGAAATTCACTATCTGGCCACTGTCTATACGCAAAACCGCACTTGCGTATTTGACGATCTTTTCATCGTGTGTGACTATAACGAAGGTTTGGTGGTTTTTTTCGTTCAATTCCTTCATGAAATCCATCACCATGAAAGACGTTTTCGTGTCAAGTGCGCCCGTTGGTTCATCCGCCCAGATGATCTTTGGATTTCCAGCCAGCGCTCTTGAAACGGCCACTCTTTGTCTTTCACCTCCACTTATCTGTGAGGGAAATTTGTTTAAGACATGACCTAACCCATGAGCTTTTAAAACCTCTACAGCCCTTTCGTTGGCTATTTTTTCGGGAAGGCCTTTTGCCAAAAGGGGCAACGCGACATTCTCCTTTGCCGTTAAAACGTCTATCAAATTGTAAGCTTGGAAAACGAATCCCATGTTTTCGGCACGAAATTTCGTCTTTTGATCATCGGAAAGTTTTGCTATATCAACACCGTTTATGAATATCGAACCAGAGGTGGGATCGTCTATTCCGGACAAACAATTCAAAAGCGTAGTTTTTCCGCTCCCGGAGGGTCCCAAGATCATGAACATGTCTCCTGTTTCAATTTCGAAGCTCATCCCTTTAAGGGCTTCGTACTTCAATTCCCCGGTTTTGTAAACTTTTCTTAGATCCTTGACTTCTACAAGCGCCACCGCGATCTCTCCCTAATTTTCTCTTTTCTACGTGTTTATCGATTCGATTATACCTCAAAACATGAAGCTCTCAAACTCATTTTCGATGGTGGTGTTAAACTTCGAAACGATAACGTCCGATAAAATTGTTGAACGAATTTCAATTCGATGATCTTTCATCGCTAAATGATAAAAGATTCTTGCTCGCGTTTTCAATGATATCGCAAGGCAAACCGAGAATTTCAGCGAGTTTGATCGCATCTCCAAGTTTCACATGAGCACCGTTTACAAGATGGTGATCTATTTTGGAAAAGAGATTTTCTATGGTTATTCCCCCTTCGAAGTTGAGTCGTCCAAGCGTGTACTTTTTGCATTCAACGTTTTCTATGGTTTTTCTGTAGTGGGTTACCATTACGGAAAAATCTTTTCTTTTTGCCAGCGAGGTTGCCAAAGCACTTGCCAGCGCTTCACCTTCGTATGGATTCGTTCCGGCTCCAAATTCGTCTATCAGGATGAGACCATTTTGAGGCAAAGATAAACTTCGAGCCGTAAGATCTATCTGTCTCGCGAATTTCGAGAGGCCGTCATTTTCTTCTTGTGAGCCTATATATCTTATCCATTTCACTTTCGGTAAAACAGCTGATTTTGCTGGTACTAAAAATCCGTATGAAGCTAAAGCACAGAGTAAACCTATCGTTTTGAGAGTCGTCGTTTTTCCGCCCATGTTTGGGCCGAATATCATGGTCAATCCTCTTTCGAAAGTCCCGTCCAGATTCGTGTATTCGTAGCCCATCTCTTCAACTTTTTTCTTCACTTGAGGATGGAACGCGGATTTCATTTCGATCGACGAGCTGAAAGTTGGATAAGTCCACCCCCATTTCAAGCCACGTAATTTTGCGAGTGAGAGATCGAATTCGGCGATTTTGCGTCTTTCCGCTTTTAAACGTTCAACGTTATGTGAGATCATGATCGATAAACGTTTTATCTCATCGTTTTGGGAATTCTTTAATTTTTCTTCGCAATCGAGCAGCTTCTTTTCAAGTTTTAATATCTCATCTGTTGGTCTTAGAGCGAACGTGTAACTTTGGATTCCTTCCCTTTCCACCATTATCAGCGAAGATAAGAGTAACTCTTTCGCTTTTCTCCTGGGGAGGACGAACTTTCCGTCTTTTACCTTCACGTTGTACTTTTCTTCAAGCTTCTTTGCAACCTTTTGATAAAGAATTTTTATCTTTGATTGTAAGTTCAGACACTCTTTAGTCAGCCTTTCAATTTCGGCGTTGAAAGGGGAGAAAGCATAGGAAGCGCTCTTTTGGGGATCGAGCAGTTTCCATACGTCTTCTAAGGAGGAAAAATAACCATCAAGGCAGTTTTGCGTCATTTCCTTCAAAATTCTGTGATGATGGATGAATCTTTTTATTTCAAAAAGATCGATAACCGTTGAATTTCCCCTTTCCACGGCATTCAAACTGGAAGAGATCTCATGAAAATCGCTCAAAATGTGTTCTATTCTTTCTCTTTGCTGGCATTTTTCTATCTTTTTCATGAATTCGTAAGCTTGCTTCACTTTATCGTCTTCAAGCGGTTTGATATGTAAGAACTCCTTTTTCCCAAACAAACTCAGAGGTTTAAAGGCGTTCACGACTTCTTGAAAGGAAAGAAACCTTTCCGTTTCCAAGTCCAAGAATGCCGGAGTGAAGGACTCCGGCACTTTTCTCATCATTCCGCTTTCCACCTCAACACTGGATATCTGGCAGCCCGTGTGTCATCCAATCTTCTGACTGGCGTTGTGTGCGGAGCTGTTTTTAGGTTTTCAGGATCTTTTTTCGCTTCTTCGACTATTTCTTTGACTATTTCTATGAAGCGATCTAACGTATCTTTCGATTCGGTTTCCGTAGGTTCGACCATTATATCTTCATGAACTATAAGTGGGAAGTAAACCGTAGGTGGATGAATTCCGTAATCCAGCATGCGCTTTACGACATCCAACGCTTTTATTCCATTTTCTTGAAGTGGAGTCGTACTCGCTACGAATTCGTGCATACACGTTTCGTTATGAGGAACTTCAAGTAATTTCGAGATGGCCACTCTCAAGTAATTCGCATTTAGAACCGCCATCTCACTCGCGCGTTTTATCCCCTCCTCGCCCATCGTCAAAATGTAAGCGTACGCTTTTACGAGAACGGAAAAGTTTCCGTAAAAGCTCCTCACTCTGCCTATGGTTTTCTTGGATGAGTAATCAAGGAGGTACTTATCTTTCTTCTTTATCACCCTGGGAATCGGTAGGAAATCTTTCAAAAACTCTTTAACTCCAACGGGACCAGCGCCAGGTCCGCCCATTCCATGGGGTGTCGAGAATGTCTTATGCAGATTAAGGTGAACCACATCGAATCCCATGTCTCCTGGCCTCACTTGACCCATTATGGCGTTTAAATTGGCACCGTCGTAATACATCAATCCACCGGCATCGTGAACTATTTGTGCTATTTCGATTATATCCTTTTCGAAGATTCCCAGCGTGTTTGGATTGGTCAACATCATACCGGCTGTATGAGGACCTACGACTTTTTTCAATTCTTCAACGCTTACCATTCCTTTTTCATTCGATTTTATCTCTATGACTTTGAATCCGTTCATAGCGGATGAAGCTGGATTTGTGCCGTGCGCGGAGTCGGGGACTATGATCTCGTCTCTTTTGAAATCTCTTCTGCTTCTGTGATATTTTCTTATGATCGCTATACCGGTGTATTCGCCGTGTGCGCCGGCGGCAGGTTGCAACGTCATCGCATCCATACCCGTTATCTTTTTAAGCGCTTCTTCGAGTTCGTACATGAGCTGAAGGGCTCCTTGGACGGTTTTCACGTCTTGGTAAGGATGTATTTCCGAGAAACCAGGTAAACTGGCAATTCTTTCGTTCAACTTAGGATTGTACTTCATGGTGCAAGAACCCAATGGATAAAAACCGGTATCAACGGCGTAATTAAGGCGTGATAAATTGGTGTAGTGCCTCACAACATCGCCCTCTGTAACTTCCGGAAGATTCAACGCGCTTTTTCGCGTGTACTTTTCGCCAATTTTGTACGGTTTCACGTCCATTTTTGGAGGTACGAATCCTCTTCTACCTTTTTTTGATATTTCGAATATCAATTCCATTTCACATCGCCTCCACCACGGAGATCAAACGTTCTATATCGTCAACGGTGTTCGCTTCGGTGGCACAGAAAAGAAGATCGTTTTTGGAGAACAATTTTCTCAATTTGCTCTTTGCTCCAGAGAAGATTCCCATATCCAATGGACCGATTATTCCGTTTTTCAAAAGCTTCCTTTTCAATCTAAAGACGTTAAGATCGGTTTCAACTACGAATTCGTTGAAGAACTCTCCGCTGAATTTTCTTTTGAAATGGCCGGTTTTTTCGAGTTTTTCAAGAAGGTAATGGGACTTTGCCACGTTATTTTCTCCTATTTCTTTGAGACCTTCAGGGCCTACCAAAGAAAGGTAAGCGGCGGCGTAAAGGGTACCGAGTGCGTGGTTGGAACATATGTTTGATGTTGCTTTCGCGCGCCTTATATGTTGCTCACGCGCTTGAAGAGTCATAACGTAACCGCGTTTTCCATCCACATCCACAGTTTCCCCTATGATCCTTCCAGGCATCGTTCTCACCAATCTTTTATCATCTCTTATGGCGAAGATTCCAAAAGTGGGACCACCGAAGTTCATCGGGATTCCGAGCACTTGACCATCACCGGTTACGATGTCAGCTCCAAAAGTACCTGGTGCTTCGAGAACGCCAAGAGAAATGGGATTCACCACCACTATCATCAAGATGTCCTTCGATGCTTCCCTGATGGCTTTAAGATCTTCTATAACTCCAAAGAAATTGGGATATTGAACTATGATACCTGCCGTTTCTTCGTCTATTTTCGCCTTCAAATCGTTTATCGAAAGCGTTCCAGTTTCATCGTGTTCAACCGTTTCCACCTTCAACTGTGGACCGCTGGCGTAAGTGTTAATCGTTTGAAGGTATTCAGGATGCACCGAATCCGCAACGAGTATTTTGTCTTTCTTCGTAAACCTGGCCGCCATCAAAGCGGCTTCGGCCGTTGCCTCGGCACCATCGTACATCGAGGCGTTTGAAATTCCCATTCCGGTTAATTCACACATCATGGTTTGAAATTCGAACATCATTTGAAGGGAACCCTGAGAAACTTCGGCTTGGTAAGGGGTATAAGCCGTGTAAAAGTCACCGCGCGATACTATTTGGTGAACGGCAGAAGGTATGACGTGGTTGTATATACCTCCACCCATGAAATACGTGTAACGTTGGGCGTCAGCGTTTTTTGAGGCCAATTCTTTCATTTTCAAAAGAACGCTGT
The DNA here is from genome assembly GCA_964503355.1 of uncultured Mesoaciditoga sp. Lineage (GTDB taxonomy): Bacteria > Thermotogota > Thermotogae > Mesoaciditogales > Mesoaciditogaceae > Mesoaciditoga. Next base: position 37,377 of record CAZCZS010000006.1, read on the forward strand.
ATTCATCTTTTCCTTCATTCAATCCCATCTTCTTGGTGCGTTTGTCTGCGGGTAAGGAAGAAAAAAGATCGTCTACACTTTTAACTCCTATCGCTTTTAACATTTCCGCGATTTCATCGTCGGTATGGGGAATGTAAGGATTCATATTTATCCCTCTTTTCTTTCAGTATGATTTAAGGGCGATTCACAGAATCGCCCTTATCATGATCTATTTCGTCATTCGGCGATCGTTTTTTTGTATTCTTCTTCACTTAGTAATTTATCCGCTTCGGAAGGATCGGAAACTTCTATTTTAGCTATCCATCCGTCTTTTTCTGCGGATTTGTTTATGGTTTCCGGTGCATTTTCCAATTCTTCGTTAACTTCCACCACTTTTCCACTTACAGGGGCGTAGACATCGCTGGCGGATTTCACGGATTCAACAGAACAAAGTACCTCTCCCGCCTTTACCTCTTTACCAATTTCTGGAAGTTCCACGTAAACGATATCTCCCAGTTCGTTTTGGGCATGATCCGAAATTCCAACCGTCGCGATTTTGTCGTTCAATTCCATCCATTCATGAGTTTTGGTGTATCTTTTCATTCGAATCCCTCCTGATTTTAAATGTATTCACTTACCGGATTTTACACTGCCTCTGTAAAAAGGCGTCTTTATAACATTTGCACTTACATTTTTTCCGTGGATTTGCACGAAAACTTCCGTGCCCAGCTTCGTGTAACCTTTCTCCAAGTACGCCAACGCCAAAGATTTGCCCAACGTTGGAGATTTCGTTCCACTGGTTATGTAACCTATCTCTTTTCCATCCGCTGAAAACACTTTGTAACCGTGGCGCGCTATTCCTTTGGATATTTCCAATCCTCTTAATCTTCTCTTTAGACCCTCTTCTTTTTGTTTGAGAAGAACGTCTTTACCGTTGAACTCTTCTTTACTAAAATCTATGGTCCACTTCAATCCTGCTTCTAAAGGAGTGGTGGTATCGTCTATATCGTTTCCATACAACATGTAACAAGCCTCAAATCTTAGGGTGTCTCTTGCACCTAAACCGCATGGTTTAACATCGTAAGGTTGACCAATTTCCAGTAATTTTCGCCACATCGCTTCGGCCGCTTCTGGGTTAAAGTACAGTTCAAATCCATCTTCACCCGTGTAGCCAGTTCTCGAGATTATACATTCAATGCCGTTTATTCTTCCCGTCGTGAAATGATAAAACTCTATGTCAGGTAATCTCACACCGGAAATCTGGCTCAAAATTTCCTCGGCTTTTGGCCCTTGAAATGCGATTTGGGCGTAATCGTTCGATAAGTTGCTAACCTTGACGTCAAAATTCTTGCTTTGTTTCTTTATCCATTCGTAGTCTTTGTCAGTATTTGAGGCGTTTACAACCAAAAAAATCTTATTTTCTGAGAATCTGTAAGCCAAAAGATCATCAACGATGGTGGCATTTTCGTAACACATGGGGCTGTAGCAAATTTGACCGTTCTTCAGTTTTGATACCGAATTCACTATGAGACGATCGACGAATGGAGTTGCATCCTTTCCTTCAACCAGTATTTCTCCCATGTGGGAAACGTCAAAAACACCGGCTCTTTCTCTGACGGCTTTGTGTTCTTCCAAAATCGATGTGTATTGAACCGGCATCTCCCAGCCACCGAAGTCCACCATTTTTGCGCCTAATCTTTTATGTTCTTCGTTAAGAGGTGTTTTTTTTAAGCTCATTTTGGCTCTTCCTCCTTTTTGTCTTTTTCCTTTTTTATTTCCTCAAGGAGTTTTTTCGCTTCCTCGAGCTCTTCTTTCAACACGAGCAGTTCTTTTGGACTCTCTTGGCCAAAGTACGCGCTTCCTCCGTAAGGAACAGTCGAGTCGCGTAGTTGGACTAAAATTCCATTTTCTTCCAAAAAACCCTTTACGATTTCGGCCTTTATACCGTTTTCGTACATGTTCAAAACAACCCATTTCTTATCTTCATCCTTTTCCATGGATCACCATC
>CAZCZS010000007.1:0-38792 GCA_964503355.1 uncultured Mesoaciditoga sp.
AATCAAGATGTTTTTAAAGTCATCGAAACATTTTGGCCCGGTTCTCTTTCCATCATTCTCGACGCTTCCCCTTTTACGCCACGATACGCCGTTGGTGAAGATGGAACTGTGGGTTTAAGGATGCCAAGTGATGATTTCTTTTTGCGCCTTTCAAGAGAAACGGGGCCGTTGATCGCTACAAGTGCCAACATCTCAGGATTTACTCCTTCTTTGACCATCGAACAAGCCGTCTCTCAATTCGGTGAAGCCGTCGATCTTTACGTTGATGGCGGAAAGGTAAAAACGGGAAAAGCCTCCACGATCCTGGACATGAGACACACTCCGCCTTACCTGATACGTGAAGGTGCGATAAAATCAAAGGAAATAGAAAGAGTGATAGGAAAGATCATTTCTCGATGATTTTGAGCTTTCCATCAAGATGGTGCCAAAAGCGCGAGCTTTCCTAACATCATCAACACTCCCACCGTTATCAAAATCACCCCACCAACGATGTTTATCTGTCTTTGATATTTGGAAATCTTCGGCATAGCTTTGTTCACGTAGTCGACGAGTAAAGCGGCGAGTATCAAAGGAATCATTATTCCAACGGAAAATAGTACAAGCAGTAATCCGCCGTTTAAAGTATCGCCCGTCGCCGCAATGGTCAGAATCGCACCTAAAGTCGGTCCTATGCAAGGTGTCCAAGCGAAGGAAGTGACTATTCCAAACAAAAATGCGCTCCAAAACCCGTCTATCTCTCGGTTGAAAGGTATGAAAATGCCTTTTTCGAAAAAAGGAAGTGTGAAAAGTCCACTATAACTCATTCCAAAAATGATGACGATGGCTCCTCCAACGATTTCCACCCACCTCTTTGAACCGCTTAAGAACATCCCGAACGTTCCAGTGGCGATTCCGAGTAAGACGAATATCACGCTGAGCCCAAGTGAAAAGGCAAACGCCCGCCAAACGGCACTTCTGCGTTTTTTAGACGATATGAGAAATGCCAAAAAACCAGGCAGCAAAGGAAAAATGCAAGGAGAAAGAAAGCTCAAAAGCCCTCCTACCAGCGCTGCCCACCAGTTTACCTGAACGGTGGTTAATGAAAAGTTCATCTTATCCCTCCTTGACGTTGTTGATATAATGTTTATGAGGTGATGAAATTGAAAAGATACTTGATGCTTTTGTTTTTCATTTTAACACTTATTTTCACGCTTGCCTTTTCTCAAATCTCGATCGTGGTGAGTATACCCCCTCTAGGGTACATCTTTCAACAGATCGGAGGAGAAAACGTGAAAATTTACACTCTCACCCACGCTGGGGATAACCCTCACACTTACAATCTTAGTCCTCAGCAAGTACTTATCATAGCCAAAGCAAGCATCTTTTCGGATCTTGGTTTGAAAGATGATCGCTGGATATCTCAAAAGGTGTTAAACGTCAACCCACACATTCGTGTGATAAGCACCTTATCCAATCTTCATAGGTTTTTGATTGGAAAAGATGGAAATTACAATCCACACGCTTGGCTGGACGTAAAACTCTACGAGATGATGTGCACGAATGTGTATTATGCGCTTGTGAAAAGCTATCCCTCTTACGAACCTTATTTCTCAAAGAATTTTGGAAGACTGATAGAAAAATTGGAAGCTTTAAATTCACGCATAGAAAAGACGCTTTCTCCATACAAAGGTAGACCTTTTGTCGCCCAGCATCCCGCATGGGATTATTTTGCGCGAGCTTATGGCCTTGGAAAAGAATACACGTTGGAAAACAACGCCGGTCAAACCATAACACCGAAAGAGTACGCGAGTATCATTTTAGCCATGAAAAAGTATCACATAAAGGCGATAATAGGCGATCCGGTAACCCCTTGTAACACGACGAGAACTCTTGCGGCGCAAATGGGAGTCGAAATCGTCAACGTGAATCCAGTTTACGTGGAAGATTACGTTAAACTCATGGAAGAGATCGCGAAAAAATTCGTGGAGGCTTTGAAAGGTGAGTGAATTTTTAAAGATAGAGTCTTTGAGCGTTTTGTATGATGGTAAACCAGCCATTGAAAATGTGAATTTGGAATTGGAACTCGGAAAATTTCATGTGATCATGGGACCAAATGGAGGTGGAAAGACCACTCTCATAAAAGCGATAGCGGGATTGGTTCCCTATCAAGGCAAGATAACGGTAAACGGCATGGAAATCAGAAAATACAGGAAGATTCATTCCATTGGCTATTTGGCTCAACGTGGCGCTCAATTCTACAATTTTCCTCTTAGTGCCGTTGAAGTCGTGGAAATGGGAAGGTATCGTTTCAAGGAATCCTCAAAGACGAAAAGGAGAAAAGCCCTTCGATTTTTAAAAGAAGTTGAAATGGTTTCCCATGCCAATCGCCCTATTGGAGATCTGAGCGGAGGACAACAACAACGTGTTCTCATAGCCAGGGCGTTGGCTACAGAATCTCAAATTATCCTCATGGATGAACCTTTAACCGGTATGGATCCAAGATCTCAATCGAACTTTTACGATATGATCGAAAGAATAAAAGAAAAACACAACTTGACGATCGTAATGTCAAGTCATGACATAGGGTTCACCACCGCTTACGCTCAGAACGTCTTTTGCATAAACAAAAAGTTGGTTCCACATAACGAGGTGGTGAAATTGTTAAACGAACCGGAAATTTCCAAAATATACGGTCCAAATTTCCGACTTGCTCAACACTTTCACTTGCCAGCGGAGGATGACGATGTTTGAGTTTTTGAAATTTCCATTCATTCAGAACGCTTTAATAGGGGGAGAAATAATGGCGATCTTTGCCGGATTGATCGGGCCTCTTCTCATATTCAGAAAGATGTCTTTCATGAGCGTGGGAGTTTCTCACGGAACCTTTGCTGGCATAGCGCTTGGGATATTCTTGGGAATTTCACCCCTTTGGACTGCGGTCGTGTTCGCGATTGGATTGGGAATGTTTATAGGTTTCATAAGCAGAACCGGCAAAATTTCAGAAGATGCGACTATTGGTACCCTTTTTGCCTTCTCAATGGCATTGGGTATATGGCTTATCGGATTAAACAAAGGATATCATCCGGATGTGATGGGATATCTTTTCGGTGACCTCTTAGCGATATCACGAATGGACACGTACTTCGCTTTGTTGATTTTGATCGTGACCGTGATTTGGTATTTTTGGCGCGGAAAGGCGGTAACGTATTCGAGTTTTGACGAAGATTTTGCCAAAATAGTAGGGGTTCCAGTTGAATTGGATTACTACGTATTCATGGCAATCGCGGCTTTGGTAACCGTTGCGGCTGTCAAATTCGTTGGAGTTGTTCTTGCAAGTTCCATAATGATAGCCCCTGGTGCTTCAGCGAAAATGCTATCTAAAAGATTCAAAACCATCACCTTGATCTCGATAGCGTTTGGAATGCTGTCCATCTTCATAGGAATGATGTTGTCTTTTGAGTTCAACATCTCTTCTGGACCTTGCGTTGTTTTCGTGATAACCACTCTTTTCTTTGTTTCACTTATCATGAAGTGGCTTCGGAATAACGGAGTCTTTTCAAAGCGCTGAAAGATCTTTATCCGCAACACGAGTTGCACTTTACAGGTGTATTTGCCGAGGTAAAAATGGTATAATTTGCTGAAAAGATGCCGTAATTCGAAAGGGGAAAGCAAAATATGCTAAAAAGAACTCACAAGTTGAACGAAATAAATGTAGACAAGATAGGAGAAGAAGTGACGATAAACGGTTGGGTGGATAGGATAAGAAATTTAGGCGGGATCATTTTCATGTGGATAAGGGATCGATACGGATTGGTTCAAGTGGTTTTCGATCCGAACGAGAGTGTGTATACCAAAGCCACCGCCGTATCAATCGAATACGTTGTAGGAATAAAAGGGGTGGTAAGGGAACGTCCTGACGAGGCAAAAAACAAAAATTTGGCAAGTGGAGAGGTCGAAGTACTGGCAAAAGAAATGGAAATACTCGCCGAATCAAAAACGCCTCCCATATACGTGAACAGAGAAGAAGGTAACGAAGAGGCGAGACTCAAATACCGTTATTTAGACTTGAGACATCCAAGCCTCCAAAGAAATCTCATATTTCGACATAGAATAGAGCAAGAAAGCAGAAAATATCTAGATTCACTGGATTTCATAGAAGTGGAAACTCCCTACCTTACCAAGTCAACTCCCGAAGGAGCACGTGATTTTCTCGTTCCCTCTCGTTTGAAAAGGGGAACGTTTTACGCACTTCCGCAATCTCCTCAGATATTCAAGCAACTTCTCATGATAGCCGGCATGGATAGATACTACCAAATAGCCCGCTGTTTTAGAGATGAAGATTTGCGAGCGGACAGACAACCGGAATTCACCCAAATAGATCTTGAAATGTCTTTTGTTGAACAATCGGATGTGCTCGCAACGGTTGGAGGATTGATAAAACACCTGTACAGAAATGTTTTGAACGTTGAAGTGGATGATATACCTACCCTAACCTATTTCGATGCGATGGAAAAATACGGAAGTGACAAACCTGACACTCGCTTTCAAATGTTTCTTTCAGACTTAACCGACGAAGTCAAAGGTAAAGATCTTAAATTTCTTTCACCATCTTCTCAAGAACGCTTGAAATACCTCGTGATTCCTGCAGGTGCGAGCTTTTCGAGAAAATTCTTAGACGAATATGTGGAGAGGGGAAAAAGTGAAGATCTGAAAATCGGTTGGGTGAAAAAACAAAAAGGAGAATACACGGGTGGAGTCTCGAAAATCTTGAAAGCAAGCGAAGTGAACGTGAAAATGGAAGAGGGCGAAATCGCGATCATCGGAGTTGGAAAATACCCAAAGATCAACGAATTCTTGGGTAGGATAAGAACGGAAGTCGCGAGAAAGATGCAAATATTCGACGATGATTCTGTTAAAATATTATGGGTCACCGATTTTCCAATGTTCGAATGGAATGAGGAAGAGCAACGTTTTCAAGCTCAACATCATCCATTCACGATGCCGTATTTGGATGATCTGGAAAAGTATGAAAATGGGGATCTCTCGAAGATCAGAGCTCATGCGTACGATTTGGTTATAAACGGTTGGGAACTCGGAAGTGGAAGCGTTAGAATTCACAGAAAAGATCTTCAGCAAAGGATATTCAAACTCATAGGTTTATCGGATGAAGAAGCAAAAGAAAGATTTGGTTTCTTTCTCGAGGCTTTTGAATACGGAGCACCACCGCACGCCGGTTTTGCAATAGGAGTGGACAGATTGGTTGCGATAATGACAAAAGCGAGTTCCTTAAGAGACGTGATAGCGTTTCCAAAAACCACAAGTGGAACAGATCTGATGGCAGATGCCCCTTCAAAAGTAGATGAAAGTCAGCTTAAGGAGTTAGGGATAAAAGTGGAGGTAGATAGCTGATGCAAGATTTCAAAGTTGACATCAAAATGGTTAACAGCGATGTTTTGGTGCTTCTCAGTGGGGAATTGGATGCGTACCATTCAATAGAGTTCAAAGAGAAAATGATCGAGGTTATAAAAGGGAATGGGAAGAAGATTTTGATAGACATGACAGATCTGAATTACATAGATAGCGCCGGTCTTGGTGCTCTTGTCTCCCTTTTAAAACGCGCATCCGAAAATTCAAAGGAATTGAGACTCTTCGGTTTAAAGGGGAACGTGAAAAAAGTTTTCGAATTGACCAGGTTGAACATGGTGTTCAAGATCTTTGACACCTTTGAAGAAGCCGAATCATGACGTACATAACCATAGACGGGCCCGCGGGATCGGGAAAATCGTCGGTGGCCAAGGCTCTTGCCAGGGAAATCGGCTTCGAGCACTTGGATAGTGGAGCGCTTTACAGAAGCGCAGCCCTTTTGTGGTTACGTTACGGAAACGACGATTTTCTTGAGAAATTGCGACAAGCGAATTTTGAACTGAAAAACGGTGTCCTAAGCATGAATGGAAAGGTTTTAGGTGACGAGATAAGAACACCCGAAATAGGCAAAGTCGTCTCAAAGGTTGCGGAAATGCCAGAAGTAAGGGAAATCATCACCCAAAAAACACGGGAATTGGCTGACAAAAAAGAAATAGTGGTTGAGGGGAGAGATATAGGAACCGTGGTTTTGCCAGACGCGTGCGTCAAGATATTTCTTATGGCCTCCGTTCAAGAAAGGGCAAAAAGGAGATATGCCCAATATCGTGCTAAAGGTATAAACGTCGCGCTCGAAGATGTGATAAAAGAGATAGAATCTCGCGATCGAATAGATTCAACTCGTCAAGTGGCTCCCCTTAAGCCCGCGAAAGACGCGGTGATGTTCAACACCGATTCCTTAACTTTGAACGAAGTCGTGGAAAAATTGAAGGGTATGGTTTTGGAGAGATTGAAGAAATGCTGAAAATAAACCTCTCGAAAAACATAGGATTTTGCTTTGGAGTCGAAAGGGCTGTCAAAATAGCAGAAGAATTGTTGAATGAGAATAAATCCGTTTACATAACCGGAGATCTGATACACAACGAAGAAGAAATGGAACGATTGGAAAAAATGGGATTGAAAACCTTGAACATAAACGACGACGATTGGCCTGATCTTTCAAATTCAACTGTGGTTATAAGAGCGCATGGAGTTCCTTTGCACGTTTTAGACAAGTTAAGAGAAAGAGCCAATAAAGTGGTGAACGCGACGTGTCCCGTGGTGAGTAACGTAGCCAACCTTATGAGAAGAGAAAGGGAAAACGGATTCGAAATAGTCTTGTTTGGAAGAGAAGGCCATGCGGAAGTAGAATACCTTAGAAGTTGCGTTGAAAACGTGAAAGTTGTCAGTCTTGAAAAAAACGTTCCAAACGTGGAGTCGCAAAAGATCGCGCTCTTTTCTCAAACCACCATGGATACGGAAGGTTTCAGAAAGTTTGCGAAACATCTTTTGGATTCGATGAAAAATTTTTCGGATTTTCACGTTCACAACACCATATGTTCCGTAACGGTGGAAAGGGAAGAAGAGGTAAAGAGATTGGCAAAATCCAACGATGTGTGCATAGTGGTTGGAGGAAGAAAGAGTTCCAACACGAAGAAACTTTATGAAATTGCAAAAGCACTTAATGAAAATTCTTACATGATACTAAACGCAAATGAATTAAAAGAAAAATGGTTTACATCGGCAAAAAATGTGGGAATCTGCAGTGGTACCTCAACTCCTCAAAGAGCCATTGAGGGAGTGGTAAAGAGGTTAAAAAATTTCAAAAACTGAAGGAGGTGTACCCACACAACTGTGGGAAAAATCATGGAAAACGGCGAAAGAAACGAAGAAATGGAAAAGTATTTGCAGGAGGAAGATCTCGGAACTCCAAACATAGGAGATGTGAAAAAGTGCAAGGTCATACAAGTCGATAAGGACAAGATAATCGTCGATGTTTCGGCGAAAACCGAGGGTTTTATAAGCGAAGGATATCTCGTTAAAGATATAAGCGAATACAAACCCGGCGACGTTATAGAAGCCGTGGTAACACGATATAAAAACGATGAGGAAGGCAGGCTATATCTGTCCGAAAAGAAATACATGTCAAGAAAAATTTTGGACGAATTGAAAAAAGGCGGAAAGGGAACACGTGTAAAGGGAAGAATAGTAAGAAAAGTTCGAGGAGGTTACAACGTTGAGATCGGTGGAGCGCTTTCCGCATTTTTGCCTGGTTCGCAAGCTTCTTCACTTAATTCAATAGATCCTTCTGAACTGACGAAAAACGAATACGAGTTCGAAGTTATAACGTTCGAACAAAGGGGAAGAGGAAGAAACAACATAGTGGTGTCCAGGGACTCGTTGCTGAACAAAGAGAAGAAGGAATTTCTCGATTCGATCGAAGAAAACCAAAAGATAAAAGGTAAAGTCGCTGAGATCGCCAATTTTGGCGTTTTCATAGATGTTGGCCCTATGACCGCTCTCTTACCACGTTCGGAAGTCAGCTGGGATAAGAATGTGAACTTGAAGGCGATGTTCCATCCTGGTGACGAAGTGGAAGCGGTGGTCATATCAAAGGACGTTCAAAACGGTAAGATGTCGTTGAGCCTTAGACAGATGACACCCGATCCCTGGGAAAACATAGAGGAAAAATATCCAGTTGGAAGTGTGGTAAAAGCGACCATAAGCGGTAAAGCTTCCTTTGGATTGTTTGTGAAATTGGATGATGGTATAAAAGGTCTCGTGCATTCATCTGAAATACCGTATGAGGATCACTGCAAGGAGTACCAAGAGGGCCAAGAAATAGAAGTTGAAGTTCTGGCGATAGACACCGAAGCGCGAAAAATATCGTTCAGCATAAAAAAGGTCAGAGAGAAAGCGGAAGAAGAGGCATGGAAAGACGTAGAAGATCGTTACCACGTCGGAGATGTGGTTGAAGCGCAAGCCGTTAAATTTCTAAGAAACGGCGTGCTTCTCAAGATAGAAGATGGCATCACGGGTTTTTCCCACATTTCAGAACTTTCATGGAATTTCGTAAAAAGACCGTCCGAAGTTATGAAGATATGCGATAAGGTGAAAGTTAAGATATTGGCCATCGATCCTGAAAGCAGAAGAATGCGTCTCAGTCTCAAGAGAACCACACCGGATCCATGGGAAAAACTCGCCAAAGAAGTTAAACCAGGTACACCGGTGGAATGCGAGATAATCAGCGTTAAAAATTCCGGTGCGATAGTAAGAGTAGTGGAATACAACGTTGAAGGATTTCTACCAAAATCACAATTCGTTGACGGGGTAAAAGAAGGGAAAACTTTCAAGGGAAAAGTTCATAAAGTCACTTACAACCCAGATTTGGATGAAAGAGATATGGTGGTAACCTTGAAAGATGGTAATCCAAAAGATTCAGAAGAACCAAAGAAAACGGAAAATGAGTCGTACATGAATTCAAAACCGATGACTACAACTATAGAGGATATGGTAAAAGAGAAACGTGAAGAGCAGAAATGAGTTACCGGCCGTAGTACTTGCCGGCAGAAAGAACGTTGGAAAATCCAGTATTTTCAACAGATTGATTGGTTACAGAAGGTCTCTGGTTGCCGATTACGAGGGTCTAACCAGAGACCCTGTGGTTTTTGACACCAAGATAATGGAAAAAAACGTTAGGTTGGTGGACCTTCCCGGATATTTCATAAATCCGTCTAACGATATAGAAAAAGAGATGAACGCGTCTTTTCGCGAATGGATAAAAAGGGCGACTTTGATCGTATTCGTTGTCGATGGAAGAAGTGACGTGACGAAAGAAGATATGGAGATAGCCGAGCTGGTAAGAAAATCCGGAAATCCTTACATTTTCGTCGTAAACAAAACGGAACACAAACCCGCTTACCTTGAACACGTGGCCGATCTTTACGCGCTATCGATGGGAGAGCCAATTCAAGTTGCCGCCGAACATGGTATCGGTTTCGAAACGCTTTTGGATGAAATATCCAAAAGGTTACCAAACGTGGGTGGAGATGTTGAAAAAGCCTCCATAAGGGTTTCGATAATTGGAAAACCAAACGTTGGAAAATCATCACTTCTCAACGCCATACTCGGAGAGAAAATATCCATGGTCACCGACATTCCCGGTACCACACGTGACACTTTAGACGCCTCCATTAACTATCAAGGTGAAGAGATCGTGTTCATAGACACCGCTGGTTTGAGAAGGCGAAGTAAAGTGAAAAAGGGAAGTGTGGAATCTTTTAGCGGCGCTCGAACGATAAGAGCCATCATGAATTCCGATGTCTGTGTGATCGTAATAGACGCAAGCGAAGGCGTGACAACTCAGGACAAAAAAATAGCTTCTTTGGTTCAAGAACACTCAAAAGCGCCAATAGTGGCCATGAACAAATGGGATATAAGAAAAGCGTACGTGGAAGAAGATGTCCAAAGGGAATTCTTTTTCATGGACTATTGCCCCAAAGTGGCCGTATCGGCTAAGAACAATTGGAATATAGAAAATCTATTGAATGAAATCATCAACTCTTACCGCGCTTACACGACAAAAGTCTCGACTTCAAAGATAGCGAAAGCCGCAACGGAATTCGCCTACTCAAATGCGATGCCATCTAAGCGAGGGCGAAAGTTGAAAATATATTACGCCACGCAGATAGCCGTGGCTCCTCCAACTTTTGGAATCTTTGTCAATTTTCCAGAGCTTTTCAGTGATTCCACCAAAAGGGCCTTCGTAAATTTCCTGAGAAGAACGATACCTGAACTTGACTCTTCACCGATCAAGATCGTAGTGAAAGCGAGAAGGTAAAAAATGCTTTGGAAAGTTTTCTTCGTGGTAATTTCTTATTTCGTTGGAAGCATTCCGTTTAGCTACATTCTTCCAGCCTTAAAAGGCGTGGATGTGAGAAAAGTTGGAAGCGGTAACGTTGGCGGAACGAACGCGATACGTGCCGCGGGTCCGGCTATAGGTGGCCTTTCCATGCTAACTGATGCTTCAAAAGCGTTCGTGATGGTTATGCTAGCGTACGCGTTCGGTATGAACGAAATGTGGGTTTACTTCATCGGGATCGCGGCCGTGATAGGACACGATTATCCGATATACTTGAAATTTCATGGTGGTAAAGGTGTTGCTTGCACTCTTGGATTCGTCTTGTCAGTGAAACCTTTGTTTGGTATCGAATTCATATTCATATGGTTGCTGATAACTCTGAGCACTCAATACGTTTCGCTCGCCTCGATGGTTGGGATGTCGGTGTTGGTGATAGAGAGTTTTCTTTTTGGTCAGTGGCGCTTTGGACTTGTTTTGTTATTCCTAACCCTTTTGAGTTTCTACAGGCATCGTTCAAACATCAAAAGACTTATCCAAAGAAGGGAAAACAAGATGGACATACTCAATTCGATAAAAGAATTGTTCATCGGAGGAAAAAGATGAAGAAGTTCTTGATCGTTTTCGCTATTTCACTCCTTGCGATCACGATATTCGCGAATTATCTCACATCATTTTCGGCGGCGGTTCAAAATTGGGAAAATTCAAACATCGATCAGGCTCTGTCACTTGTAAGTCTTTCACTCTCATCGACGTTGAACATAGCTTACGCTCCAGATCTTTGGTATTTTAAAAGCCGCTTGGAGTTGATGGAAGGAAAGATAAAACAAGCGAAGAGTTCTTTGGAAATGGCGGCAAGCGTTTTTCATCCAAAAGACGTTTACTTCCTTTTGAACTCGTTGGCAAGCGCTTCCGTTACATCTTTTTCTCCAATAGCGAACGTGAATTACGTTAACTCCATAAAGGGATTTTACGGTGGTGAGATCTTTTACTCCCCGATTTCAGCCCTAATGAGGTATAACAGTTATTACGTTTTGGACGCCGCGAACGATTTTGTGGAAGAATTCGGTCAGCGTCAAAGACGTTACTTGCTATCGATGCATTCCACGCCCACGGCCATGATCTACTCGAACAAATTGGACGTTTTTTTCATCTCATACGAAAACGGAAGCGTCTACGAATATTCACCGGACTTTTCAAAGCAAAAACTCTTCGCTGATGGTCTTTCATATCCAACGGTTTCGTTTGCAGACAACGCGGGACGAGTGTACGTGGTGAACTGTGGAAAAGACTCCATAGAGGTTTTTGAATGTGATGGAGAGAAGTTCAGAACGTTTAACTTTTTTAAAGAGAGAGTTCATATCCTTGGAAACGTTCGCGAATCGAATGGCATCATGTACGTTATGGATTTCACCGATAGAACGGTTAGAAGATTCAATTTGTTTAACGGTACCGAACTATCTTCCATTCCATTTCCAAAAGATCATATTCCCACTTCCTTTGAAATTTTTGGAAGAAGCGTGTTGTTTGTGGGTTCGCATAATTTGAGCGTTGGAGGGATAAACTTTCCACTTACGAATTCAAAATCTGTTTTCTCTTCATCTCTTGCTCAAAGACTTCTCATCACGTGTGATGTTGAAAAAAACGAGATAAATCTGTACGATGTTGAAAGTCATTCAGATCTTTTCATACCCATCATGGACAATTTATCATTCGCCGATGGCAAAGTTAAGATTTCTTTCAGAATCTTGGATCCGTTTGGTCTCGATATGGAAAATCCCCAAAAGATAATCGTAAACGATAACGGTTTCACCAAATCGATTGAACTATCGAGAAGGAAAATTCGAACGATTTTTCATCTTTTTCCCTCCTTCGAGGACATCTTCAAGATGAACAGAAACCACAAAAACATCATCGTGTTGAAATCATCCGCTTTAATCGGTCATGAAAGAGAGATGTTTTCTTCCCTCATTTTGAACAACACCTCACTTTATCTCGTCGAAGATACATCTCCCACAAGGCTCGAGAATGAATTGGTAAAAATGACGGGGGGAGATTTCATAACCATGAAAGAAGCCGAAAAATTTCAAGATTTAGTCTCAAGATTTTCCTCATTTGAATTCGAGGCGTCTTACAAGATAGGACTTCCGGAAGGCGTTGACGAAATAGACATGCGTTATGGAGCAAAAGGTGAATTCGTCGACAGTCTTTATTACACATTGCAAAATGTGATGAAATGATGATTCGATATGCTTCATCTGAAATACAAGTTTCGCAGCAAATCGACAAACGAATTGATAAAATTAGCTCAAAGCGGAGTTGAAGAAGCGACGAATTTCATAGTCGAACGTTATTATCCCATGGTCGTGAAGATATCGAGTAAGTATTACACCGAGTGGGCGGAAAAAGACGATCTCATACAAAACGGTCTCGTTGGAGTGCTGAAAGCAATCTACTACTACAAAGAGGGAAAAAGTTCTTTCAACAGCTTTGCGTGGAAATCCATAGAATCGGAAATAAAATCTTTTTTGACGTATCTTAACAGGAGAAAGAACAAAATGCTGACGGATTCACTGAAAATAGATTTCTTTCTCGACGAAAGTGAAGACGACAAGGTTTTGAATTTAGGTTATGAACAGAAGATGTTCGAATCCTACATCGTCGAAGAGTTTATGAACGAGTGCAAAAGAATTTTGACACAAGAAGAGTACACCATATTCGAAATGTATCTCCAACGCGTTCCTTACCAAGAGATAGCGACCAGCGTTGGAAAGAAGGTAAAATACGTGGATAACACCCTTCAAAAGGTGAAAAAACGTTTGAAGCCTTTGATAAAGGCGTACAAAGCTATCCATAAAAGCGCAAGGTTTTTTTGAACTTTTGAAAAATTCGGAGGCGAAGATGACGAGTCAAGAGGAAGAAACCCCATTACTTTTCAAGATCATCATAATACTCATAATAATTGCCGCCATTTTTGGCGCGTTCATGGGAATAGTCAACTTATCCTTGATAAGGATGAACGCCAAGGAGTTAAAAAAAATCAACGACACCGTGAACAAATCTATAAATGTTAAGATAAGCAAGATGGAAAACAGTTTGGCATCGATAGATGCCTCTTTGAAACCTGGCGG
Source organism: uncultured Mesoaciditoga sp. (assembly GCA_964503355.1). GTDB lineage: Bacteria > Thermotogota > Thermotogae > Mesoaciditogales > Mesoaciditogaceae > Mesoaciditoga. Next base: position 13,369 of record CAZCZS010000007.1, read on the forward strand.
AATGATAGACATGTACATAAACGCCTATCATTTCTTATCCAACACCAACGTAGATCTGCAGAAGATCGTGACCCTCGCCCAAAGTGAAAAGGGAAAAACATTCTTTTCTTTCTACATAACGGGAGAAAGCGAAGTGTGGATAGGCGTGATGAAAAACGGAAAATACGTATTTCAGTCCGAGATAACGCCAGGTCTTTCCACGCGGAGATTTTACGTGAATTGCGCTCCAACCGTTTCAACGTCGTACACGATCACTTTGAATTCCTCATCGGTCGTGTTAAGCGGAGCCCCACAAAACACTTACATTCTGCTTCACGGAGAAAACGGCGCGAAGTTGATGAAGATGAGTTCAAGAAGAATGAATGTAAGCGATTTGCTTTCCAAAGGAGGATATTGATATGAGGGTAGAGTTAGAAAAGATAAACGATGCCATCTTTAAAATCGAATTTGGAAATCCATCCAATCCCATAGAAATCGCAAAACCTTTTTCAAGCGAGGAAAAAACGGATTTCAAAGTAACGAGCGAAAATGGAAAAATATCTTTGCTCTCAGGCGAAAAAGAGCTTGCCAGCATAGAGAAATACACCCTAAAAGATGGAAGAGCTTGCTTGAGTTGTCATTCGGAGCAGGCTCATTTTTTTGGTTTTGGCGAAAAGATGGGAGAGTTGGACAAAAGGGGAAGAATGATGACGATGCTATCCAAAGATAATCCATTGCATTTACCAGATACAGATCCGTTGTACATTTCAATTCCCTTTTTCATACTTCTTTCTCCCAACAGGGCCGCTATGGGATTTTACGTAGAATCCACTTCAAAGAGCTTTTTCGATATAACGGGAGATGATTTCACAATTGGAGTGGAAGACGAGGGAATAAAAGTGTACGCCATATACGGCCCAAGCGTTTCAAACGTGATAAAACGTTTTTCGACGCTCGTTGGAAAGATGCAACTACCACCGGCATGGGCACTGGGTTATCAGCAATCAAGATGGAGTTATTTCACCTCTGATGAGGTCTTATCCGTGGCCCGCCGAATGAGAAGGGATGGAATACCGTGCGATGTGATATATTTGGACATAGATTACATGGACGGTTACAGGGTTTTTACATGGTCAGAACGTTTTCCAAACCCCCAAAAAACGATCAATGAGTTGAAAAACATGGGATTCAAAGTGGTTACCATAGTGGATCCCGGCGTAAAGAAAGAGAAAGGCTATGAAGTCTACGAATCCGGCAAAAAGAAAGACGTTTTCTTGAAAAGGAAAGATGGCTCTCCATTTGAAGGATACGTCTGGCCTGGCAAGTGCAACTTTCCAGATTTCTTGAGAAAAGACGTGAGACAATGGTGGTCACTTCAACATAAAAAGCTCTTCGATGTCGGCGTTCTTGGTATTTGGAACGATATGAACGAACCTTCGATAGTATGGGACGACGAAAAGAACGTCGAAGTGAAAAAACTTTTGAACGAAAAAGGTGATTTTGATTTCTCCGTGCTTGAAAAACTGAAATCTCTTGTAAATCAAAAGGACTACGTTCACGAGATCATTCACAAGGATGACGAGGGAAAAGAATGGGAGCATCTTAAAGTGAGAAACGCTTACGCGCTTTTAGAAGCTCAAGCGACAAAAAAAGCCTTCGAAACGTTTAGAAAGGGAGAAAGATCGTTCATCTTGAGTAGATCGGGTTTCGCCGGAATTCAAAAGTACGCCGCCGTGTGGACCGGAGATAACACTAGTTGGTGGGAACATTTGAAAGCCGAAATGGCCATATCCATGGGATTGGGTCTTAGCGGCGTGAGCTTCTGCGGAGCGGATGTGGGAGGATTTGGTGGAAACACGACCGCGGAACTTTTGATAAGATGGACCGAAATGGGCGCGTTCTTTCCGCTCTTCAGAAACCATTCCGCCATTGGAACGCGTCCTCAAGAACCTTGGGCTTTCGACGAGAAAACCGAAGAAATCTTGAAAAAGCACATAAAGAGGAGGTACGAACTCTTTCCGCACTTGTACACCTTATTTTACGAATCATCCCTCAGTGGCTTACCGATAATCAGACCTCTTTTCATGCACGATCAAGATGATGAATCTCTCTACTCGATAAACGACGAATTCATGTTGGGAGACTCCATAATGGTAGCTCCCATAACCCATCCAAACACGTACTGGCGCGCGGTTTACTTTCCGAAGGGAAAATGGATAGACGTAAGAAATGGGCGTATCTACGAGGGAAAAAGGATCTACAAGGTGAACGCTCCCTTGGATGAAATACCGGTTTTTGTGAAGGAAAATTCCATCATCTTCAGGACAGATCCCTTCAATTTCATCTTTGAAAAAGAAGAGATGAACCTTTACGTTGACGTGTACGGCAAAGAGGCAAAGATGACGCTTTACGAGGACGATGGAGAAAGTTTGGAATACAAAAATGGAAAGTACAACCTGTGCGAAATTTCGGTGGGACAACGTGGAAACAGCTTACACGTTAACGCGAAATACTTGAATCACGGCTACAAGGGAAGGTATAAAAAGATGACGTTTAGATTTCTCTCAAAAGAAAAGACGAAGAATGTGTACGTAAACGATGAAAAACTTCCAATTCATTTCAAAGATGGAATAGCTCAAGTCACGACGAATTTTGAGGGGATAAGATGATCTTCATAGGAGCTCACATGTCTTCTCCCATTTCTACAGTTCCAAAAAGGACGGTGGAAATCGGAGGAAACACATTTCAAATATTCTCTCATAGTCCAAGGATATGGAAGATCTCGATAAACGAAAGGGAAAGAGAAAAATTCAAATTGGAAATGTCAAAATGGAAGATACAACCAGAAAAGGCCATGATACATGCCAGTTATTTGATAAATTTGGCCAGTCCAAAAGACGACGTGTGGCAAAAGTCGAAGGCGTTGATGAAAGAAGAGATGAAGATAGCGCATCTTTTAGGTTTGAGGTACGTCAACGTTCATCCCGGCAGCAGGTTAAAAGAGACGATGGAATACGGATTGAAAAGGTGTGCGACGGCCGTTAGGGAAATAGTGGACGATTCGCCAAAAGACGTTACTCTTCTTTTGGAAATAGTCGCCCCGAAAGGCGGGAATATCGGGTACAGCTTCTCCCAACTGGAAAAGATAAAAGAGCTCGCCGATCGAAATGTGAAATTCACGTACGACACCTGTCATGGATTCGACGCTGGATACGATATAACGACGAGTAAAGGAATGAAAAATCTTGTAAAAGAGATAAAGAACACCGTGGGAATGGAAAATCTCGTGATGTGTCATTTGAACGACTCCAAATATCCTCTTGGTGCCGGTAAAGACCGTCACGAAAGAATAGGAAGAGGTTACATAGGAAAAGAGGGATTCCTGAGATTCTTTTCCCAAGAGGAATTTCTTCGAATACCTATGATACTTGAAACTCCTGGCAGTGATAAGGAACACGCGCAAGATATAGTCATCGTCAAGGAAATTTTATCCCAATTGGGATTATAAATTAAGATAAAACAGATTCAAAGGGAGATGATCTTATGATGTTCAAAGCTCTACCGCAACTTCTCATCGATAATCCTTCAAGCGATGAGCTGTGGGAGATGTCAAAAGAATTTTCAATTCCCAACAACCTTAACCTTCCACTTTTTCATTCAAAGGTGAAATCCAGGAGCGCGAAATTCACCAAAAATTACGAAGTGTCGGATGAAGAAGCTCAAAAATATCTAAAAGACGTTCAAGAATACTTCAAAACCAACAAAATGATAAGGATCGACTCCAGAGTGGGAGATGGTTCAAGCTGCACGTTCAAAGCCACACTTTTCGTCAGCGCGAAGTATCCTCAACTCGCTTACATGTTCCAGAGAAACCTCTTTGAACCAAATGGAAAGGAAAACGATGAGATAACGATCGTGACGATTCCAGAGTATCCTGAAAGAAAGATAATGGTCTTTCCTCGCGAAGCCACTGAGATAATTTTGGGATCTGATTACTACGGAGAAACGAAAATGGCGGCTCTTAGATTGGCGATGTACTTGGCACGTGAAAAACATTCTCATCTCGGATTGCACGCCGGCTCAAAAGCATACAACCTCATGATAAACGGTGAAATGAAAAGATTTGGCGTTCTCATCTTCGGATTAAGTGGTACGGGAAAAACGACGTTGACCTGCGCGACGCACGCTTTGAAGGCACCGGAATCCGTGGAAATAGTTCAAGACGACATAAACTTCTTGAATTCAGATTTGGACGCATTCGGTTCGGAAAGAAATTTCTACGTTAAAACGGATAGCATAACCTCACAACCTCTCCTCTTGGCGGCCGTCAAGGAAGAAGGTTCAATTCTCGAAAACGTGTACGTTTCCCCCCAAGGAGAAGTGGACTTCGACAACATGAGCGTGAGCACAAACGGAAGGGCGGTACTGCCAAGAGAACACATACCCTTTCACGCATCCTCATACAGCGTTGGCAAGGTGAACACCATCTTCTTCAACACGAGAAGAGACGATATTCCACCGATATTGAGAATAGACAGCTACGAAAAAGCGGCGGCGGTCTTCGGACTTGGAGAATCGACGATAACGAGCGCTGACGATCCGTCGAAAGTTGGCCAACCCGTCAGAACCGTTGGATTCAATCCGTTCATCATAGAAAACCCGGCAAAAGAGATAAACACATTTAAGGAATTTCTCAAAGGCAAAGATATACAAGCCTACGTTATAAACACGGGCTGGATAGGTGGACGCGACGGCTTGAAGATAAAGCCTCAAGATACCTTCATGTTCGTTGAAAACGCTTTAAGAGGAAAGATAGAATTCAAAAAGGATGACGTCGTTGGCTTCGAAGTTCCGAGAAAAGCCGAGAACTGGGATATAAGCAAATTCGATCCCATGAAATTCTACTCCAAAGAAGAATATGAAAAGAAGATGAAAGCTCTGCGTCAAGAACGAAAAGAAGCTTTGAAAAAGATAGGCGGAGTGGACGAGGATATAATAGAATCCATTTAATCGCCACTTTCACGCACGATTTGAGTCTGTAAATTTCTATAAAAAAAAAGGGCCTTAAGGTCCTTTTTTCGTTTTTCTATTTACGAATGAATACCTTTTATTATGATCAGTTCAAGCGTTTCAGGCGACATCTGGCCTTCAGGCAAAAGGGCGGAAGACCCCACGATGTCCGTTATAGCTCTGGCATACTCAGAAGAAGAATCACCGGTTTCGGAGGAAATGACATCGGCAACCTGTTGAACGAAAACGTCGTACCTTTTCTTCATGTATTGCCAGTTTTTACTTTTCTCGGAATAAAATCTGTTCTTTTCTCTCTCTATGAGTCGCAGCGATTTCCGATCGTTTCTTAGAAAATCTATGTACGCTCGAAGAAATTGTTTCACCTTTCGAACGTACTTTCCATCTTCCTCTCTTGGACCGAAAACCTTATCTTCCAAATCTCGAAAGGCTTCATCCCACGCTTCTTTGAAAAGCTCTTCCTTACTGGGGAAATAGTAATATATCAAAGGCTTTTTCACGTGAGCTATCCTTGCGATGTCTTCCATGGACACTTCCGCGTAAGATTTGGATGCGAACGCCTCCCGAGCCGCTTGCAAGATAACCTCCCTTGTTTTATTCCCCGACCGAGTGGCCATAGAGGCCCTCCTTTCCATGACAAAAATGGTTTACCGATCGGTCAAATAATAACATATTTCCTTTTAAAGGCCAAACATAAGAAATATTTCACAAAACGCAACACTCATCCGAATACTCTATTGAATAACCCTCCTTTTCAAGAAAATCAACGACTTTTTTGGAAGGTTGAGTTATCACGTTGAATCCAGATTCAATCGCCGCCATGGCGATCTTATCCCTGTCTTTTCCCTTCGGATACATGCAACCCAAATTCAGATCACACATGAATTTCTTTCTGGCATAAGTGAAAACGCTTTTAACGTCTTTTAAAGAAGGCGTTGGGCAATTTTCGAAAGGCGTACCCGGCGTTGGAATGAAAACTATGAACACGACTTTTTCAAGAGAATATTTGGATAAGATGTCTATCGATTTGAATTCGTGCGACACTTTTCCGCAATTCAAACCCACCGTGATGTGTGGATACACTTTTTTCGTGTATTTTCTCAAATATTCAAAAGTTCTGACGTAATCTGAAACTTTTTTATTCAAATTGTAAACGAATCTTATAACTTCCTCATCTCCGACGAAATCGAAGGAGATGGCATCGGCCACCTTGGATATTTCCTTGGCTTCCATATCATCGACCAAGCCGACGTGAAAATTCAGCTTGTAACCTCGTTCTCTCAAATTCTTTATCTCTTCCATATGTTCTAAAACGGGGACCCTTCCATCTGGCGTTGAGCCACCACTTACAAGCACGCTTTTCGTGAACGCTGGAACGTTCAAATTCGTTACAGGTATCATATGTTGAAGATAATGGGCGTTACAATGTTTGCAACGTAAAGCACAAGCCGTTCCCGTCACACTCACGGGAACGGTCCTTGTCAAATTGACAACTTTGATTTTTCTCATGATCGTCATATTTCCTTTGAAATATCCACTTCTCTTAAATATTTAGCGGCTTCTTCTGGAGGAGTGGGATTTATGTAAAAACCGGATCCCCATTCAAAACCCGCCAATTTCGTCAAACGTGGCACTATTTCCAAATGCCAGTGATAATAGTTTCTTCCATCTCCCGATGGCATACCGGTATGAATCATGAAGTTGTAAGGCGGATCGTCGAGCGATATCCTCATGCGCAAAAGAACGTTTTTCAGTATCTTTGAAAAACTCTTGACGTTTTTCTCGCTTATCTCTCCAAAATCGTATTGATGAGTTTTTGGAAGAATCCAGGTTTCAAACGGTGCGCGAGAAGCGTAAGGCTCAAAAGCTATAAAATCCTCATTTTCTTCAACTATTCTCGTGTTTTCCATCTTCTCTTGCTGGATTATATCGCAGTAAATACATCTTTCTCTGAATTTGTAATACTCGTTTGAACCTTCCATTTCACTCAAAACACGGCTTGGGATCGTGGGAGTGGCTATTATTTGCGAATGAGAATGTGAAAGGGAAGCGCCGGCATCCGCACCGTAATTTTTGAATATCAAGACGTATTTTATCTTTTCATCTTTTAAAAGCGCGTTGTATCTTTCGCGATAAGCCCAAACTATCTCTTCAACTTGTTTGTAGTCGAGAGTGGATATGGTGGCTTCACTATCCGGCGTTTCTATGACTATTTCATGAGCCCCAAAGCCCGTCATGGAATCGTAAATCCCATGACCGAGTTTTTTCAAATCCAAATTCGGGTCGAGAGCTGGAAACTTGTTCGGGACCACTCTTATCCACCAACCAGGTGTGTTTGGTTTCGTATCAGCTGGTCTGAAAGCCATGATCTCTGGAGGCGTCACGGATTCGTTTCCAGGCGCAAATGGATCGAATTTGCTCACTTTTTCTTCTTTCGGTTTTGCAAAATCGTGAGGACGTTTTGCCCTTTCCGTGGATATGATGACCCAACTTCTGACTATGGGATCTTTCCTCAATTCTGGCATGTCAACTCACCTCAACGACCTTTAAAAGATAGGGCCAGTTTGTAGAGTTTCAAATATTCTTGAGCGGATCTTTCCCAAGAGAGATCCGTTGTCATCGCGTTTGATATCAAAGTTTTCATATCTTCTTTTATGTGATAATGGTACAGAGCTTTAAGAACGGTACGGGCAAGGTAGGCGGAATCGTAAGGCTTGAAACCAAATCCGTTTCCCTTTTTTCCATCGAATTCCGTGACGGTGTCGGCTAAACCGCCCGTGTATCTGACTATAGGTATGGTTCCGTATCTCAAGCTGTACATCTGCCCTAAGCCACAAGGTTCATATCTGGAAGGCATCAGGAAGAAATCGGAACCGGCGTATATGCGTTGAGCCAAGTTGATATCGAATCCTATCTTAACCGCGGCTTTAGCGGGAAATTCCTTCGCGAGATTTGAAAAAGACTCCTCGTATTTCGGATCTCCCGTCCCAAGAAGAACGAATTGAACATCGCAGCTCATGATGTACTTCATCACATCGTTGACCAAATCCAGTCCTTTTTGATCCACCAACCTGCTTATCAAACCTATAAGAGGCACGTCCGGTTCAACTTCCAAGCCCATTTCCTTTTGCAATTCCTCTTTATCTTTCCACTTTCCATCAAGATCATCAACGCTGTAATGATACGGAATTCTCTTGTCGCGAGAAGGATCGTTTTCTTCGTAATCTATTCCGTTCAGCACGCCGTAAAGCACGTCACTTCTCGATTGAAGAACTCCCTCCAATTTCTCACCGTATTCCGGTGTCTTTATCTCTTGAGCGTACGTTGGACTGACGGTGTTCACTATATCAGAGAATATTATGCCACCCTTCATGAAGTTCACGTTTCCGTAGAATTCTATGGCATCCGGATTGAAAAGGTAATCCGGGAGTTTAGCAAATCCCATGTAGGATCTGTCAAATATTCCCTGATAACCCAAATTGTGAATCGTGTACACCGTGGCCGTGTGACTGAAAAAAGCGTCGTTGGAATAAACCGTTCTCAGATAAACCGGTAAAAGGCCCGTTTGCCAATCGTTGGCATGTATGACATCAAAAGGTTCTCCCATTCTCTTCATGGATTCGAGCACCGCTTTGGTGAAAAATATCGCCTGTTCTCCTCCATCCGGAGAACCGTAAACATCTTCGGAAGAAAAATAATGGGCATTTTCGATCAAGTAAACCGGTATATCCGTACCAGGTAAGTTTGTCTTAAAAAGCGATGCTTTTTCTTCGGTATCCAATCCCAATTCGAATTCGTCCAAAACCTTCTCACTCGAAAGTTTCAACCTTTCAATGCTGTCTTTTACCTTTTTGTGAAAAGGCATGAATATTGCCACATCAACGCCTTTTTTCTTAAGCGCCTTTGGAAGCGCACCGGCAACATCGGCAAGCCCTCCAACCTTTGCCAAGGGATAAACTTCAAAAGAAACAACCGCAACTTTCACCTCTTTTTCCCTCCCTTTTTTCACATTTCCTCTTCTTTTATTATTGAACGATAAGACACGTTGCCAACTTCCAAAATCTTTGCGAGTTCCTTCACATCCTTACCTATCACACGCAGGATGACGATCTTCTTTCCCACTTCTTTGGCGCTATGCATCAATATCGACAGTATGTTCAAAGAGTGCGCGTAAAGAATGTCTATAACTTTTTTCAACTCTCCGGGAGTATCTTCGAGTTCCAACTCGATTCTTATGCCACCTTCGCCAAAACCGGCCATTTGGGTAAAAGCATCCAATATTTGGAAAAGATCTAAAACGCCAACTACCTTTCCATCTTCAACGACTGGAAGTTTTTCCATATCCGATTCCAGAAAAAAGACGGCGGCTTCGTCTAAAGTATCTTGAGGACTGAGAACGTAAACCACTTTGTCCACGAATTCGGAAACGGGAAGATGATCATCCACACCAAGGATTTTATCGCTTTTCAATATACCGACGAATTCATCTTCATCACAAACCACAGCGTAATTCATATCTTCGGACTTTAAACTCTTCTTCGCCTCTCCGACCGTGGAAGAAACCGGGATTTTTTCGAAATCCTTCTCCATCCAATCTTTCACTTGCATCCCTTTTCACCTCTCCTCATGTGCATACAACTAAGATCATACACCAAAGTTGAGAAAAAAGCAAAATATAGCACGTAATCTAAAGAAAAACAACGTAAATGAAAGCATAAAGAAGATAAACGTTTTTAACAACCCTATATCGGTTAAAAGCTCTCTTTTTTGCTAAAAAAGGGCTTTTCAAGCACATAGAAGATGACAAAAGTGGAAAGGGTAAGTAACGTTCCGAGAGCTTGCGCCTGAGGAATATGCCTTGAAGAAAAGAGTCTGTAAGCGCTAACGGATATCGTGGGAAAACGCGGATCGTAAAGTACCATCGTGGCCCCCATTTCTCCCATCGATATAGCAAAAGAAAAGAGAAAAGAAGACCATATCTGCTTTTTCAAAATCGGCAGATGAATTTTGAAAAGTTTTACCCAAAAATTCGCCCCATCTATGGAAGCCGCATCATCTACGGAATCTGGAAATCTCTCCCAAGCGGATGAGAATATCTGGAATCCTATCGGAAATGATATGATCGTGTAAATGGCCACTATTTCCACTGGAAAAGTGAGATAAAGATAACCCTGAAGGATGATGTATCCGAACGCCAACGTAACCGGAGACACGGCAAGAGGTGAAGTGAAAACGGCATCCAAGAGATGGAGCTTTCTTTTTTGAACCACACGACTTGCGGAACTCGAAAGCGTGACCACCAAGAGAGAACTTGAAAGCGCGAAAATGAACGTCCAAAAAATGGCACTGAAGATGGAATTTCCTATGTAAGGATCCATCTGGCCGGAAAAGAGATTTCTCATCCATTGAAAGGTGAAAGAATCGCTCTGAAAATCCCAAAAACCCGCGAAAGCCTGGGAAAAGATCGGTCCAAAAGCGAAAACGGCGATGAAAAAGATGTAAACATACCCCCATCTCGGAAACGAAACCCGGAAAGCGGAGATCTCTTGAGAAAAAACGCCAAATCCCTTTTTCAACAAAGAAAAAATGAGTGTGAAAGCGAAAATGAACGATAACTGAAGAACGGTCAAAGCGGCCGCGTTCTTGAAATCCAAAAGCGTTTTCAAATACATGTATATCTGAACTTCCATGGTGGCGTATCTCGCCCCACCGATCATCAAAACGACCGCGAAAGAGGTAAAACAGTATATGAAAGATAAAAGAAAAGCGCTTATCAACGAGGGAAAGATTATCGGCAATTCAACGTACATAAAAGCTTCGAAATCGGAAGCTCCATCTATTTTGGCCGCTTCCAAATGAATCCTGTTAACTCCGGCGATCGCGCCTCCAACTACGATCATGACGAGTGGAAAATTGTAGAAAGCGTTTCCCATCACTATTCCAAGCATCGAAAAAAGCGGTTCAAATCTCACGTGAAATATCGGCCATAAGAAATATTCGTTCAACACGCCCTTTGAGCCGTAAAACGTGAAAAAACCGAGCGCCATAGAAACGGATGGCATGACAAAGGGAATACTCGAAAGCGCCGAAAAGACGCCTTTGAATTTGAAATCGGTTCTGCCTATGAGATAAGCGCCCGGAAGACCTATGACAGTCGCGAGAAGAGCGGAAAGTATCGCCTGATAAAACGTGAACTTTATGACGTGAAGGTTCAAAGGAGAAAAAAATGCCAGTTCTCCTTTCGTGTTAAACGCGTAAATCGTTATGAGTGACAAAGGAAGCAGAAAAGCTCCCGCCACCACCACGATGGCAGGGAGCATTTCAAAGAATTCTCTCTTTTTCACTTTGTCACCAGCACGCTCCACTCTTCAAGCCATTTCGACAGGTTTTTCGCGATGAGTGAAGGTTTTAAAGTGATGACTTTTGAGATCTTTGGAGCGTATCTGTAAACTTCAGGAAGCTTCACGTTCGTCACCGGATACATCCATTGATTCAAAGCGATGGCACTTTGAAATTCCTTGGAAAGAATGAAATTCATGAATTCTTTTGCCAGTTTTAAATGCTTGGTCGATTTCAATATGCCGGCGTACTCCACCATAACGTAGGCCCCTTCTTTTGGAACGACGACACCTATATTGGATCCTTTGTAATAGTAGTAGTTGTAAGCTTCATCCGTTGCGAAACTCACCATCAACGACGCTTCACCTTTTTCAAGCATTTCAAAGGCGCTATCCCAACCACTTGTTATGGTTTTTATAGATGGAAGGAGAGCTTTCCAGTAATTTTGCCATTTGTCACCGTACACCGCTATAGTCCACAACAAGAAGTCCAAACCGGTCGTGGACGTTCGCGGATCTTCCACCACCAAAGAACGAGAAAATCGCAGTGAGAGAAGATCTTCAAAACTCTTGGGCGGATCTTTAACACTCTTGAGATCGTAATCTATGGCCAAAGCCCCGTAATCAAAAGGAATCAAACGGTATTTCGGATCCACCAATAGCGATCTGTTCACTATACTCGCCACGTCCGATGGTTTGTAAGCTTGGAATATGTTTTCACTCAAAGCTTTTGGAAGTTGACTTTGCGACAAACCTATCGCCACATCGGCTTGTGGATGCGATTTTTCCAATATCAACCTCGAGAGAAGATTACCGGAGTCCCCAAACGATAAAAACCTCACCTTGCAGTTGTACATCTTCTCAAAAATAGGACCCACCTTTTTGGCCATGCCGGAAATAAAACTGTCGTAAGTGTAAACGGTTAACGTTTGTGTGGCGAAAACTCCCACAACAACTGAAATTAAGATGACGAACAACACCACAGACCTTTTCATTTTTTGCCACCTCCTCATAAAAAAATCCGTTCCCAAACGGGGAACGGCCCATTATTTCCCTTCGCCGGCATTACCCGGATCAGGTTCAAAGGGTCGAGGCTTCGAGCCTCCTCTCAGCCGGTTCCACCGGCTCCCCGTTTCTCGTTTACATTATATCACAAGATCCGTTGAAATTTCTTATCCACGATCAAGTCCACAACGATGCTATCCTTGCGATATGGCGCCGCTTTTAATTCGCTTCAACATTTCATCTTTTAAAGTATCTTCAAAGTGCAACTTTTCCAATTCTTCTTTTGCCAGTTGGTATATGTTCTTCGCCTTGTTGAATTCGTACCATTGAACGTGAGGAATGTTGAATTTCATCGCGATGTCGGCTTGTTTCAAATCCATATCGGCAAGAATTCTTCCTTTCACATCATCCACGGCGTATTGAATTGAAAGCATGTTGGAAAGATCCACGGAAAAAGGCGACACGTCCACGCCGATGACGAAGTCAGCGCCAAGCTCTCTCGCTTCCCTTACCGGCACAACCCGCGTCGTTCCGCCGTCAACAAGGCGCATTCCACCAAGTCTAACCGGTGGAAAAGTGCCTGGAACCGAAGAACTCGCCACAACGGCATCGAGTATGAAACCCTCGTCTATCACGATGGATTTTCCTTTGTCTATGTCAAAAGCTACGGTGGCGAACTTCCTATCGCAATCGGAAAATCTCTTGGCTCCAAAAAGCGCCTTCAAAGAATCGTATATCACGTCTCCGGTCAAAAGCGAATGGGCAAAGACTATCTTCGATATCTCGATGACTCCGTCTTTTATCTTGTGTTTTTTCGACATTATCTCGTTGGCCTTCTTTATCACATCTTGGTTGATGTACGTAACCTTCATCATGCGATCCATTAAGCCATCCAATCCGTACAAACAGTAAAGCGCCCCTATCACGCTCCCTATCGAAGAGCCAACGACGATTTCCGCATTCACGTTCATCGAATGCAATTTTTCAAGTAAACTTATATGTGCTAAACCTCTCGCTCCACCGCTTCCAAGTGCCAATCCAACTTTCAAAAAGATCATTCCTTCCTCTTCACACTTTTTACATTATACATGAACGTTCAAACACTTGCAAATGAAAAGCGCCCCTCAATGGGGCGCTTTTGAAAGTTCAAGAACGACTTGGAATTTATGGATTAACTGGACTTGGAGCGCTGTAAGGTGTGAATTTGACGGTGTAAGGACTGTTCGCTAATTTATTGCCAACTGTATCCGTGAATTTAGTGGCATTCATGTAAATTGTCACCGTATTTCCAGCAAGTGGAAGTACATTTGTTGTGGCACCTGCGGAGGTGTAAAGTCCCCAAATGTGCAAGAATCCTACACCGTTAGAATTAACAGGTGTAAATGTAGCGCTTGCTTCATCAATGTAATAGGTGACACCACTCTGAGTCACAAATTTCACATCTTGAGAAGCTATGCTCGTCGGTGATGACATTGGCTCGGAGAATTGAATATCGAGGTAATAATAGTCACCTGATTTGTAGATCGTTGGGTTGACAGCCATCGTTGGAGCAACGGTATCTACGTACATCTGCGTGGAAACGGTGGTAACATTTCCGGCTTTGTCAACAACTGTTAGCGTTGCGGTGACGGTAGTCCCATTCACACTACTCAGACCGAATACACTGTTGTTCAGTGCGATTGTCGCTGGTGAAGCTTGTCCAACAGCCAAAGCGTTACCGTTGATGGTAAGCGTCGCTTCGTAGAAGTGCTCATCAGTTGCCGTGTAAGTTGCAACAGCCGTATCAAAGTTGGCAAGGTTCAACGTTGATGGAACACTCAAAGTCGCAATAGGCGATGTGTTATCGATGACAACCGTTACCGTTGCCACATCAAATGATGTGCTATGGCCGTATTCATCGCTGGCAAAGGCCGTTATGGAATATGTTGCTGCTCCCAAAGGTGTGGAAATGGTTGTCGGTACGATTTCAGTCTTAGAAGTACTCCATCCTCCAACTGTTGCGACTAGTGTGACGGTTGCGTTGCTATCATCAGTGGCGGTAATCGTAAGCGTTGCTGCACTGTTCGCATAAACAGTGTAAGTAGCGCCGGATTCGATCGTCACGGCTGGAGTAACACCCGTACCAGCAAACTTGACAGTTATATTTGGAGCTGTAACATCAACGTACACACTTATAGAAGTTGTCGCTTCGTTACCAGCATTATCTATCACGGCTATATCGTAAGTGGCCAATCCAGAAGACATCGGTGCAACAAATGTGGCCTCATACGTACCGTTGGTAACTCCAAATTCGTTAGTTGATGTTGTTGTCGTTAACGTTGCGGCAACTCCACCAATCGTAACAGATTTGATGGCACTCAAATTATCCGTTGCGTGAACCGTGATCGTAAATGTTGCTCCTCCTGCAACGGTAGCGGGAGCAGTAGGCGTAGCGACTGGTTTCGTGTTATCGAATCCGATAACTTGCGTTGCGGTTACAACGTGATTTGCTTCATCTTTAACTGTGATCGTTGCGAGAGAAGTCGCATTTGTTCCTGTAAACGTTGCTGACCACGTTGCCGTGAATGGATACGCTGTGTAAGAAATTGAAGTGGTCGTTGCTGAACCAAAGTCTATCAACGATGCGTCTCCACTTGTCGCGGTGATCGTGACATCGGATTCGTTGTTAACCGTTGCGCCTATATTAACTACTGTGGAAGTGGAATTCGTCCAAAGTGGCGGGAATGTAAACGTCACATCTGGATTTCCAGCGTTATTGTTTATAACGTATCCCGTGGCTTCAGCCGTGTTTCCAACTCCATCGGTCACAACAACCTTTATGTTGTACTTACCATCTGGCAAAGTGTTGAGATTCTTCAATGTCAACATCGCGGAGTTGAGCATGTTTCCAGATACGGAATCTGCCAACACCCAATCGCCGTTATCGGCGCCTGTGCCACCAAGCGTCTGATAGTACAACTCGAATGAAGAAACTCCAGATTGCGTATCTGTGGCGTTAACGGTGAATGTCACAGAAGGTGAAGTGGCTGTTGCTATAAGAGAAGCAGTAGTAATGCTTGGAGAAGCGCTGTCTATGTTAACGGCATATGTGGAACCATCCGTTACCGTGGCGTTCACGATATCTTCAACGACCACATGATACGTTCCAGTTCCGCTGAATGTTGTGAAGTAATACGTCGCGGAACCTGTGCCCGTTGTTGATGCAGAAACTGTAGAATCTTTGTACAGATAAATCTTTTTAACGGCGTAGACCCAATCCGGATTGATGTTCACCGTTATCGTTGCGGATTTGACAAAACCATTCACAGGAGCAGATGGTGTCGTCTCCAAAGAAGTGGTGAACACGCTCGTTAACGGTCTGTAAACGTTAACGGTAGCCGGATTCGTACTCGTCGTCGCTTCGTTAAGGGCCTTATCCGTCGCTATTATGCTAGCATGATACGTACCCGGAAGTACATTAGAGGCCGGCAGATCAACGGTTACAGTCCACAAGCCAGAAGCGTTCTTCGTCATCGGGAAGGTGTAATTCGGTCCATCAAGGACGAACGCGACGCTCTTGAGATTTTCATCGGTTACACTCGCTTCAACCGTTATAGTCGCGTCGGCCGAATAAGGAACACCATTAACGGTTGAAAGTCCTGTGATATTCGCAAAATGAATAGCAGGTGGTATCGTGTCGCGAATTATCGTCAACGACAAAGTTGCTTCGTGATCGGCGTAGTCTTTCACCTCTGCCGTAAAGGCTTCCGTCGCTCCGTTCGACAAACCAGCCACATCGGCCAATGCCGTACCATTTTCCGTAAGCGCAAATGAATTGCTCCCAAGCGTCGCAGCTGAGCTCATCCAGTTGGCATCGTAGGCGTAAACGTTGAAAGTGGTTGGAGAAATTCCAACGTAAAGCGTGTTACCGCTCGAAGGAATTCCCTTGTAAGATGCCTTTAAAACAGGTGGAGTGTTGTCGATCACGTAAGATTGTGTTGCGGTTTTAATCGCACCATCAACTGAGATATCTTTGAATACGAACGTCGTGGTTCCATCTGGCAAAGAAGCCGTGTTCACGTCGAAGTTGTAAGATTTTTCGACTATCTTCGTCGCGCTTTCAACGTTGAGTATATCGGTTGAGGGATAACTTACCAGCGTTTCTACAGGCGTTCCGTTCACCAAAAACGCTTCGTAATTCGATGTGTAATCCGTCGCGGTTGCGACAAAGCTGATATCACCTGTCACGTAGCTACCATGGTGAAGAGGAGTGGCTGCGCTAAGTTCAACGTTTTGAGTTCCTTGATAGATGATGTAGAACCATCCACTCGCGGATTTTTCGATTTGTTGACCGTTTTGTCCATAAAACACAGCGTAGTAAGAATGTGGACCAGCGTGTTCTTCATTTATAGGATAGAAGAACGTGTATTCAGACTCTGTGGAAGTGGCGTTAGCGCTGGCTTTGAGAACACTCGCCGTGGAAGTGGAAGGTATGCTCTGTCCGTCCACAAACACGTTGACGCTGTGAACCAAATCTGCGCCAGCAAGAACCTTCACGCTGAAAATGACAGAACCATTTTCTTGTGGACCAATTGGATACATGTAAAGTCCATTGGCGTTGTTCAACTGCACAGAGTAGGTTATCGTTCCACTATGAGTGGGCCAAACGGTTACGTTGACATCTTTGATGGCAACGTTATGATTCTTACTGTTATCGACCGCTTTAATTTCCAACGGATACGTGGCGGGTTGCACCAATCCGCTTGGAGCCATGAATGTAAAACTTGCCGGGCTCGTCGTGGAACTGGCAACCTGTCCCATAAACGTGGCTTCGATGTATTCAACACCTGATTTGTCGCTGGCCGATACTTGAACTGTGAATGGCTGTCCTGCTGAGGCCGAAATAGGTGTTGAAACCGAGATAACAGGTGGCGTTTTATCTTCCGCCTGCGGCAGGAAACAACCCGATAGCAACACGGCCACCATAGCCACAACTAAAAGCAGTAAACTCAGTTTCCCTTTTGTCATGGGCATTCCTGGTCCTTTATAGGAGCACCAGGATACACCTCCTTTCTGAGATATCTTTCTCCCCCCCTGCGGGCGAATACAGAGGTTAAATCAATTTTAGATTATACGCCATAAGCCCTTTCTATGTCAACCATTTTGAAAAAATGATCAAGTTTTTATTAAGATTTCCAAAAAACAAATGTCTCATAGAGTATGTATCATTCTTCTGAATTTTTTCATAAAAAACATGGTTCTAGCAAAAAAGAAACTTTTTGTAAATTTTAAAGTATTGTTGTTTCTTTTCCATAACCGTTATCTTTTTTTGTGTTGACATTTCACGATTAATGATCAATAATATAATCACATCTTTTAGTGAAGGAGGAAACGAAATGGGAAGCATTTACGAATCAGCGCTTGAGAAATTCGGTAAGGCTGCGGATCTGATGAATTTGGATCCGGGAATAAGGAAGATCTTGGAACATCCGAAGAGACAACTTATCGTGGAATTTCCAGTGCAAATGGACGATGGAACGACCGAAGTTTTCACCGGCTACAGAGTACAACACAACATAGCCCTTGGACCTGCAAAAGGCGGTGTGAGATACCATCCAAATGTTTCTTTGGATGAGGTAAAAAGCTTGGCTTTCTGGATGACTTTTAAGTGCGCTGTGATGGGACTTCCCTACGGTGGCGCGAAAGGCGGTGTGAAGATCGATCCAAAGAAATATTCTCAAAAAGAAATCGAAAGGGTGTCGAGAAGGTACTTCTCAGAAATATCCATAATAGTGGGACCTGACAAGGATATTCCGGCTCCAGATGTGAACACGACGCCCGATATCATGGCATGGTTCATGGACACGTATTCGATGAACGTAGGTTATTCTTCGATGGGAGTCGTAACTGGAAAACCAGTTGGTCTTGGAGGATCTCAAGGAAGAACCGAGGCAACTGGAAGGGGTGTTTCGGCTGTGGCGGCTTTGGCAGCCAAAGCCAAGGGAATGGACATTTCTAAGGCCACGGTCGCCGTGGAAGGGTTTGGAAATGTTGGCCAATACGCCGCTCTGCTACTTTCGACCGAAAAAGGTGCGAAGATAGTCGCTGTAAGCGACAGCAAAGGCGCCATATACAACCCCAACGGCTTTGACGTGAAAGAACTCATGGAATACAAAAAGGAACATAAGACCATCGCGGATTACCCGAAGGCCGAATCGAAGATGACAAACGAAGAGCTGAAAAAGCTCGATGTCGATATCCTCGTTCCGGCCGCCTTGGAAAATTCCATAACACCAGAACTCGCCAAAGATGTGAAGGCTAAGATCGTGGTGGAAGGTGCGAATGGACCTTTGGCGGAAGGAGCGGACGAAGTCCTCAACGAAAAGGGCGTATTGATAGTTCCAGATATTTTGGCAAACGCCGGCGGAGTCACGGTTTCTTATTTCGAATGGGTACAAGATCTCCAATCTTTCTTCTGGAAACACGAACAGGTAAACGAAGCACTTGAAGAGATGATGGCCAACGCTTTCAACGAAGTATGGAAAACGAAAGAAGAATATTCAACCGATATGAGAACGGCGGCTTACATCGTGGCAACCAACCGCGTCGCGTTCGCCACGAAGAAACGCGGAATATATCCATGATGTGTTTTGACTGAAAATAAAAGGATGGTCGTCAACGGCCATCCTTTTTATTTTATGGCCTTTTCGTTTTGTAAAAGGGAGAAAAATTCCTCGTTGGATTTCGTCTCTTTCAGTTTGGAGATCATAAGGCTCAACGCTTCTTCCGGTGTCATCGAACTCATGAAACGTCTCAAAAGCCACATATCTTTGAGTTCTTTTTCAATCAAAAGCAATTCCTCTTTTCGAGTGCCCGAAAGGTTAAGATCGATGGCGGGGAATATTCGTTTGTTAGCCAATTGTCTGGAAAGTACCAGTTCCATGTTTCCAGTTCCCTTGAATTCTTCGAATATGACGTCGTCCATTTTTGAACCGGTTTCCACAAGGGCGGTCGCTATTATCGTCAAACTTCCTCCTTCTTCGGTATTCCGCGCAGCTCCGAAAAAGTGTTTCGGTTTGTAAAGCGCGGACGCGTCGACTCCACCGGAAAGCAATTTACCCGACGGTGGAAGATAAAGGTTGTACGCTCGCGCAAGACGCGTGATGCTGTCGAGTAATATGACAACATCGTAGTGGAATTCAACCAACCTTTTCGCCTTTTCCAACGTGAGTTCGGCGATTTTTATCTGCTTATCCGCCGGCATGTCAAATGGAGCGGCTATGACTTCCGCGTCTACCGATCTTTTCATATCGGTTACTTCTTCTGGCCTTTCATCTATTAAAAGTACTATTCTTTTCGTATCAGGATGGTTTTTCGCTATCCCGTTCGCCACGTGTTTGAGTATCGTCGTTTTTCCAGCTTTTGGCGGTGAGACTATGAGTCCTCTTTGGCCTTTTCCTATGGGAGAAAATATGTCTATAAGGCGAGTGTCCAGAATGGAAGGTTCCGTTTCAAGAATGAAACGTTCTTGAGGATAAAGAGGCGTTAAATTTTCAAAATAAACTCTTTCATTCGATTCTTCGATGGGTTTGTAATTTATCGCTTCTATTCTCAAAAGCGCAAAGTATTTCTCTCCCTCTTTTGGTGGCCTCGTTTGGCCGGAAACCACATCTCCGTTAAGAAGACCAAATCTCTTTATCTGTGAAGGAGAAACGTATATGTCGTTTGGTCCAGAAAGATAACCGTCTACCCTTAAGAGTCCGTATCCCCCTTCTTGAATCTCGAGAACGCCTTCTTTGAATTTGTAACCGTTCGATTCGGTTTGGGCTTTCAATATCTCGAATATGAGATCGTCTTTTCTGTACTGACTGAAACGCTGAATACCGAAACTTTTGGCCATGGCGTAAAGTTCTTTTATCTTCATCTCTTGAAGCTTCTTTATATCCAGATCCATTTGATATATCTTATCCTGTGTTTGTTTTTCTCCGGAATTTGAGCGTTCTGATTTTTTCTCACTATCCACCAACAAATTCTCCTTTCTTCAAGATAGATTTTTCTCGTACTCTTCCCAATCTTTCAAAAATCTTTCGATTCCCTTGTCGGTGAGAGGATGATTGAACATGGCGCTTAACACCTTGAATGGAATGGTCGCTATGTGAGCGCCCAAAAGTGCCGCTTGTCTAACATGTTCAGGATGCCGAATGCTGGCGGCTATGACTTCTGTTTTCACATCGTATATCCTGAATATCTCCAATATATCGCTCAAGATGCTCATTCCATCGTTACCTATATCATCCAGTCTCCCGATAAACGGGCTGACAAAGGTCGCACCCGCTTTCGCCGCTATAAGAGCTTGATTGGCACTGAAAACAAGGGTAACGTTGGTTTTCACACCTTCTTTTGAAAGTGTGGACACCGCTTTTATTCCATCTTTCGTCATTGGAATTTTAACGGTAACGTTTTCGGCTATCTTCGATAGCTCTAAAGCTTCTCTTACCATTCCGTCGTAATCAGTCGAAACGACTTCAGCACTTACAGGTCCCTTTACAACTTCACATATCTGTCTTATACGTTCTTTGAAGTCCACTTTTCCTTCTCTGGAAACAAGTGTGGGATTGGTTGTAACGCCATCCAGAATCCCCCACGAAGCGGCTTCCTTTATCTCATCTATGTTCGCCGTATCCAAAAAGAATTTCACACGTATCACCTCCCGTGATGGACGAAAAAGGATAGAATCACTTCAAGTTCATTTGAAGTAAAAGCTCAGCTGATAAAGCAAGATGTAAACGAGCACGTTTTCAGCCAACGCAATCAACAACACCGTTGTTTTGAACATTCTGGTTTTGAAAATCACACAAGCAAGAAGAATACCCGTTGCTCCTCCGAAGAAAGCGTACAGTATTTTGTTGAATGAGCTTATTTTGATGGTTGTCTTTTTGTGGTCAAGAAAAACGATCACACTTGAAAGAAAATTGATAACGATGAAAAAAAGTATAGTCTGCCACATGATCTAAAAGACTACCCCTCACGCGGGGTAGTCTAAAACCTCACTCTTCTTTTATGAGTTGGAAAATGGCCAATTCAGCGCCATCTCCGCGTCTTTTGCGCAATTTCAAAATGCGGGTGTAACCGCCTTTTCTGTCTTTGTATCTTGGAGCAATTTCATCCACAACTTTATTTGTCAACCTACGATCGTTCAAAAAGGTGTTAACGTACCTTCTTGCCGAAAGATCCTTCTTCATCGCATGGGTTATGATCTTTTCTGCCAATTGAGAAGCGGCTTTTGCCTTCTGAGTGGTGGTGACAATTGTTTCGTGGATGAAGAGTTCTCTTACCAAACTTTTCATAAGCGCTTTTCTTTGATCACTTGGTCTCCCTAACTTCTTGAGTTTTACTCTATGTCTCATAACATCAAGCTCCTCTCCATCATTCTGCTTTGAGTTTTAGCCCAAACGCTCTCAATTTTTCGTCAACTTCTTTGAGCGATTTGTTCCCAAAATTGCGAATACGCAGCAGATCTTTTTCCGTTCTTCTTAAAAGGTCTCCCACGGTTTCTATTTTATCACGCTTTAAACAGTTCAACGATCTTACCGATAATTCCAATTCGTCTATTTTCATCTTATCGTACACCGAATATTCGTCGTTTTTTTCTTCATTTGATTTTTCTTCCACTTCTTCTTTTTTCTCGGATTTTTCTTCCACTTTTTCCGTTGCTTCTTCTTTTTCGGTAAGTTCAACAGTCGGCACTTCACCGGGGAAATTCTTGTTGAGAAAATCGAAATGCTCTATCATTATCTCAATCGCCTTTTTCAGAGCTTCGTTTGGAGTTATGGATTTTTTCGTCCAAACTTCAAGGATAAGCCTATCGTAATCGGTCTTTTTTCCAACTCTGAAATCTTCCGTTCTGAAATTGACCTTTACAACCGGGCTGAATATGCCGTCTATTGGAAGGATTTGGATGTCATTTCCCAAATCCATTTCAGAAATGGGAAGATAACCCTTTCCCACCTCCGCGAAAAGCTCCATGTAAACATCCGCGTCCTCGTTCAAAGTCGCTATTTTCAAATCTGGATTGGCGATTTTCACTTCCATTGGACAGGTTATATCCTTCGCCTGCAATATTCCAGGTCCTTTCTTTTGGACGATCAAAACTATTGGTTCGTCTTTTATCGGAGACACGGCTTTTATTTGAAGCTGTTTGATGTTCAAAAGGATCTGTAACACGTCTTCCTTAACGCCAACCAAGGTGTCGTATTCGTGATAAACATCTTTGATCTTAACCTTCGTGACGGCAACAGACGGTATAGAGGATAAAAGTACCCTCCTTAAGGAATTTCCCAGCATTATGGAGTAACCACGTTCCAAAGGTTGAACGGCGTATCGAGCGTACAGATATCCTCTCTCTTCTTTTTCTTCCTCGATGATAAACCTTTCAGGTTTAACGTAATTAAGCATTTAATCACCTCGCGCGAAAGACGTATAACATCATTTAGAATACAACTCCACGATGTCTTGTACGTCTATCGTGAGATCTACTTCTTCTCTTTCTGGCAATCTTACGAACGTCCCTTCAAACTCATCGTAATTCACTTCAAGCCATGGAAGGGCATTCCTTGAAGATGCCGCCTCTATCGCCTGTTTGACGTCGGAATTCGAGCGCGACTTTTCATCAAGTTTTATAACGTCTCCAGGACGAAGAAGATAAGAAGGTATGTTAACCCTCTTTCCATTTACAAGAATGTGTCCATGCGTAACGAGTTGCCTCGCGTGAGAACGTGAGAGGGCGAAACCAAGTCTGTAAACCGTGTTGTCAAGACGAGATTCCACAAGTTGAACGAGTACCGTTCCGGTAACTCCTTTGGCCCTCATGGCTTTATCGAAATATCTTCTGAATTGCTTTTCGAATATCCCATACGTTCTTTTCATGGCCTGTTTCGATCTCAACTGTTTGGCGTAATGCGTCATTTTCATCCTATCTCTTCCATGCTGTCCCGGAGCGTATGGTCTCTTTTCAAAAGGACATTTACTTGAGTAACATTTGTCTCCTTTTAGGAAAAGCTTCATGCCTTCCCTTCTGCACAATCTGCAAACTGAGCCGGTGTATCTAGCCATATCCTTAGAACCTCCTTACATCCTTCGTCTTTTCTTCGGGCGGCAACCGTTATGGGGTACTGGTGTGATGTCTTTTATGTTTTGAACTTCCAGTCCCGCCGCCTGGAGTCCCCTCACGGCGGATTCGCGACCCGGCCCTGGACCTTTAACAAGCACGTCTATCTTCTTCATACCCATATTCAACGCTTCTTTGGCGACCTTATCGGCGGCCAATTGAGCGGCGTAAGGCGTTGATTTTTTCGAACCCGAGAATCCGGTATCTCCACCACTGGACCACGTTAAAACGTTTCCATCTTTGTCAGAGATAGTTATTATCGTGTTGTTGAACGTGGAATAAACGTGGGCCACTCCGTAATCGACATGAATCTTTTTCTTGCTACTTTTTCTGGTTTTTGATTTACTCTTACTGTTCTTAGCCATTCAAGACCTCTCCCATCTTATTTCCCTTTGATACCGTGCGATGGACCTTTTCTCGTCCTCGCGTTTGTTTTCGTTCTTTGACCTCTAACCGGTAATCCTTGTCTATGTCTCAGACCCCTGTAAGAGCCTATTTCTATAAGTCTTTTCACGTTTCTCTGAACTTCTTGTTTGAGTTCACCTTCAACTTTGAAATGCGAGTTTATGTACTGAGTTATACTTCGGATTTCGTTATCGTCCAACTCTTTGATTTTCTTGTTAAACGGGATCCCAGTCGCTTTTAAAATCTCTTTCGCCCTCGTTCTTCCAATTCCGTAAAGATAGGTTAATCCTATGAAGGCGTGTTTTTCATTCGGCAAATCGACACCAAGAACACGAGCCATCTTCTCTCAGATCCCTCCTTTAACCTTGTCTTTGATTATGCTTAGGATTTTTAGAACATATAACTCTCACGACACCGTTTCTTCTTACAATTTTACACGCATCACAGCGTTTTTTCACGGATGCTCTAACTTTCATGGTAAAAACCTCCTTTTAATTCCTCTTTCTATATACTATACGTCCTTTTTTAAGATCGTAAGGAGAAAGTTCAACGACAACCCTATCACCGGGCACGATCTTTATGAAATTCTGCCTCATCTTTCCGGAGATGTGAGCCAGAATTTCCAGCCCGTTGTCCAGTTTAACTTTGAACATGGTGCTGGGAAGCGAATCCAGTACCCTGCCTTCTATTCTTATAACATCTTTTTCTTCAGACATCCAATCCCTCCGGCATGGTTAAAATTTCCACTTTTCCATTGTGAAGGGCCACCGTGTTTTCATAATGAGCACTGGGTGAACCATCCAAAGTTACCACTCCCCATCCATCATCCAAAACTTTTACTCTCCAGCTTCCCATACTTACCATGGGCTCGATCGCTATCACGAGTCCATTTCGCAAAGGTATTCCCACCCCCGCTTTTCCAAAATTGGGCACCTGCGGTTCTTCGTGAAGATTTCTCCCGATTCCGTGCCCTACGTAATCTCTTATGACGGAAAAGCCATGTGACTCCACGAATGTTTGAATGGCGTGGGAAACATCTCCAAGCCTGTTACCAACTTTCAACATCTTTATTCCTTCAAAAAATGATCCTTTCGTCACTTCAACGAGCTCTTTACGTTTTTCATCCACTTGACCAACGATGTAAGTGCGCGCTCCATCACCGTACCATCCGTTGTGTATGGTACCAACATCGATGGATACCAAATCTCCGTTTTTCACCACGACTTTTTTTGAAGGAATACCGTGCACTACCATTTCATTCAAGCTTATGCAGGCTGCCGCGGGAAATCCTGCATATCCTTTGAAAGCGGGTATCACGTTTCTTTTTTTGAAAAACTCTTCGATGAGTTTGTTCAAATCGTAAGTGGTGACGCCTTCGACAACGTACTCTTTTATGTAAGATAAGACCTCCCCAACGACGGCGTTTGGATATCTCATTTCATCTATTTCGCGTTCGCTTTTCAGTCTTATCATTTAGTGCCACCTACTATATTCAACAACATTTCTTTAACTTTTTCTACACT